>JAEUUS010000253.1 GCA_016787545.1 Saprospiraceae bacterium
CTGGCCCAATTCTATCGCCCTGAACGAAATCTTTCGAATGTGCAAACCCACCACGTTTCCACAAAATACTCAGTTCCAACCGAAGTAAATACCATTTTAGAAGTAGCTTGTAACGATTGCCACAGCAACCTCACCCGGTACCCCTGGTATGCAAATGTGCAGCCGGTGGCCTCCTGGCTGGCTAACCATGTGAATGAAGGTAAACGCAAACTCAATTTGTCGGAATTTACCAATCGACGGATTGCCGTGCAAAACCACAAACTTGAAGAAATCATCGAGATGGTAAAAGAGGACGAAATGCCTCTTGGTTCCTATACCTGGACTCACCGGGATGCCGTACTGACCGATGCGCAAAAACAATTGCTTGTTCAATGGGCACAAGCCGCAATGGATAGCCTGAAGGCTCAATATCCGGCAGATAGCCTGGTCCTTAAACGCAGATAAGATCCCACTGTGGATTTTCCAAACATACATAATACCATGCAAAAACTTACCGCACCGCATTGTATGCACGCAATGGGCATAGCAATGCTTTTCCTGTTCCTTCCTCTTTTAGCACAGGCTCAAATCCCTCAGGGCCGCCCTGGTGGTCCCGGTATGGGAGCACAAGCCAATATCGGCCGATTCTATGGTAAGGTGGTGGACGAGACCACCAATGAACCGCTTGCTTATGCATCAGTTCAGCTGATCGGCATGAAGTTCGACTCCCTGAGTAAAAAAATGCAACCTTCCGTTATTGCCGGACAACTCACGCTTGAAAACGGTGAATTTAGTCTGGAAAAACTGCCCATTTTTGGTGAATTCACCCTAAAAATCAATTACCTGAGTTATGCTACTTACGAACAAAAAGTGTCGTTTAACCTGGGTGGTCGGAATGGCGGAAACCGCCCGCCTAGCAGCGGAAATGGTAATATGGGCGCCATGTCTGGCGCAGTAGATAAAGACCTGGGTAACATCAAATTAGGCGCTTCCGCCAAACTGCTCAAAGAAGTGGAAGTGGTTGGGGAAGCCAGCAAGGTTACCCTCGCGCTCGACAAAAAAGTATATCGGGTAGACAAAGACAATGTAGCCGCAGGCGGCACTGCGGAGGATGCTTTGAAAAATGTGCCTTCTCTCAATGTAGACATCGATGGAAACCTGACCATGCGAAATGCCGCACCACAAATTTTTGTTGACGGTCGCCCATCTAACCTGACTTTGGATCAAATTCCTGCAGATGCTATCGATAATGTAGAAGTAATTACCAATCCTTCCGCAAAATATGACGCTTCAGGAGGAGGGGCTGGCATCGTCAACATTGTACTCAAAAAAGAGCGCCGCATTGGTTACAACGGCTCTGTACGCGCAGGTATTGATATGCGCGGCCGTGTGAATCTTGGTGGCGATGTAAATGCCCGTGAAGGAAAAATCAATGTTTTCCTCGGTGGCAATTTCAATCAACGGCGTTCGCTGAGTACTGGCGCCACTGACCGATATAATGAGGCCTTGCCTGGACAGGAATTCCGGCCGGTGACCAATATTTTCCAAAACAATGATTCACAAAACGACGGATTTTTTGCCATGGGGCGTGGCGGATTTGACTGGTTTATCAACAACCGTAATACCCTTTCCATTAGCGGTAATTACCATGGTGGTAATTTTCAAAACGATGATTTGATCAATATTCACACCGACTCACTGCTTTCTGGCAACATATTAGGCTTTAGTGATGCAGTTCGGAATACCAATTCAGATCGCAACTTCCGCAACTTTGGTAGCCAGATTTCATTCAAACACTTGTTCCCGAAAGAGGGTAAAGAATGGACCGCAGATGCAAATGTCAATGGTAGTAATTCTGATAACGAGGGCTTTTTTATCACAGAATATCCAAATCAAAGCCTTCTGACCTCCAGGCAGAAACAAACCGGTTCCGGCAGCAATGAATTTTACACATTCCAAACCGATTTTGTTAACCCGCTCGGTAATGGTTTGAAAATGGAATTAGGCGCCCGCGGGGCACTTCGTAATTTCCGTAGCGAAAATGCCAATTTCCAGGATTCTCTGGCTGATGGAGAGTTCTACCGGGTTCCCGGATTCGCGGACCGGTATAAATTCAACGATCAGGTTTATGCCGCATATGGAACTTTCAGCCAATCGTTCAAAAAATGGGGTTACCAGCTTGGTCTTCGTGCCGAAAGCTCACAGTACACCGGAACCCTGCTGGATACCGATTCTATGTTTAATGTGGACTTCCCTATCCAGCTGTTTCCAAGCATGTTCCTGACCTATAAATTGAATGAGGAAGATCAGATCCAATTGAGTTATACCCGCAGAATTAACCGTCCAAGTTTTTTCCAGTTGATTCCTTTCCCGGATTTTTCAGATTCCCTGAATCTGTCTCGAGGGAATCCAAACCTGAAACCGGAATTTAACAATGCGTTGGAACTGAACTATCAGAATGTGTTCAATAAACAGCACAATTTGTTGGTATCCGTCTATTACAAGCGTTCTACCAATCTGTTAACCAGATATTTGTATCCGGAATATGATCCGGCCATTTACCGCGACACTGTGATTGTTTCCACCTATGAAAACGCCAATTCCAGCGAGGCATATGGTATGGAATTCACGCTGAAAAACAACTTCTGGAAAATACTGGAGTTGACCACCAATTTCAACATGTACAATTCCATTGTGGACGCCTCCAATGTTCAGGAAGGATTGACCAATGAGCAATTCACTTTTTTTGTCAAGGAA
>JAEUUS010000300.1 GCA_016787545.1 Saprospiraceae bacterium
GCCCAGGGAGATACCGTCAAAGCCTTTGCCGATTCTGCCCATTACGATGCCGTGACCAAAATCAGCGACCTGTTCAACAAGGTGGTTTTGGTGAATGGTAAACAACAATTATTTACAGAAAGACTCCGATACGATACCGGCAATAAAATAGCCACCTACACCACCGGCGCTACCATGACCAACGGCAAAAGTCAGGTGGTGAGTAGGCGGGGCACTTATCTGGTAGACCAAAAAGAAGTGCTGCTTAAAGGCAATGTAGTGGTCACGGATCCGGAGTTCACCATGCGAACCGATACCATGACGTTCAACACGGAAGCCCAGCTGGTGCGGTTTGTGGCGCCCACGCTGATTAGTCAGCGGGGCAGTAAAATCTACACGGAAAGTGGGTTTTACGACATGGAAAACGATTTCGCAGAGTTTGACCTGAACCCGCAGTATGAAAAGGATGGGCAACTCGGTCGGGCCCGTAAAATGCGTTATGAAGGGAATTTGAAGGATTATACCCTGGAAGGAGACGCACATATTGAAGACCCTAAAAAAGGCGAAGTAGCTGATGCAGAAGTGATCCGGTTTAACTCTGAAACAGAAAAAACCATTCTTCGCGGCAGCGCGCATTTCCGCGATAGTACCCGCGATATTCAGGGTAGCGAGATTCGGTATGACAGTAAGAACAAAATCTATCAGCTCACTGGTCGCGGCCGCGTTAGCGATCCCCCCAACATCATAGAGGCCGATTCGCTGGATTTCAACGACGTATTGGGCAACGGCGTAGCGCTGGGCAGCGTGTCGTGGCAAGATACTTCCAGCGATTATACGGTGCTGTCGTGGCGCATGGATTACAACAAAAAATCGCAGTACCTCAATGCTTTTGGCGGTTTCGGGCCTGAAGGTGCAGGCGGAAGGCCTATGATGAAAAGTCTCATAGACCGGGATACACTATACATGAGTGCCGATACGCTAACCTCCTTCAAGCCGGATTCTGCAAGCGATGTGCGGCAATTACTGGCGCATCGGGATGTCCGGATTTTCAAAAGCGATCTTCAGGCCGCCTGCGATTCACTTACCTTCAGCAGCGCTGATTCCATTTTTTGGTTCTACCGTATTCATAACCAGCCAGTGATTTGGTCGGATACCTCGCAGTTTTCAGGCGATACCATCCGGATGTTGTTGAAAAATAAAAAACTTGACCGGCTTTGGCTGCGTCAGAATGCGCTGGTGGTCAATTCGGAAGACGGTATTTTATTCAACCAGATACGTGGGAAACATGCTACAGTGTACTTCCGCGACGATGAAGCGCGGGAAATGCTGGTGGAAGGCAATGCCCAGGCGCTGTATTATGCCGTGGATGATAAAAAAGCCTACATTGGGCTAAATGAAACAGCCTGTTCGGAAATGCGCTTGTTTTTTGGTGATAACAAGGTGGAGAGTATCAAGTTTTATCAGAAACCCAGCGGAAAGTTCATCCCCATGAAGGAAGCTGGAAAGGAAACCAAAAAACTGGAAGGATTCTTCTGGGAGCAGGTGCGGCGGCCGAGGAAGGTGGAGGATTTGTGAATTGGGGGGGGGGGGCGTGAACCCCTAAAGCCTGTTATACACCCGGCTCGCACCCAGCAACAAATACCCGATTAGTACATACTCACCAAAGCGGACTGCAAGCACCTCAAACATATTGATGCTGCGTAAAACCTCTCCGCTATCCTGGTCAATACACTCGAATTTTTGTGAAACCTGCACGCCTCCGCCCTGCATTCCGCGACTAACGGCTTCCCTTTCCAGGCTGCTGTTTTCGGGGCAATAGACGCATTCTATCCCTTTATTGTACAAAATGTTGCCCGGCTGATCCAGCGCCATACCCATCAGGGCAAAAAAGGTAATGCCGGCGGCTGTGCCCAGCGCTCCATACTTGTGTAAATCTTCCGATCTCTGGCAAATCCGGAAGCCAAACCAGCCCAGCACCAGTAAAAGGATGGAACTGAATCCTTCCACAAAGGTGAATCCGTAAAAAATGGCATAACTGCCCCCGATAAACAGGGCAATGGCTCCGATGATGATCGGAATCCACAGAAAAGACGGTATTTTGCTGGTCCAGTTTGTCATGATGCTATGATTACAACTCCCCGGCCAATAACTTCAACCGAATTTCCGCCGATTTCAGACTGAACAACACCAGATCCCTGCGCGCCAGGGCTTGCTCCAGTGTGTTCTGGGCAATTTGAGGCTCCAGGCCATTGGTAGTACCCACACGAAAACGCTCGGTGCTCACATTGAGGTTCTCCCGGGCAATGCGCACATTCTCTTCTTCCAAATTCAGGATTTGTTGCTGACTTTGGTAAATGGCCAGTTGGTTGTCCAGCTCGGTTTCCAGCACCATGCGCTGGTTTTCTATCCGCAGGCTGGATTGCTGCGCAGCCAAGCGTGCGGTTTCAATCTGACGTTTCACATTGCCCCCGTTGTACAGTGGAACAACCAATCCTGCGCCCACCGACAAACCCGCCTGGGTATTGTTGAGCAAAAAGCCTGCGCCGTTATCAGTACGAACAGCGTTGAGCTGGCTATTGCCGGTAATTCTTGGTTTGTTCAGCGTGCGGTTTTCGTCTACCACCAGAGCGGCTACCTCGGCAGATTTTTGCAGAGAGAGCAGTCCGGGATTGTTTGACATGATTTTTTGGATCAGCGTACTGCGGTCTGATGCCAGGTTGGTGCTCAGGGTTTCATCCACCCGGAAGGCTGTTTCGGGTGCGCGCACGAGCAGTCGGTTGAGTGCGCGTTTAGCATTAGCAGTGTTGGCTTGTTGCAGGATCAGATCGGCTCGGCGCTGGTTGAGGTCAATACGCGCCTGCAGGGCATCGGTTTGGGCTGCAAATCCGGCCGCCAACCGCGCTTCTGCTATGCGCAGGCGCTCTTCATTAAGCGTAATGACTTCGGCAATGGCGCGCTCCTGCATGCGCCCGCGCACAATCTCATAATAAGCAATGAGTACAGCGGCGGCGGTTTGCTGGATGGTGTTTTGCAGGTTGATCTGGCCTAAAGACTCCAGTTCTCCGAGGCGTTTTTTGGTAATATGCATCCGGCGCCCGTCGAACAAGGTCCAGTTCAGCTGAACGCCTGCGTTAGCATTATTAAAAGGGGCGCCAGCTTCATTAAACTCGGAGCCGTTGGCCAGTTTTTGCTGGAAAGTGCTGAGGGTAAAGGTTTCGTTGGCCACCAGATTAATGGTAGGCAACATGCCAGCGTTCCCTTTGGTATTGTTTAGCCGGGCAATATCGGCATCGGCCTGACTGATACGGATGTCGTAACCGGCTTCGAGCGCCAACCTTACGGCTTCTTCAG
>JAEUUS010000315.1 GCA_016787545.1 Saprospiraceae bacterium
GCAGGTTGTTTTTTTAAATAAATCCGGACAAAAATAAGCGGAAAATTTTCAAGCTTAACATACCTTTGCACCCCGAAATGAAAAAACGAGCAACGCGTACTTTCACTTCGGCTATGCCGCAAACTGGTGACCTTTGAGCCGGTTTGCGGCATTTTTTTTAGCTTTTTTTGATTGAACATGCCAAGAGATACTTCCATTCAGTCCATTCTTATCATCGGTTCCGGACCCATTGTGATTGGTCAGGCCTGTGAATTTGATTACTCCGGCTCCCAGGCTTCCCGTTCCCTCAGGGAAGAGGGCATTAAAGTGAGCCTGATTAACTCCAATCCGGCCACCATCATGACCGACCCTGTTACGGCCGATCATATTTACTTACGTCCGCTCACTCCGGAAAGTATCGAAAAGATCCTGCAAGAGCACCAGGAAGACCCCAATTTGCCGCCTATTGATGCCGTATTGCCCACCATGGGTGGCCAAACCGCCCTCAATTTGGCTATTGAATGTGAAAAAATGGGCATCTGGGAACAATACGGGGTGCGCATGATCGGGGTAGATACCAAAGCCATTGAAACCACCGAAAATCGCGAGGAGTTCAAGAAACTGGTACTCAATCTCGGACTTTCTGTTGCACCTTCCTTTATCGCCAACTCTTTTCTGGAGGGCAAAGAAGCCGCGCAGAAAATTGGGTTTCCGCTGGTAATTCGTCCATCCTATACGCTGGGCGGCACAGGTGGCGGATTTTGTATGAAGGAAGATGATTTCGATGAGGCACTGAAACGCGGCCTGAATGCGTCTCCCACCCACGAAGTGCTGGTAGAAAAAGCCGTTTTGGGTTGGAAAGAATTCGAGCTGGAGTTGCTGCGGGATCACCTTGATAATGTGGTAATCATATGTACGGTAGAAAACCTGGACCCAATGGGCATCCACACCGGCGACAGTATAACGGTGGCGCCGGCGATGACCCTGTCGGATACTGCATTCCAGGACATGCGGAATCAGGCCATTAAGATCATGCGGGCTCTGGGCAATTTTGCAGGAGGATGTAATGTGCAGTTTGCACAAAATCCTGAAAACGAGCAACTTATTGCCATTGAGGTAAATCCTCGGGTGTCGCGTTCCTCTGCCCTGGCCAGTAAGGCAACGGGCTATCCAATTGCTAAAATCGCGGCCAAACTGGCCATTGGTTATTCCCTGGATGAACTGAAAAACCAGATCACCAAAACCACTTCAGCGTATTTTGAACCTACGCTGGATTACGTAATTGTCAAAATGCCGCGTTGGAATTTCGATAAATTCCACGGCGCGGATCACCGTCTGGGGCTTCAGATGAAATCGGTTGGTGAGGTGATGTCCATTGGACGCTCTTTCAATGAAGCCCTGCAAAAAGCTTGTCAGAGCCAGGAAAACAACCGCACGGGTTTGGGCGCCGATAAAAAGGAATGGCTCAAGACCGACGATATTATGGAACGCCTGGAAAAGGTGTCGGACGACCGGATTTACCGGGTGAAAGATGCACTTCGCCTGGGCATTCCATCCAAAACAGTGCAAAAATTCACAGGTATTGATCCCTGGTTCATTGGCCAAATCAAAAACCTGGTGAAGATGGAAGAGCAGCTGCTCAGGTACAACGTACCGGAAGATATCCCAACGGATTTCTTTATTGAACTGAAGAAAAACGGCTATTCCGACGCGCAAATCGCCTGGTTGTTGCGCATTGAGGAAAAACCGGTAACCCGCGAACGCAAAAAACGCGGCATTCGCCGGGTATATAAAATGGTGGATACCTGTGCGGCCGAGTTTGAAAGTAAGACAAACTATTTCTACTCGACTTTTGAGTCTGCTGCCGGGGAATCTACTGTCGGGGTGACTCAAAGTCACCCCGACAGTGCGCCGGACGCTGTTATTGACGTGGTGACTCAAAGTCATCCCGTCAATAAGCTGGGCGCCAAAAACGAAAGCATCTCCACCGACCGTAAAAAAATTGTGGTACTGGGTTCAGGTCCGAACCGAATAGGTCAGGGCATTGAGTTCGATTACTGCTGCGTGCATGGTTTGCTGGCCGCCAAAGAGGTTGGTTATGAGGCTATTATGGTGAACTGTAACCCCGAAACGGTATCGACCGACTTTGATATGGCCGACAAACTCTACTTCGAGCCTGTGTTTTGGGAGCACCTGGAGGAGATCCTTGAGCATGAAAAACCGGAAGGAGTGATTGTGCAATTGGGAGGACAAACGGCTTTGAAACTGGCAGAAGAACTGCACAAAAACGGGTATAATATCATCGGCACCAGTTACAACGACATGGACATAGCCGAAGACCGCGGGCGGTTCTCGGATTTGTTGAAAGAACTGGATATCCCTTATCCCCAGTATGGTGCGGCCCGCGATGTGGATGAAGCTTTGGAGATTGCCAAAAAAATCCCATATCCGCTGTTGGTGCGGCCAAGCTATGTGTTAGGTGGACAACGCATGAAAATTGTGATCAACGACAATGAGCTGGAGCGTCAGGTACTCACCATTTTCAAGCACCTTCCTGACAACCGGGTTTTGATTGATCAGTTCCTGGAACGCGCCAAGGAAGCCGAAATTGATGCCATTTTTGACGGTGATGAACTGCATGTGATGGGCATTATGGAACACATTGAGCCGGCAGGTATACACTCCGGCGATTCATCTGCCGTACTGCCCCATTACAGCCTGGGTCCGATCGTGATTCAAAGCATGGTGGAGTATGCAGAAAAAATTGCCAGAGCATTGAATATCAAGGGTTTGATCAATATTCAGTTTGCGATTAAGAACGATGAAGTATTTGTGATTGAGGCCAATCCGAGGGCATCGCGTACTACACCGTTTATTGCGAAAGCCTATGGCGTTCCGTACCTCAATATAGCCACCAAAGTGATGTTGGGCACCCACAAGCTGAAGGATTTTAAAATCACCCAAAAACTGGATGGATATGCTATTAAGATTCCGGTGTTTTCCTTTGAAAAGTTTCAGGAT
>JAEUUS010000318.1 GCA_016787545.1 Saprospiraceae bacterium
TTGTGGTACAGAGGAAACGGTGAAACGCGCCTGAACATCTTCTTCTTTAAAGTCTTTAGGCTCCGGAGCGCCCCAGAAAGAAGTGTTTTTGTAGAAAATGATGGTCCATTCTTTTTCTCCAGGGATGGTGTAGAGGGCGTAAGTGCCTTTGGGAAGTGGCATTCCGGCCACTTTGGCATCGTCAGACACGGTTACTTTGGTGCTGGCATTTGCGCCAGTGCGCCACAGCGTACCGAATGGAACCAGATCGCCGAATACTTTACGGCCTTTGGCGCTTGGACGGGAATACTCCACATCCACTTTAATGAGGCCTACTTCCTGGCTAACTTTTGCGGTTGGACTGGGCGCCGGTGTTTTGATTTGCGCGTTAACAGAACCGATAAGGGTGAGCAGGGCTGACAAAAATAAGAGTTTTTTCATGCTTTAAAATTTTGCCCCAGTAACAATCCAGGGCGTTATTGGTTGACAAAGATCCCAAGATCTCTGTAAATGTGGCATTTTTTTATAGCTACCTTCGACAAACTGTTACTTTTATGATAAATTCCGGGAGTTGATGTGACAGACGGTGCATTTTTGCGTTAGATGATTGTACCGGTTTTCCGGAAACCCATTTCAACAAATTACACTCTTTCATTATGTGGAAAAAAGTTTTGATCGTGCTGGCCTTAATGCCCCTGATCTATGCCTGCCAAAAAACCGTATTCACCGGTCGCAAATCCTTGAATCTCATCCCAAACGCACAGCTCAATCAGACCAGCTTTGCGGAATATCGTCAGTTTTTATCTGAGAATAAACCGATGGCTTCCGGGAAGGAGGTTGATTTGGTTCGGCGGGTGGGCAACGACATCAAAGCAGCCACCGAGGTGTATTACAAGGCAAACGGCTTGTCTAAGGACCTGAAAAATTTTGCCTGGGAATTCAACGTCATAGATGATCCAACGGTAAATGCTTTTTGTATGCCGGGCGGTAAAGTGGTGGTGTACACCGGGATATTAAAAGTAACCCAAAACGAAGACGCCCTGGCGGTAGTGATGGGGCACGAAATTGCACACGCCCTGGCCAATCACGGCAACGAACGGGTGAGTCAGGGTTTGGTAGCACAACTTGGACTTACCACCCTGGATTTGGGCCTGGCCATGTCGCAAAAACCTGCTCAAACGCGAAATCTGATCCTGCAGGCTGCTGGTGCAACCACCCAGTTGGGCGTTTTGTTGCCTTTTAGCCGCAAACATGAATCGGAAGCCGATGAAATTGGGCTGTACCTGATGGCCATGGCTGGGTACAACCCTAACGAAGCAGCGCCATTCTGGGCTCGCATGACCAAAGCCGGTGGCAGCCGCCCTCCGGAGTTTCTAAGCACCCACCCAGACCCCTCCAAACGCTCCGCCAAATTGAAATCCATGGTTCCCAAAGCCCAGGCCAGAGCTAAGCGTTATCAGGTGCCTAATAGCTCGAAGTATAAGAAGAAGTAGGGCTCAGGAAAGTTAAAGGCGCTGTCTCAGAGGTGATTTTTACCGCAGAGGCGCTGAGACGCAGAGATTTAAACCATTGGTTATCAAACACTCCGCGTCTCTCCGCCTCTGCGGTAAAAAAACAACCTCCGCGTCTCTCCGCCTCTGCAATAAAAAAACAACCTCCGCGTCTCTCCGCCTCTGCGGTAAAAATCACCTCTGAGAACGATCCCTTCCTACCTTTCCTTAAAAGATCATATTATATTTCAGCAGGAAACCGCCTGTATAAGCCGGTTTCAAGCCCAAAAACGGACGAATAGCGTCTGGGGCAGTGCCTTCAGGCACTTTTTCCACTTGTACAAGGGTAAAGTGATCGTAGAATACATCGCCGAAAAGCCCAAGCGCCAAACCCTTGAATATCTGAATATCGAGCGCATTTTGCCACAAAACGTTGCCGTTCAGGCTTTGACGGTAATCGGCAAACCAGGCTAATTTGGAGCTTACCGCCACACGATCCTTGAAATATTTGTTCACATAAGCTCCTTTCAAAGCATAACCTAACTGAAAACGGTTGTTTTTGCCTTCCTCATTACCGAGCGGTTGACCGGTTAGGGCTGCAAGATCATCGTTACCCACATAAATCAGGTTGAAGCTGGAGGGTGAAATAAAAAAGGTGAGGTGCTTGGTTGGCTTGTAATCTATACCGGGCGCGATAGAGAAACGGGCAGGTGAAAGAAATTCTGACAGTAAATTTTCCGCTTCTCCATGAATCACATTCCCGGCATAAGTAGGCAGCAGCTGCGATTCTGCTGTTGCGTCGAGGGCTGCAAAAAGCTTATCTCCTTTGATGCTGTAACCAAACCTTGAGCCCAAACGAAGGATATCGAGGTTTTTCTGAAAGGGATTCACACTGCCATCGTCCTTGGTTTTAGGACCGATACGTTGAGCGGCTAATTGCAGGGTTCCGCTGTTGTTCCAGAAGTATTTTTTTTGCTTGTTGTTGGCAAAAAGGTTTACCAAACCGCCGAAGCCGATGCGGTTGTCGCCAGCGCCAAGGCGTGGATTGCCGAGAAAGGTGCCAGCCAGGTCGAGTCCCAGACTTCCGCCATTCTCCCAGCCGAATTTTACTTCCGGGGCGGGTGCTGCGGGCGTTTGGGCAAAACTCAGTTGAATACTTAAAAAGACGAGTAAAAGGGTGGATAATGATTTCATGTTCGAAATGCGTTAAAATGTTTGTTAAAAAAAGTCGCCCTGCAGGAATCATCCACTGCAAGGCGAACTTGCCGCTATTGACGGCGCAAAAATGAAAAGTTTCAGGCCTCCAAACAACTTTTAGCTTCTGCTAAAACGTTTGGAACTCCGGCGAAAACATGATGTGATTGATCAGTCGCTCCAATGGAATTTTTACTTCTGTCTGATTGTTGGTAGCCAGATAGTTTTCCCATTCATAAGTCCAGTCGCTCGGAGGCAACCCGTCTAAGAAAATGGTTTCATAAAAATAATTGAAACGATCCGTATCCAGAGCTACGGGCAACATATAATCCAGCAAATCCTTCACCAAATCATAGGGATTTGAAGGGTCAAGGGTGATACCGCTATTGCGCACCCAGGGTACTATATCCAGTTTAATACCAATGCTGCTATTCACAGAGCCGCCTACTACCCGTTTGCCGGTGAGCAGCATTTGTGGCAATTTATACCGGGAAACGATGGACGTAGAACTGAACCAGTGCCGGCTAAATTCCGGTTCCTGGTGATACGCGCTGTATCCCGCCACATCAGGTGGGTAAAACAGGTTGAGATTGGCGAGTCCCAACATGCGCTCGTAAACGCCGTAATAATAGAAGGTTTCGTAGTGTTTCTTATTATCCGATATCGGATTTGGAATTGCAATATCGAAGAAACTGAGCGATTGCAAGGCCAGTTCCAGCGGAGAGCGAATCAACCCACCAATAATTTCATCGGCATTGGCAGAATCGTCCATATCGAAGAAATGCTGACTCTTGAACAATTTGCGCAGAATAGGAACAATTTCATAATTGTTGACCATCAGGGTGTCGGCCAGCGGTTGAATAATATCCTGCTCAATTTCCTGGGTAATATTGGAATGCACAAAATAGCGATACAGCCTTCTCACAAAATTGCGGGCGGTTTCGGGCTGCGCATACACCAAATTGATAATGGCATCCAGTTCGGTGTACATACCTGCTACGGTAGTTCCACCTGTTATGACAGTGTTTTGAAACTTACTGCTGAAGGTTTTATTACCGGTGTCATGCCGGCTTAATTGCGCATTCCCTCTGGGAAAATTGGTTTCAGGATCAACGATGCTCCGGTTGCCAACGGTACGCCAACCCGTAAATACACGCGCGGCCTGTACAATATCATCCTCGGTGTAATTCGTATAATCGCCTGGAGCAACCTGTGGCCCTTTTCCAATGGTAAACAACTCAAAAAACTCCCGGGCAAAATTTTCGTTCGGACTGGTTTTTGAATTTTGGTGACCATTCAGATAATATAACATGGTATTATCTGCTACCATTTTGGTCATCAGTTTTTTCAAATTCCCCAAGCAGCCCCAACGCAGCAGACGCAGGTAATCAAAATAGGTGGCGTGATTGTAGGTAAGGATGGTGGTTACCAGATATTGGTGAAAAAAGAAACTCATCCGGTGCCCAATACCTGAATCCTCCAAGGCTTCATTCAACCACCAGCCAATGACCCGTTGGCGGTACGGAAATTCCAAATCCGTGTCAAAGTTTGTGGTTGGTATCAGCCAAACATTTTGCTCAATGGCGGGTGTATTTGGGTCGTCGTACACCGGTTGCTCCATGGTTAAGGGCTGAAGCGCAATCAAATCGTTTACAGCCTGGTCAACCGTCATGGAGGCCAATTGCTGCAAGTGCTGCCGATTGTATCTGTAGCTGGTGCGGCGCAGCAAGTGAGCGGCGCGTCGTTCGCCCAAAGTACCCTGAAAAGGAGCAAGAGATGCCATTTTACAATTTTGTTTGTGGTTTTTCTATGGCGGGTTTGGCCGTTGCGGCGAAGATAAGTTGGCAAAAAGAAAAAACACCCGAGTAAATCAAAACAAATTTAAAAATACCCGGTTTTTTTACCTATTTGCTTTTATCAGAATACTACTTTGTATCCCGCAGTTCTCTTCTCAGAATCTTGCCCACATTGGTTTTGGGCAAATCTTTTCTGAATTCAACTTTTCTGGGCACTTTATAATTGGTGAGGTTTTCCCGGCAATGCGCAATGACTTCCTCTTCTGTCAAGGATTCATCGCGTTTCACTATAAAGACTTTCACTACTTCTCCGGATTTCTCGTCGGCAAGGCCAATGGCAGCCGATTCAAGCACCTTGGGGTGCAGGGCCAGCACGTCTTCAATTTCATTCGGATACACGTTGAAGCCCGACACCAGAATCATGTCTTTTTTGCGGTCTACAATCTGAAAAAAGCCATCCGGGTGCATAAAACCCATATCGCCGGTGCACAGCCAGCCATCCTTGATGGTTTCTGCCGTAGCTTCCGGACGTTGCCAGTAGCCTTTCATCACTTGTGGCCCACGCGCCTGGATTTCGCCCACATTGTCTGGTCCGGCTGGGAGTGCCACGTAACTTTCATCCACAATCCGAACTTCCGTGCTGGGTACGGGCATTCCTATCGTGCCGAGGCGCATTGAACTGTCTACCGGATTTACCGTGAGTACCGGGCTGCTTTCGGTCATGCCATAACCTTCTGTGAGCTGGCATCCGGTAACCTGTTGCCAGCGTTCGGCAACAGCACGTTGTACGGCCATAGCCCCACCCACACAGGCACGCAAGGAGCTGAAATCAAGCTTGTGGAAGGCCGGCTGGTTGAGCAACCCATTAAACAGGGTGTTTACCCCCGGCACAATATGCGGTTTGTATTTATCCCATTCCTTGATCAAGGCAGGCAAATCGCGGGCATTGACAATCAATATATTACAGGCGCCTATACTCATAAAAGCAAGGCAGTTCACGGTAAAGGAAAAGATATGGTATAAGGGGAGTGCGCACATGGTACGCGCCTGTTCTCCCTCATGACCCTGCAAAACAGGCATCAACCAGGCCCGGATCTGCATCATATTGGCCAGCAGGTTGCGGTTGGTGAGCATCGTTCCTTTGGAAACGCCGGTGGTGCCGCCGGTATATTGCAAGGCTATGGTATCGTCGGGACCGCCTTTAAAGGGTTCCAGCGTAAATTTTCGCCCTTGTTTGATGGCGTCATTGAAACAAACCGTGTTGCTTAGTTTGTATTTGGGAACCATCTTTTTAACCCGTCTCACCACGAAGTTGACAATCGAACCTTTCAGGCCGAGCATCTCGCCAATTGAGGTGAGTATGACGGTTTTAATCTGGGTTTCACCAATGATTTGCTCCAGGTTATGGGCAAAATTTTCGGCAATCAGAATGGCCTTGGCGCCGGAATCTATAAACTGGTGTTTCATCTCCCGCGGTGTATAAAGCGGGTTGGTATTCACCAGAATCAAACCGGCTCTCAATACCCCAAACATGGCAATCGGGTATTGCATCAGGTTAGGCATCATCAGGGCCACACGATCACCCGGTTCCAGTCCGCGCGACCGCAGGTAAGCGCCAAAAGCAGCACTTTTTTCATCCAATTCCCTGAATGTCATGGTTTTGCCCATGAAAATAAAGGCTGGTTGATCGGCATATTTCTGAAACGATTCCTCCACCATGTCGATCACACGGGAGTATTGATCAGGGTTGATATTGGCGGGCACGCCGGCCGGATAATGATGTAACCAGGGTTTTTCCATAACTTCGAAGTGTTTGAGTGCCTGAGTGTTCGAGTTTGCGGGTATTTGAGCGCTCAACTTGGTCAATGACAAGGCGAAAATACCCAGCCGAACGCCAACTTAAACACTCACCAACCCAAACACTCCAACACTAAAAAACAGCAGGTAATATTTCAAAAAAAAATTGGTTCAAGGAAAGAATGTGCCGGAAAAGCCATTCAAGCACTTTTATTTTGTTTCCTGCGCAGGAATTTCCAACAAATAGTAGGCCCCCAGGGTTTCATCCCGGGTAGCCGGGTTCAAAAATTTGGGTTTCAACAAGGCTACCTGAAAATGCGGATACCGGCCTCGTTCAATCACACCAAACCCGGCTTCTTCCAAAATGTTTTTGCCATTAATGGTTGTAAACACAAATATGCCGCCAGCTGATGAAGCTGTCTGCCGAACCAGATCCGGCGTGCCCAGATTGGGCATAATCCGGCCGTTGTAAAAATCCATGGCATGACTGCTGCTCTGGAAAAAAAACATCTTTTCTTGCGGAATACCTTGTGCCCGCGCAGACTTTGCCACTTGTGCCGGACACTGATATGGCAATAAACGAGGGTAAAAATGAAAGTTTAGCACAAAACCGAACATAACCATCAGCCAAACGCCACGTTGAACCATTTGTCCGGAATTGTCCGGAAACGGCTTTTGCCAAATTTGCCATAAAAGGGCTACAACACCACACAAAAAGGGGATTTTCACCGCCCAGGCGCCTTCCGGGAAAAAGAAAAACAAGGCCGTCAGACACAAGATCAGCGTCAGAAAACCTATAAAGTACATCAGCATCCACTGCCATTTCGCCGGTCGCTCAAGGGTGGAGGCCAGAAGTACGGCCGCCCAGGGCAAGGTGATAAAGATATAATGCGGCAGTTTGTATTGCGACTGGGAAAGGGCGATGAACGTGAGTAAAAAAGCGCCTAAAGTGATGAATTCGGGTTTTGTGTTGCCGGGGAGACTGGCACTCGTACTGACGGGGTGACTGGCAGTCACCCCGTCAGTACGAGTGCCAGTCTCCCCGGCAGTACGAGCGGCAGTCAACCAGGCCATACGCACATGCTTCCAGATGGCATATGGCAACAGCAGGCACCAGGGTAAAAAAGCCCAGAGGTACACGTGCAAAAAATAAAACCCGGAGGTATCGTTTTTCCACACGTTTTCGCCGGTAATTCGGCCAAAACTTTGTTCCCAAAAGAAAAAACGCAGCCCGGAAACGCCATGCCGGTCATTCACCAATTTTTCCGGATGCAGGTCAAATTGTTGCCACAGGCCCCAGCACATGGGCGCCAGCACCAACGCAGTAACCAGAAGTCCAACCAGCCATTGTCCCTGAAAAATAGTCCGCCATTGCCGTTGTATCAGCAAATGCGCGCCCAAACCAAAAGCTGTCATCACGAGCCCGATTGGGCCCTTGGCGAGCATGGCCAGACCCACGAAAAAGAAGGCGCCCAGCAGATTTTTCCAGCGTTGTGAAACCAGATATTCCGCTCCCTGCCAGATCGCACAGGCCGAAAAGCCCAGGAGAAGGGTGTCGGTTCGCACGTCGTTGCTAATGATCATCAAACCCATGCAAGAGGCCAGCATAAACGCCGCATGGCGCGCCTTCTCTGCTCCGTAAAACAACAAGGTGAACCGGTAGGTAGCCCAAACG
>JAEUUS010000321.1 GCA_016787545.1 Saprospiraceae bacterium
TTGCGCACCGCCTCGAGGCCTTCGAGGGCGGTAATACTGCTGGCGCCATAATCGTTTGAGGAAGCTGGGTTTTGCTGGGGGTTGAGAACTTGATCTTCTGTCATGCGGTTCAATATCCTTGACTACTAGAACTTAAAAAAATGTGTGCAAAGATACGGCGAATAATCCGGTAAACGAAAGGTTTTCGGGCGATTTTTTGAGGAAAAGGGGATAATTTGATATTTTATTTTTTATCTGAAAATCAACCAATTAAACATTAAATATAATTAATATTTTTTCTTTAAACCAACGTTTGGAATAACACATTATCTGACCAGGCAAACACGAGTTATCTCTGTAGGCAAAATACGCATTCTATTCCCTCTTACAACATCTGCATCTCCTTCATTCGGTCTGCAATATCTGTTTGGGGATCGTGCCAGATGCCTTGTATACCCAGTTCGGAGGCTGCCGCAATGTTTTCAGGAAGGTCGTCGAAAAACATACAGGTTTCCGGTTTAAGTTCTGCATCTGCCAGTACGTACTCATAGATCTCGCGCGAGGGCTTGCGCAGGCGTATGAGGTGGGAGAAATATACGCCGTCGAAGTGCAGCGATTCATAATCCCGCAATCCGTGGGTACGGTCCATGTAATCGGCGATCCAGCTTTCGTGCATGGGGTTGATATTGCTCAGCAGAAAAACCTGGTGTTTTTTGCGCAAGGCCAGCAGCATGTCCAGCCGATGACGTGGAAAATCCAGAAAAATGCCATTCCAGGCATCAATAACCTGTTCGTTGGTGGTACCGGAGGCTTCAGCTATTTGGGCTACAAATTCTTCTGAACTCATGCCGCCGGTTTCGTAAAGCTCAAAAACACGCTGCTGCACAAGCCTGGATTTTGCCTCGGAGTAGCGCTGATCTCCGGCATATTGTTTCATTTTCCGTTCAAATGCGGGTAAGTCCAAATCGAAAAGGACATTACCAAAATCAAAAATGAGATTCATGGTATGGGTTGATTTCCAAGGGCGAAGATGGTGGGTTTCGTGGGAATTTTATTCTGTGCGAAGTTGGTTTCCCGCAGATTAAGTTTCCCGCAGATTTACGCAGATGGACCGCAGATTTCGCAGAACACGTTCGGATGGGTATTTCGAAGGAGTTAAATAGGATCTGGATATACGATGTGTTTAGTTTAATTCATCCCAATACCCAGCCGAACGTGTTCTGCGTAAATCTGCGGTCCATCTGCGTAAATCTGCGGGAAACCCTCTCTACGTGAAGCCCTCTCTCCATGAAAACTTCTCTACAGGCCCCCCAATACACGGAGAACCCAATTATCCGAAAATCCTTTCTCCATCATCATTCCCGGATTTTCAATCTCTTTCACGACCTTCGCCCGTAAACTTTTAATTGTCTGCGTGTATGGCGAAAAAATCGACTTCGGGCCCGAAAAAAGAAAATGCTCCGCAATCGGATAACACCGAAAAATGGCTGCCCTGGGTGTTGGCCGCCCTGGGATTTATCCTCTACAGCACCGGATTCAGCAATGAAATGGTGGGTATGGATGACCACACCGCAACAGTTGACAATCCGGCGGTGAAAGATTTCCTGATTTTCAACGGTTTCAACCTGGGCATGTACGCCCCGCTCACCTGGATTGGCTACGAAATAGCCTACATCCTGGGTAAAGAAAGTCCCAACTGGTACCACTTGCTGTCGGCGTTGGTACATGCCATCAATATCCTATTGGTATTCCGACTGTTCCGCAAGCTCGACGCCAATCTGGCGGTTTCAGCTGTGGTGACGCTGTTTTTTGCCATCCACCCCTTGCAGGTGGAAGCAGTGGCCTGGATCGCCGGCTTTAGTACGCCGCTGTTTTCCATGTTCAGTCTGCTGGCCATGAATTATTACCTCAAGCATACCTCTGAAGAAGGCGGTTGGAGTAAAAACTACTGGTTGGCCATTGCCATGTTTTTGCTGGCCTGTTTGGCAAAAACTGCGGCTGTGACCTTGCCACTGACCCTGCTGGTGTTGGATCTGTGGAAAAAACGCGGCATTAACACCAAAACCATACTCGAAAAAGCGCCATTTTTTGCCATATCCCTGGCCTTCGGCGCGCTGACCCTGTATTCACGGCAGTATGCAGGTCAGCTCAACCAACCTGCAGATTTCACCCTGCTTGATCGCGGTTTAATGGCTTGCCATACGGTGTTGTTCTACTGGAAAAAGCTGTTGTTCCCTACCGGTCTCAGCATCTGGTATCCGTTTGAAAAAGTGAATGGCGCATGGAGCTGGGATTATTACGCAGCACCGGCTATTTTGGCTGCCTTGTTGTTTGGCGCCTGGAAAAGCCGCACCGTTATGCCACTGCTCTGGATTGGCGCCTTGTTCTATCTTTCCAATATTATCCTGGCCTTGCCGTGGTCTACCTTCGGCACGTTTGAGTTGCGCTCGGATCGTTACAATTACCTGGCCGGACTCGGTATTTTTGTTATACTGGCCTCATTGCCGGATTTCCTGAAAGAAAAACGGCCCTCCTGGACCGGTGCAGCCTGGGCCGTACTACTCGGTTTAGCCTTTGTTTGGCTGGTTACTTCAGCGCTGCGCATCCGCGACTGGAAAAATACCACCACCCTGATTGATAAAGCCATTGCCGCTACCGGCGATAATTTTGGCAAGGCGTATTACTGGAGAGGTATGGCCTACGGAAAAGCCACCGATGCCCAAAAGGCTATCCAGGATTTCACCAAAGCCATTCAGCGCAATCCGCAGCTGTATGAAGCCTATAAATTCCGGGGCAATATTTTTGGGATGCTAAAAAACTATGAGGCATCCATTAACGACCTCAATGTGTTCCTTGAACATTACCCGAATGAAGTACCGGAACTCTACAATCGCGGACTTTCCTACGCCAATATGGACAAAAACCAGGAAGCTCTTGCTGATTTCAACAAAGCCATAGAACTGGATACAACCTTCGCCAGGTTATATCGT
>JAEUUS010000323.1 GCA_016787545.1 Saprospiraceae bacterium
CTGGCCATGATTTACCTGGAAACCCCGGCCAACCCTACCAACGATCTGGTGGATATCCGGATGTGCCGCGAAGTAGCGGATCAGTTTGGCATGGCCGGCCGGCGCACACTCGTGGCGGTAGACAACACCTACCTGGGTCCGCTTTGGCAACACCCGCTAAAACACGGCGCCGATCTGGTGCTGTACTCTGCCACCAAATACATCGGCGGACACAGCGATGTGATTGCAGGGGCTTGTTTGGGCAATGCCGCTTTGATGGCGCGGGTAAAAACCTTGCGCACGTTCATGGGCAATATGATTGCGCCGCACACCGGCTGGTTGCTGCTGCGCAGTTTGGAAACCATGAAGCTGCGCATGGAAAAACAGGCCGAAAACGCCCGAATCGTAGCAGATCGCCTGAAAAGCCACCCAAAAATTGCCGGCATTCATTATCTGGGCTTGCTGACTCCCGCCGATGGCGAAGCCTACGAAACCTACCGCCGGCAGTGTACCTCACCAGGCGCCATGGTATCCTTTGAGATTGAAGGCGGCGAGTCTGAAGCCTTTGCCTTCCTGAATCACCTGAAACTCGTAAAACTGGCCGTCAGCCTGGGCAGCACTGAATCACTGGCCCAACACCCGGCTTCCATGACCCATGCCGGTGTTTCGCCGGAGGATAAAATGCGGTATGGCATCACGGAAAATCTGGTGCGTTTATCCGTAGGGGTAGAAAACGTGGAAGATCTGTGGTGGGATCTGGAGCAGGCATTGGAGGCAGTGCCGGTGTTGGAGATGGAAATGGAGGAGGTGCTGGTTTGATTTTTTACCGCTGAGACGCGGAGGCGCGGAGTTGATGTTTTTACTGACGGGGATTTTTTTACCGCAGAGACGCGGAGGTGCTGGTTTGATTTTTTACTGACGGGGTGACTGGCAGTCACCCCGTCAGTAAAAAATCAAACCAGCACCTTTCTCACTTGAAAAACACCCTCCCGCAAACTATATCCTATACCTTTTTGCGACTTATAATTCAACGTTTGCCCGTCTTGCCGGATCTTTTCTATCAAAGACAAATCCAGTTGGGCTGGCAACCAGCCAGGTTGTAAGGCAGGAGATTGTAGTAAAATACCCTCTTCCGGAAAGAGTTTATCCGGCGTGGAGTAGAAGGCGCTGTGGCCAAAATTGATATCCACTGCCGGCGACCACGGGGCATTCCCGATGAGCGGACTCACCACCGTATAAAACTGTTGTTCCATGGCTCGCGCACGGGCGCCTACGTGCACACGAGTAGAACCGCGAATGGTTTCGGTGCAGCTAGGCGCCAGCAACACCTGGGCGCCGGCCTCGCTCAACAGGGCCGCGCCTATGGGAAATTCCACATCGTAGCATATCTGTATGCCAAAACAGCCCCAATCAGTTTCAAAAACACTGAGTATCGGTTCGCAGGCCTGAACCTTCCATTCTTCCAATTCGAAACGGGTCATGAAAAACTTGTCTTGCCAGGCCATGGCTCCATGTTGGCCAAAAACAAAGCAACGGTTCACTACCCTACCCGATTCCTGTACCGGAAAACTGGGCGCAACAATCGTGCAGGCGTATTTACGGGCCAGACTGGCAAACACGGTACAAAAATCAGCGCGCAAGGCATCCAGCGCCAGCACCTGCCCTTGCAGATCGGCTCGCAACTCCGGAGGGAGCAGGCTTACTAGTTCCATGGAGCCATATTCCGGGAAAAGTAACAATTGCCCGCCGCCCTGACGCACCCAGGTTTCAGTATGCGCTGCCCATGCAGCAAAATCTGCGTGGAAAGTTACCGGATATTGAGCAGTGGCTACAGCAACGGTCATGGCATTGGTTTGATCCAGTAAATCATGTTTTTAGCGGTCCCTGTAGATTCACCCAGATCCGGCCAGGTAAATTGCGACACCAGTGTGGGCTCCTTCAGGTATCCTCTTTGCATCCAGAAAGCATCCAGCGGCCTGTATCCTTCCGGCCTCAAGGGATGATTTTCCGCACGGTCAACGGCACAAAAACAGGTAAACCGGTATGTACCAAAAGAAGCGGCATGCGCCTCCCTTTCATCAAAAAAAAGATGTCCAATGCCGTGCCCGCGGTATTGCTGCAACAAAATACTCTCCCCAAAATAAAACACTTCCTCCAGGTGGTATCCTGCTTTCAGAAAAGGTTTCTGTACATCAGGCGTTTCATTGGCAAGTGGAATGCAGGTGGTAGCGCCAACCATTTTTTGGCCATCATACACGGCAAACAGCAATGCCCTTTCTGCCTGAGCATAGGTATCGAGGTATTCCAGTTCGTAATCCAGTGTACCTTCATACAGATACGGAAAGTCCCTGAACACCCTTATGCGGAGTGCTGCAAGCGGTTCAAATACCGTTCGGAAAGCAGCTCCGCGGTATTTTTCATAACGCAATTCCATATCAGGCTGAAACCAGTTTGATCCAGAGCGGCAGGTTGTAATAGGTGGTTACACGGGTTATTTTGCCGTTGTGTACCTCCAGGAACGCACCAGCCGGCAACACGTATTGCTGCCCCCGTGCCGGAACCAGGTCGCCGTCTGTTTTCTTGTAAATACCATTTACCGTGAATTCTACCGCCACCCGCTTGCCGGCAGGTTCTGTAAAAAACACCATATCGGTGAGGGTTTCTGCATAACAATCGTCCATATGTTGCAGAAAAGCGCGGTAAAGGTCTTTCCCGATTCGCGGATCGCCCTGATTTACCTCATGGCGAATATCTTCGGAAAGATGGGCGAGCATGCCTTCCCAATCCTGTCGGTTGAAGGCATCGTAGTACTGTTGTACAATATCTAAAGCTGTCATAACGCAAAGGTATGACAGCCACTAAAAATGCTTGAAATATTCAAACGGCTCTTTGCAATCGTTGCAGGTGTACAGCGATTTGCAGGCGGTAGCGCCAAATTGACTGACCAGGTTTGTATGTTCTGATCCACAGTGTGGACAGTGAATAGCAGGCGGTGGCGCAAACGGATCATCGCTTCCTTTCACTGGAGGGGCAATGCCGTATTTTTTGAGCCTTTCCATGGCATCGGCTGGAATCAAATCTGTAGTCCAGGCCGGGGAATATACCGTTGTAACTTTCAGGTTGTCAAAACCCTGATCGTGCATGGCTGCCTTTATCTCTGCTACGAACAGATTCATAGCCGGGCATCCGGTATAGGTAGGCGTGATGATAATTTCGAGCATTTCGCCGTCGTAATGCACATCACGAACAATGCCCAATTCCAATATACTGATAACCGGAATTTCCGGGTCAGGGATGAGCGACAAACGCTCCCAAACCAGTTCTTCTATTCCTGAGAGTGTGGTTACCATGGTGTGTTTTTTTTACCGCAGAGGCGCAGAGGTGAGGAGGTGAAGAGGGTTGTTTTTTACCGCAGAGGCGGAGAGGCGCGGAGGGGAGGAGGTGAGGAGGGTTGTTTTTTTACCGCAGAGACGGAGAGGCGCGGAGGTGAAGAGGTACCGAGGGTTGTTATTTTTACCGCGGAGGCGGAGAGGCGCGGAGGGGGAGTGGTGAACGGGAGGCGCGAAGCGCCAAAATCCTCTGCGTCTCCGCGCCTCTGCGGTAAAATTCACCACCGGGCATCCGGGTACGTACGTTGGAGGTATTGCATTTCTGCCAACATTCGCACCAGATGATCGCTGTGAGTGCTTGGTGGGGGCACTACAACATCCTGTGGTTTGTGCAATCCGGAGCGCGACAGAACCCGAACTACCTGCACCAGCCAGTCCAGGGCAATTTCTTCGGCGTCTGGTATAATACCTTGGGCTGTAAGTTCCTTTTCGTAAGGCCGAACAGACAACATTTCCGGCGTATATGGCCACAAATCGTTGATAGCCTGCTGAATACGGCGCTTGCTTTCGTCGGTACCCAGACCTAGGCGTTCCATCCAGCCACTGGTATGACGGAGGTGATAAGTGGATTCTTTCAGGAAACGACTGCCCATACCGGCCAGGGTTTCGTCGGAGCTTTTTTGCATCTTTTGATACAACAGGCACTGATACACATCTACCAGAAATTGCCGGGCAATGACGTAGGCAAAATCTGTATTGGGTTGTTCAACAAGTCGGAAATTCTCAAATTCCTCCACATTTCGGAGATAGCTCAAATCATCCTCAGAACGACCTTTACCTTCGAGTTTGCCGGCATATTGCAGCAGGGCCTCTGCCTGCCCGATGTGGTCCAGCGCAAAATTGGTGAGCGCAATATCCTCCTCCAGCATGGGCCCGCGGCTACACATTTCCGAAAGCCGGTGTCCCAGGATCAGGTTGGTATCTCCCAATCGGAGACAATATTGAAACAATGCTTGGTTCGTTGTCATAATTAGAGGTTTTCTACCCCTGCGGGTACTTCGTAAAAAGTTGGGTGACGGTACACTTTATCGTCGGCCGGATCAAAAAACGGCGCAGCTTCGCCCGGGTCAACGGCCACGATTTCAGCGGCAGGCACTACCCAGAGGCCACTGGGTTTATCGCGGCGGGTGTACAGATCACGGGCGTTTTCCAGTGCCATATCTTTATCAAAGGCATGAACACTACCCGCATGTTGATAGGGTACTCCGCTTTTTTTCTGGGTAAAAACCTCCCAGACTGGGCCTTGAGAGTCGGTATGATTGGATGCCATAATAATTCAAGTTAAAAGTTGGTTTCCCGCTGTAGTATTTACCGGATTCAGACCTATAAGGTTTTGAAAGCCTCATAGGTCTGGAACCTTAAACTTCCACGAGTTGCTCCTGTTTGCGCGCAGCATAAGCAGCCGCTGCTTCGCGCACCCAGGCGCCTTCCGCGTGTACCTGCTTGTGGTGGTCCATGCGTTCCTTGTTGCAAGGGCCATTGCCCTGAATCACCTGATTGAATTCCTCCCAGTTGATATCGCTGGTTTCGTAGTGGCCGGTAGCCTCATTCCAGCGCAATTTGGGATCCGGAATGGTTAAGCCCAGAAATTCAGCCTGAGGTACGGTTTTGTCAATAAAACGCTGACGCAATTCATCGTTGCTGGCGCGTTTGATCTTCCAAAGCATGCCTTTGGTGCTGCGTGCCGACTGGTTATCGTGCGGGCCAAACATCATCAGAGAAGGCCACCACCAGCGATTGAGCGCATCCTGGGCCATTTCCTTTTGTTCGGGCGTACCCTTGGCCATTTTCAGCATGATTTCATACCCCTGGCGCTGGTGGAAACTCTCCTCATTGCAAATACGAAGCATTGCACGGGAATAAGGTCCAAAGGAGGTTCGTCTTAACGACAATTGATTAGTCACGGCCGCTCCATCTACTAACCAGCCAATAGCGCCAATATCAGCCCAGTTAAGGGTAGGATAGTTGAATACACTGGAGTACTTGGCCTTTCCTGCGTGCAGTTGGGCGATCATTTCATCCCGACTGATACCCAGGGTTTCAGCAGCACTGTAGAGGTATAGACCATGGCCGCCTTCGTCCTGGATTTTGGCCAGCAGGATTTTTTTGGCCCTGAGTGTAGGGGCGCGGGTGATCCAATTGCCTTCCGGCTGCATCCCGATCACCTCCGAATGCGCATGTTGACTAATTTGACGGATATTATGTGCCCGATATTCATCCGGCATCCAATCCTTCGGTTCTATTTTTTCTTCCGCATCGATAAAACGCTGGAAGTCGTGAAGTTTTTCCATGATGTGAAGTTTTGGGTGTTTTGGTGTTTTAGTGTTTTAGTGTTTTAGTGTTTTGGTGTTTTAGTGTTTTGGTGTTTGAACAGAACAATAAGGGGAAATTCATTAGATCCGCCATACCGAACGCCAACCAAAACACCAAAACACTAAAACACCAAAACGTTACAGTGTCCCCCGGCGGCGTTGCTCTTCTTCGATGCTTTCGAAGAGGGCTTTGAAATTGCCTTTGCCGAAAGATTTGGCGCCTTTGCGTTGAATAATTTCAAAAAACATGGTGGGGCGATCTTCCACCGGGCGGGTGAAAATCTGAAGGAGATACCCTTCTTCATCGCGGTCAACCATAATGCCCAGGTCTTTGAGTTTGGCCAGGTTTTCATCAATGATGCCTACCCTGCCGGCTACGGTGTCGTAATACGTACCAGGCACGTGCAGAAACTCTACACCTCGTTTGCGCATTTCGCTCACGGTGAATACAATATCATCTGTAGCTACCGCAATATGCTGGCAACCTGCGCCTTCGTAGAATTCAATAAATTCTTCAATTTGGGATTTCTTTTTCCCTTCTGCCGGCTCGTTGATGGGGAATTTGATCCGACCATTGCCGTTGGTCATTACTTTCGACATCAAAGCGGAGTACTCCGTGGAGATATCCTTGTCATCAAATGAAATCAGGTTGGCAAAACCCATCACATCGGAGTAGAATTTGGCCCATTCGTTCATCTGGTTCCAACCTACATTGCCTACCATGTGATCAATGTATTTCAGGCCGGTTTCTGTTGGATTGTAGTTGGATATCCAAGGTTCGTAGCCTGGCAGGAAGATGCCGTTGTAATTTTTGCGTTCTACAAAAATATGAACGGTATCTCCATAGGTATGAATTCCTGCGCGTACTACTTCACCATGTTCATCGTGTTCCGTAATGGGTTCAAAATACGGTTTAGCGCCACGTTGTGTGGTTTCCCGGAATGCAGCATGAGCGTCATCTACCCACAGTGCAATCACTTTTACGCCATCGCCGTGGTGTTTAATATGATCGGCAATGGGTGAATGTGAGGTGAGTGGTGTGGTGAGCACCAGGCGGATTTTACCTTGCGCGAGTACGTACGAGGTGCGATCGCGCACACCTGTTTCAAGGCCGGCATAAGCCAGGGATTGAAATCCGAAGGCTGTTTTATAAAAATGAGCAGCCTGTTTGGCGTTGCCCACATAGAGTTCTACATAATCCGTTCCGAGCAACGGAAGGAAATCTTCGGCCTCCGTAAAGATTTTTTGGAGACCATAATCATAATTCTGGAGGTTGGTTAAGGTTGTCATACCGGATGGATACTTGTTTGAAGGTGGAAAGTCAGGTTCTGTACTCCCGTTTCAGACCTACAAGGTTTTTGGAAACCTTATAGGTCTGAAACGGGAGTACGGTCAGGTTCACATCGACAAGGCAAAGGGCTCTTCCAGCCAGGATTTGTAATAGTCTTCTACTTCCATTTCCATGGCGGCTTTGGTGATTTTTACCGGACGGAAAGGATCAATCATTACTGCCAGTTCTTCCGTAGCAGCTTTTCCTATGCTGCGCTCGATGGCGCCCGGGTGTGGGCCGTGTGGAATTCCTCCGGGGTGCAACGTAAGCTGGCCTTTCTGGATGTTGTTGCGCGACATAAAATCGCCATCCACGTAGTAGAGAATCTCGTCTGAATCGATGTTGCTGTGGTGATAAGGCGCCGGAATGGCCTTTGGGTGGTAATCGTACAATCGCGGCACAAAAGAGCAAACCACAAATCCGGCGGCTTCAAACTGTTGGTGAATGGGCGGCGGCATGTGGATGCGGCCGGTAATGGGCTCGAAATCAAAAATAGACATCGCCCAAGGGAAATGATTACCGTCCCAACCAACTACATCAAAAGGATGCGTGGCGTACACGTATGGGTAAATCATACCCTGTTTTTTGATTTTCACTAAGAAATCGCCGTGTTCGTCGTGGGTTTGCAGGTCCTTGGGCAGCTTGAAATCGCGCTCGCAAAACGGTGCGTGTTCCAGCATCTGTCCGGACTGGTTCCGGTACCGGCTTGGAATACCGATAGGGCTGAACGACTCGATATACAGGAGGCGGTTCTGATTGCTCAGGAAGTGGATTTTATAAATGGTTCCGCGGGGGATAACGATGTAATCGCCGTATTCAAAAGGAATCTGGCCGTACATGGTTTCCACCCAGCCATGACCTTTGTGCACGAAGATCATCTCATCGGCATCGGCGTTTTTAAAGAAATAATCTCTGGTGCTATTGTGAGGAGCAGCCAGTCCAATGTGCAGATCATTGTTGACAAATAGCGTCTTGCGGCTCTCCAGATAATCGTCTACATAGGGCAATTCCAGGCCTTTGAAGCTGAGTGCGGAAAGGTTTTTTTCCACCGCAATTTCCGGTTCAACGGAATAAGGTGTGCCTTTTTCTTTAACGATGGTGGGTGGATACAGGTGGTAAACCAGCGAAGAAACCCCGGAAAAGCCCTGGGTTCCTACCAATTCTTCCTGGTATAGGGCGCCCGCATGGTTGCGGAACTGCACGTGGCGTTTCCGGGGTATTTTCCCGGCGTGGTGGTAAACAGGCATAGCAATAGAAGTTTTGGCGAAGGTCGCCGATGCCTGATGCCCGTTCTATGATGGTTATCATTGCACGAATTGATATCCGTCATTCTTATGCTTTATTTGCAGATGGCTCCCAGCCATCCACCACCTTCATGGCATACACCAGGCCAATAGCTCCAGTGAGATGCTTGAGCGTATGTCCGCTCCAAAAACCCAACATTTGGTACACTTCCTTGTCGAAATGCTCGAATAGTTTGGCCACTATATACCAGCCCAGGATATAGGCTACTAATTTAACGTAAGGCACTTTACCAGGATAAAACAGCATCAGCGCCGGTGCTGCAAGCATCGGAAAGAACTGCACAATGGCATATGGCCTGAGATCGCCCTGACCGGCGGCTTCGGTAAAGTGCCAATACAATACGCTGGCCATACCTGCCGGAATGCTGGTCCAAAATGCAAGGGTACCGGCTTTTTTTCCCAGGTAATCATATACCAACAGGGAAAACAACGACATAAACATCAGCGTCATAGGCAGTCGATCCCAGAGGAGGGTATCGTTGCTGGGTTTCCAATGGTAATACGCAGAACCAAAGCAGGTAATGTAAATACCGCCACTCAAAACAAGCGGGATCAAACGCGCTACCCCTTCCGGCCGTTCTGAATATCGCCGAATAGCTTCTCTCAATCCGTACAATCCAATAAAGAACATGGGCAAATTGGAGACCACGTTCCAGAAATAAGGAATGCCAAAAATGATGCGCTGATCCCCATAGTCATGGTACATCGGATCCTGCGGAATGGGAG
>JAEUUS010000363.1 GCA_016787545.1 Saprospiraceae bacterium
TCCTGTTCCCAGGGGGTTGTGGAGTTTGTGATCAATGACCGGCCAGTATTTACGGCCAATATGAACGCCCAATCACTTTGTGTGGGCGAAACTGCCACCCTTTCACCGGCGATTAATGGCGGATTGCCAGGCCTAACCTACATGTGGAGTACCGGCGAAACCACTGCGACCATACAAACACAAAATACCGGCGTATACACAGTGGAAGTAACCGATGGCTGTGGCATTGGCATCAGCGCCAGCGCTGAGGTAGTGTTTAACAATTGCGCCTGCAATGCCGAAACGTACATTAAAACACTTGGCTCCCCGGATGGCGAAGTACGCGGTTACGGGGTGTACGATAGTAAAGATGGCAACCTGTATATTACCGGATCCAAGCAGGACAGTGTGTTGCTCCTGAAAATGAGTCCGGCGGGTACCCTGATCTGGTCGCGGACCTTTGATGTGAACAATGGTGTGGAAGATTACCTTTCAGATCTGATCGTGGATTCTGAAGGCATGATAGCCGGCCTGGGCCAAAGCGGCCCTTTCCAGCCCGGCGCCAAAGGCTTCATCCTGCGATACAACCCCAATACAGGCAATATCCTGTGGCTGAGCGAGTACGGCTTCGAATCGGCCTATACGATGGGATTGCTGGAACTACCCAATGGCAACTATTTGGTGTACGACAATCCACACAGTCCTACCAACGACAACCGGCTGATGGAGATTACCCGTTCAGACGGCACCGTGGATGTAGCTGGCGCAATGAACCAGAAACTCCACCTGGGCAGCGCCGATAATTTCAACGCAGCGGTTATCCACAACGGCAAATTGTTCGGCGTGGGCCGGTATACCAACGGCGTTGATTTTACCGACATGCGACACGCCCTGTCGCGCATAGACCTGGCTACCGGAAACGTAGACTGGGCAAGGCTGGGGCATGTGGCGCCCGGCGAACCAGCCCGACTGTATGGCATGGACCTGCTGATTGAAGACAACAGCATTTACTCGGTTGGTTACGGCAGTGAAATAGACGACAACCTGTCCAACAGCCTTATTTTCCTGTACAAACACGGGCTGGGCGGCAACCTGCAATGGGCCAAACGCTTCAACCTCCCGGAAGCCCTCAGTATCGCGGCAGACGAACTAATCAGTTTGCCAGACGGCTTTTTGATTTTAGCGCACGATTTGGTGGGACCAGGCAATTTATACCTGATCAAAACCGATAAAAACGGTTTTCTGGCATGGACCCGTAAAGTAGATTTGGGTTTTGATGACTATTTGGCAAATCTGTCCAATGTGCAGTCGCAAATCCTTGTTCAGGGTAATCACCTGTTTTTGGTGGCTTCCACCCGCCAGCAAACCGGCCCCAGCCAGATGCTGATTGCCAAAACCTCCCTTTTTGCCACTGTAGATGGCAATTGTGACCTGATTCAACCGGCTGTTTCCGGAACCAGCATTATTTCAAATCCGGCGAACCTCCTGGTAGCCATGCAACAGCTCGCTTTCACCGAAGAATTCAGCATAAAAATTCAGGACATACATCCTGCCGCAGCGCTGGCACTGGAGAATCAATGCGAGGTGTTGGTAGAGGAACAATTGGCCGTGGAGCTGTGTCCGGGTGAAAGCCTAACCATTGAAGGCGTGGAATACACGCAGGATACCACCTTTACCGTGTTTATTGAAGGGGTTGGCGGTTGCGATACCCTGCGCAGTTATACCATTGCAGCGCATCCCTACCCTACCAAAAATGCGACCATTGTATTTTGTGAAGGTGGATCAGTAACCATAAACGGTCAGGTGTATACGCAGCCCGGCGTAGTGGTTGATACCTTGCCGGCCAGCATTGGCTGCGATACGATTGCCACTTTTACCCTGGTTAAACAGCCATACCAGATACGCACGGAATCCATCAGCTTCTGCGCGGGCAGTTTCGTAACCATTGGCGGGCAGGTTTATACGCAATCAGCCGTGGTGATAGACACCCTGAGCTCTGCAACGGCCTGCGATACAATTGTAACCTATACACTGACCCAGCTGCCTCAGCCGGTGCGCAATGAAACCATTGAGTTTTGTCCGGGCGAGAGCATTGTGTTGGGCGGAAATGTGTACACCCAGCCTGGGGTTGTACAGCTTGTATTTCCGGCAGCCAACGGCGGATGCGACACCATGGCAACTTTTACGCTGGTATTCAGCACACCGGCGCCATCTCAGGTGACCATTTTGTGTCCGAGTCCGCAGGTAGTGGCATTGCCCAACGGCGTCAACGGCGTGGTTGTCAACTATCAGGATCCGGTGGCGGGCACAAACTGCGTTTGTCCGGGGCTTGATGTGGTGCGCACCAGTGGCCCGGTTTCAGGCGCTTTGTTCCCGGAAGGAGCCACCAGCGTTTGTTTTGAGGCTAAGGATGCCTGCGGCCAATCTGCGTCCTGTTGTTTTACCATAACGGTGGGTGAGGATGAGCCTTGCGACACCAAGGTGGCGGGATGCGTTAAGTACGAGCTGCTGACCATTACGGAAGATGCCGGCAAAAACCGCACGTACCGGATACGGGTAACAAACAATTGCGACAACAGGCTCATTTACACAGCCATGCAAATTCCGAGCGGCCTGGTGGCTATGGAACCAGCCAACGACGCCATTTACACAGCACCATCGGGCAATGCGTATAAGGTGCGCAGCCCGAACTTCTCGCCACAGTACTCCATCCGGTATTCTTCGGTATCAGATGGCATCCACAACGGGGAGTCGGACATATTCAAATACACCTTGCCGGCGCAAGCGAATGTGACCTACATCCATGTGATTTCCAAGTTGTCGCCCAATATTTTCCTGGCGGCGCACCTCAACACATTCTATTGTCCGATTGGTGTAACGCCTACGGGTAACAGTCAGCAGCCGGGCGAGGAGCGGGATCAGGTGTTGGGGGATATCGTGCGGGAGACACCGGAATTGATGTTGTTCCCCAATCCGACCGGCGGGGAGTTGTACGTTGATTTTTCTGACTGGGCGGGACAGGTATTGCAGGTACGGGTACTGGATGCCCAGGGTCGGCAAATATTGCAACGTGGGGTACCGGCAACGGAGGAGATTCAGCTGTTTGACTTGCCGGAGCGCATGGTGAGCGGGTTGTACATCCTGGAGATGCGTACGGAAGCTGGCGAGCGATATACGAGCAGGTTTGTTGTAGAGAGGTAGTGAAGCTTTTTGTCGGGGTGACACAGGTAGTGTTGCCCCGACAAAAAGTTGAAAACGGTTCAAAGAAGCGGCAAAAACACCTGTTTTGGGTCCTTTTTAAAGAAATTAAAAAAATGTTTCAAAATGATTTTGAGATTTAAAAAGGCCCATCATATATTTGCGGCCCGATTTGGATAGGTGGGTGAGTGGCTGAAACCACCGGTTTGCTAAACCGACGTACGGGTAACCCCGTACCCCGGGTTCGAATCCCGGCCTATCCGCTGGATTGAAAGAAATATTTGAGGCCACTTTTGTTCCAATTTTGTATTGGAAATACCTCAAATTACCATATTTCGGGATGTAGCGCAGTCCGGTAGCGCACCTGCTTTGGGAGCAGGGGGTCCCAGGTTCGAATCCTGGTATCCCGACAGCAAAACGACGCAATTATCTGGTAATCAGATAGTTGCGTTTGTTGTTTTGGGGAATATGGGTGGTTTTTAAGCCTCTTAAAGAAGTGATAAAGGCCAAGCCATCAAGTATTCCGACAAAATTTCACGAAACATTCAGGCAAGCCTCGCAGGACGAGGCATAAAAGGAAGAAGCCCTGCGCTTACAAAGAAGGCAGGGCTTCTTTAAGTTTTCGCTAGAATTTCAGTAAACTGTAAGGAATTAACTAAACTTAGCTTTTTTCAATAATAACTCAACAACTGCAGTTTCAACTATATTTACTTGTTGATCATAATCTTTATACTCAATTATTGAATGTACTTTAAATAACTTAGTTGCGATTGCTAATCGCCCTTTTAAAATAACTAGATCACGATATACTATTTTGGCTCTTATACTTTTACCTTTTCTATATTTCTTGATGAGATGTGCAATTGCTGCATCTACCTCACCATCGGCTATGAGCCCGAGGGCCTTCGCCTTCCCCATTTAAACGGGACAAGTTTAAAGGGTGAACTAATAAAAGAATTTCTTTAATCATATTGAAAAATTGGTTGATTTTGTTCTGCCAACCAATGGCACAAAGATAGATAGTTTTAAGAAAATAGTTCAAAATTCCTATACTTACCGAGCGTTTTGCAGTTACATTGCACTAAACTAATCTAGTAATTTGAAGACCAAATGAGTTAGAACTGAATTTGAAAACATCCAATTGGTCACTTATTTATCTTTGCCCACCTAACCCACCACCGCCTCTCAAAATGAACCAATCCCCATTCCACACGCTCCTCTCCCAATTCCGAAAATCTGCCCTCTCCGAACGCGATAAAGGCGACAAGTTCGAGCGGCTTATGCAGGCGTATTTGCAGACCGACCCGCGCTATGCCGACCTGTTCACCAACGTATGGCTTTGGAACGAATTTCCGGCCCGCCAGGATTTTGGCGGAAAAGACACGGGTATTGACCTCGTTGCCCGCACTACATCGGGCGGCTATTGGGCCATCCAATGCAAATGTTTTCAGGAAAGCGCAACCATAGACAAAGCCGCTGTTGATTCCTTCCTTTCCACCTCCAGCAAAAAATTCAAAGACGACCAACTCCGCAGCGTCGGATTTGAACAGCGACTTTGGATTTCTACCACCAACCACTGGGGCGGCAATGCCGAAGCCACTATCCACAACCAACACCCGCCCGTCAACCGTCTGGGCTTGCACGACCTCGACAATGCACCCGTAGATTGGGGTAAATTGGCAGATGGTTTGTCGGGCGAAGCCTCACGTGCCGCGAAAAAATCCCCCATGCCGCATCAGGTCGCGGCCATTGCAGCGGCGCATGAGCATTTCAAAACCTCGGAACGCGGCAAACTCATTATGGCTTGCGGTACGGGCAAAACCTTCACCTCCCTACAAATTGCGGAAAAAGAAACCCGGGGCAAAGGCGTCGTGCTGTTTCTTGTTCCCTCCATTGCGCTTTTAGGGCAAACCTTGCGCGAATGGACGGCCGATGCCCAAAAACCGTTCAATGCGATTTGCATTTGCTCCGATTCAAATGTGAGCCGCAAACGCTCTAAAAACGAGGACACCGACGGCTTTTCGGTGGTGGATTTGGCCCTGCCTGCTTCTACCGATGTGAAAGGCATCCTGAAACAATTTGAACAAATACAGCATGCAGATAGTCATCCTTTAACGGTGGTCTTTTCGACTTACCAGTCCATTGAGGTAATCGCGGAGGCCATGCGAGCATTTAGTGTCGGGGTGACTCAAAGTCACCCCGACACTAACCCGGGCGTTTTTGACCTGATTATCTGCGACGAAGCCCACCGAACTACCGGAGTCACATTGGCCGACGACGATGAATCCGCTTTCGTCAAAGTCCACAACAACGACTTTTTAAAGGCAAAAAAGCGGCTCTATATGACCGCAACCCCGCGCCTGTTTAGCGACGACTCCAAATCTAAAGCCGCGCAAAACGAGGCTGTGCTTTGCAGCATGGATGACGAAAGTATCTACGGCTCTGAAATCTACCGCATCGGTTTTGGCGAAGCGGTGAACCAGGGTTTGCTTTCTGATTACAAAGTGCTGATTCTTACGGTTAGTGAAGACGATATGACCGCACCGGTGCAAAAGATGGTGGCAGATAGTGCCAACGAGATCAATGCCGACGATGCCTCCAAACTCATTGGCTGCATCAACGCCCTGAGTAAAAAGATACTCGGCGACGAAGGCATTTTGAAAGAAAGCGACCCCGAACCCATGCGCCGCGCCGTGGCTTTTTGCCAAAACATCAAAATATCGGAAAAAACCACCCGCACCTTCAACGAAACCAAAAACATCTACTTCGAGAGCCTGCCCACCGAAGCCCGTGAGGAACTGGTAAGTGTACATGCCCAGCACATTGACGGGGGCATGAACACACCCACCCGTGACGAAAAACTGGCCTGGCTCAAAGCCGCCCCCGCCGATGCACGCGAATGCCGGATGCTTACCAATGTCCGATGCCTGTCGGAAGGGGTGGATGTGCCTTCGCTGGATGCCGTGCTGTTTCTTTCGGCGCGCAACTCGCAGGTGGACGTGGTGCAGTCGGTAGGCCGGGTGATGCGCCGGGCGCCGGGCAAGAAATACGGCTACATCATCATCCCGGTAGTGGTTCCCGTGGATGTGGAGCCGGATAAAGCCCTCAACGACAATGAGCGCTTTAAAGTGGTTTGGACGGTACTCAATGCTCTCCGCGCCCACGACGACCGCTTTAATGCCACCGTCAATAAATTAGAACTCAACAAACGCCGCCCCGATCAAATCCTGGTGGGCCGCCCCGATAACCGCGTGGGCGATGGGGTGGAATACGGACAGCCCGCCGAGTTTGACGGAAATGTCCGCGACCGCGATGCTGCCTACCTCCGCGCAGGCGAAGCCGTCAGCCGCCAACTTTCCATCCAATTCGAGCAGTTGCAAAGCGTACTTTTTGCCCGCATGGTGCAAAAAGTGGGCGACCGCCGCTATTGGGAACAATGGGCAAAGGACGTGGCCGACATTGCCGAGCGGCATATCCAACGCATCAACCGCCTTATCCTCGATGGCAGCGAACACCAACAGGCTTTTGCTGATTTTATGGCGGGCTTGCGCAAAAACATAAACCCCGCCATTACCGAAACGGAAGCAGTGGAAATGCTGGCGCAACACCTCATTACCAAACCCGTTTTTGAGGCGCTTTTTGAAGGGTATTCTTTTGTGAAAAACAACCCGATCTCGGTGTCCATGCAAACCATGCTCGACCTGTTGGAAGGGCAGGCGTTAGAAAAGGATGCCGAGGTGCTCCAGAAGTTTTACGAATCCGTGCGTTTGCGCGCTGCCGGGATTGACAATGCCGCCGGGAAACAGCGCATCATTGTAGAGCTGTACGACAAGTTTTTCAAAACCGCCTTCCCCAAAATGGTGGAAAAACTCGGCATCGTGTACACCCCGGTAGAGGTGGTGGATTTCATCATCCACTCCACCGATGCCCTGTTGCGCAAAGAATTTGGCCGCTCGCTCTCGGACGAAAACATCCATGTTCTCGACCCCTTCACGGGCACAGGCACCTTTATGACCCGCCTGCTGCAAAGCGGCCTCATACGCCCTGAAGACCTCACGCGCAAGTACACGCGCGAGCTGCACGCCAACGAGATCGTGCTGCTGGCCTACTACATTGCCGCCGTAAATATTGAAAACGCCTACCATGACGCTACGCCCGACCCTGACGATGGCATTGGCAAGGCCAATTACACACCCTTTGACGGTATTGTATTAACCGACACCTTCCAATTGGGCGAAACCGACGAAAGTGAAAAACTCTTTTCATCTTTGTTCCCCCAAAACAGTGAGCGGGTACTGGCACAGAAAAAAGCTCCGTTGCGGGTGATTATTGGCAACCCGCCGTATTCTGTGGGGCAGAAATCTGCCAATGATAATGCGCAAAATCAGGAGTACCCGAAACTGGATGCGCGCATTGCCGCAACCTATGCTGCCGCCACGGATGCCACTAACAAAAACTCCCTCTACGATTCATACATCAAAGCCTTCCGTTGGGCTTCCGACCGACTCGACCCTAAACATGGCGGTATCATTGCTTTTGTGAGCAATGGCGCCTGGATTGACGGCAATGCCACCGAAGGTTTTCGGAAGTGTCTGGAAAAGGAATTTTCCGCTATTTACGTTTTCAATCTGCGGGGCAACCAGCGCACCAGCGGTGAACTGTCCAGAAAGGAAGGCGGCAAAATTTTCGGCTCCGGTTCACGCACCCCTATTGCCATTACCTTTTTGGTGAAAAAACCTGAAAACAAATAAAAACCATGAACAACATTATTCTATACGAAACGCCCGATGGCAAGGTACAGGTGGCGGTACGTTTTGAAAACGAAACCTTTTGGCTCACGCAAAAGGCGATGGCTGCGCTGTTTGATACGACAACGCAAAACATTACGCTACATTTGAAAAATATTTTTTCAGATGGCGAGCTTGACGAAAAGGCAACTTGTAAGGATTTCTTACAAGTTCAATTAGAAGGCAACAGGAGCGTTGAAAGAGTGCAAAAATTCTACAACCTCGATGCCGTCATAGCGGTCGGTTATCGGGTAAACAGCAAGCAAGCCACAAGATTCCGTATCTGGGCCACACAAACGCTTAAAGAATTTATTATCAAAGGCTTTGTATTGGACGATGAGCGTTTGAAACAGGGAAAATCTTTCGGCAAGGATTATTTTGATGAGCTATTGGCCCGCATTCGTGATATACGGGCCTCGGAAAAACGGTTTTACCAAAAAATCCGGGACCTGTTCATGCTCAGCGATGATTATGACAAAACGGACAAACAAACGGAACTCTTTTTTGCTGAAATACAAAACAAGCTCCTGTTTGCCGTGACCACACAAACAGCGGCAGAAATCATTGCCCATAGAGCGAAAGCCGATCTGCCCAATATGGGATTAACCACCTGGAAAGGAAGCAGGGTGCGGAAAGAAGACATTTTTATTGCCAAAAACTACTTGTCGGAAGAGGAAGTTGACACGCTCAACCGAATGGTTACGCTCTTTTTGGACACCGCAGAATTAAGGGTAAAAGAACAAATACCCTTGCGTTTGAGCTATTGGAAGGAAGAAGCAGACAGCGTAATCCGGTTCAGCAGAAAACCACTTTTGGATCATACGGGTAAGATAAGCCACGAAGAAATGAAACGGATAGCCACCCGTCAATACGAAGTTTTTGATGCCCAACGCAAAAAAACAGAGGCTTTGGAGGCCGATCTGCAAGAGCAAAAAGCCATTGAGGAACTGATTAAAAAAACAAAAGAGAAATGAGCAAAGCCAACATATACTACCACGACATTGGCGACTATCTCAGCCGGGAAGAAAAGCTCGCCATTGTCCAAAAATTTGGCTCGGTGGAAAACATGGAAAGCCAATGGCAAATCCTGCAACCCAATGAGCATGGCGACTGGTTGAATTTGCGGGATGATGCGTTTGGGGAGTTTATTCCGATAGGGGATAAAGATGACAAAACGAGTCAAGCCTTTTTCAACCAGGTTTATAGTCGCGGGCTTGCTTCAGCTCGTGATGCCTGGTGTTACAATTCTTTGAAAATTGAACTGGAAAAAAATATTCACAACTTTATCAATTTTTACAACGAGCAGCGCGAAGCCTACCATTTTGAAAAAAAATTGAATCCCAAAATCGAAGTTGAAAACTTCGTGACATTTGATTCAACACGAATTACTTGGAATCGGGGGCTGAAAGAATACCTTGAGAAAAACAAACCAGTCGTTTTTGAAAATAAATGCGTGACAGTTAGCCTGTATCGTCCATTTTTCAAACAGCACGTTTATTTCTCCCGAGATTTAAACGATATGGTTTACCAACTCCCCAAACTCTTCCCCTCCCCAACCACTGAAAATCGGGTCATTTGTGTTTCAGCGGCAAAGGATGGGATTCCAGTATTGATTACGGATTGCATTCCTGATTTGCACTTCAATGGTGATACCCAAGCCTTCCCCCTCTACTACTACGAAGAACGCGCCAAAGCCGCGCCCTCGCTTTTTGATGCGGCGGGTGAAAGCGAGTACATCCGGCGAGACGGGGTATCGGATTTCATCCTTACGCAGGCGCGCTCGCGCTACGGAGAGCGTGTGAGCAAGGAGGATATTTTCTACTACGTTTACGGTTTTTTGCACAGTCCGGAGTACCGCAGCCGTTTTTCGGCAGATTTGAAAAAGATGCTGCCGCGGTTGCCTTTGGTGGAGTCGCCCAAGGATTTTTGGGCATTCAGCAAGGCCGGTCGCAGTCTTGCAGATCTGCATCTGGGCTATGATGATTTTGCCAACGCGCCTAAAGCGGAAGAGATTGGGGTAGTGGTGCGCGGTGCGGAAAGCGGGCATTTCCAGGTAGAAAAGATGCGCTTCCCTTCCAAGGACGACAAAAGCAGGATTCTGTACAACAGTCAGATCACGGTGGAGAACATTCCGGCCCAGGCTTACGAGTACCAGGTGAACGGCAAATCGGCCATTGAGTGGGTCATGGAGCGCTACGCCATCACGACGCACAAGGAAAGCGGCATCAGAAATGATCCCAATGATTGGGCGGCTGAGGTGGGTAATCCGCGGTATATTTTGGATTTATTGTTATCGGTGATACGCTTGAGTGTGGAGACGGTGGAGGTGGTAAGGGGGTTGCCGGGGGTAAGTTTTTAAATTAATTGTTTTTTAAAAAAAAATATTTAAAAACATTTTGTTTTTAAATTAGCTTAATTACTTTTGCCCTCAGTTCTTTGAAGGAAGATTCTGGGGGTGTATTTATTCACCTTTAACAGTTCGGTTATGGTTACCATTGAACTTATTTCAGAGGATTTTAGCGCTCAGGAGCTTCTCCTGCATTTGGAAGAACAAAAGGTCTTAAGCCAGGTAGACGTTAGGATTTCAAAGGCCAAAAAAGAAGGGCTAAGTGTTCTGCATGATGTTGTACAATTCGTATTTTCTGAAGAAAATGCGAAAGAGCTAGTAAAAGAAGCTTTGCTTGTTTCGCTTGGGTACGCTCTGGAAAAATCGAAGCAATATGTAATGCCCAAACCGCATATCTTGGTAAAATACTCGAATGGCCAATCAAAAAAAATTTGGTACGAAGGAAAAAGTGACAAGGCAATTGTCCAGGAATTAATGGCTGATGTAGTTGAAGGAGAAGTAACACGTGTGTTTTTCAAATCCTAAACCCAATTTCTGCCATGAGTAATACCATTCTATTTTTCACTTCCGAATTAGATAATCGCTTTGAGAATGCCTGTTGCAACGACTTATACAAAACCATAGACAGGCATCTTACAGTTCATAAAGCGAAGTCATACTTTACTCTCTTCAAATATGACCAACCAACTGGAGAGCAAATACTTGAGAAGATAGCAGAAAACCCGGCCTATATTCAATATTGTGGTCATGGTGGCGAAGAAGGAGAGATACAATTGATTGACGGTCAAGGCAGGGTATACTCCTTACCAGTTGACTCATTAAAAAGACAACTAGAGCAGAATTTTAACCTTGAGTGTTTATTTTTGGGAAGTTGCAATTCGGACAAATTACTTGCTCAGTTAATGGATTGTGCAGAGTACTCTGTTGGATTTACAGAATCTCCTAAGGCTGAATTTGTCAATGCATTTTACGACAAGTTTTATGCTAGGCTAGTGTATCATGGCTCGCCATATAAAGCCTTTTTGGAAGCCAGAGAAAAACTCAAGGTAAATAGAACAATATCAGCAGGTCCACAAGTCATTTTCAGATCTAAAAACAACCTTATTATGGAACTCATTGAACTTGAAGGCGCCTCTGTATTGGAGAAAGCAAAACTTTCAAATTCTGACCAAAGATTGTCAGATCGTTTGAACAAGTTAGCTTCGCTTAAAGCGCAAGCTGATGCAATTTCGCAGGAATTATTGAGATCGCATCCCTTTGCTCCAGAGGTGGTGGAATTCTCCACCTTTAAAAAGAAGTTGTCACATGATCTTGCATATCAGATTCTTGCGGGTGAAGAACCCTCTAAGATTGAGGCATTTGAACGGAAATTCGCCCATTTGCTAGATATAGTACAGGATGTCATAGTGGCATATGAAGAGCGCAAAAGTGCTAAGGTGTCTTTGATCGAGATAGGGAAACGCCTACCTAAAGACACTACAGAAAAGGCATTCAAACTGCTATTGAAGAACAATGAAATTCAGGGAATGCACCCAGAGTTTCAAAAGTTATTGGATATTTCAGTGGCATATTGCGCTAAGGTAGTAAGGCAAGCATGATGTGAATACCAGTTTAGGGTGTTGCCAAATGGCAACACCCTAAAATTGGTCAAACCACATATTGGGTTCTACTATTTCGCTCTGCTTAAAGTAGTAATTTCCTTTTTTAGTAGTTTGATTTTTTCATCAATTTTCTTGATTTTTTCCTGATACTTTGTGCGTTCTTCCAGTAAATCCTCAATTTCCATTTCAAGTTTTGTGATTTTTGCACGAGTTTCATGGAGCTTCTTCTGAAGATCTTTGTTGTGAGGCATGATATAATAAGTTTAAGATGATATGCCTCAAATGTAACTAGTTTTGATACGCTTGCTTTTTGAGCAAAAGCACCATGGAAGCCGCTATTTAATGGGCAATGAATATTGAAGCGTTTATATTTGCCTCCTTACTGATTGCCTAATACTTCATTTCAAATTTTGTAAAAGCAGTGCATTTTGTCCTTTTGTCAGGCTATGAAATGGTAAAAGTTATCTTGACACAACAAAGGAGGGGACGATACACCTTTGAAGGTCAAGGCGGAATTGAGAGGTGCTTTTTTGAGCAGAGGTTTGAATATCAATGATTTAAATATTTATATAAATATACCAAACCAGACACCTTCTGATTATCTTGAACGGCCTTAAAGTTTGGAGCTAATTCCTAAAACAGGGTATTTTACTAGAAAAATCTAAGATGAATGGATAAAATTGAAAAACTACTCCGCGACTTCTTTTCGACACGCATTGGCAATTACAGGCAATTCGTTGCAGACGAATCGGCAAACAGACAAGTTGGACTTCTCAAATGGTACAGCAATGGCAGCGAATTGATGGACTTTATGTACTCCATTATGAGTAACATAGAGGAGCAACTCTATGTCGAAAAACTCATCCCTCATGTATTTACATCACCGCAACACTTAATAGATTCCATAAAGCGTTTCCGTGATTACATCGCTGAAAACCAAGTGCTTATCTACAGTAACGAAATGCTGGTTAAGAATAACGAGAGCGAAGAATTGGATCACACACTAGGATTTCTCCAAGGCATGTGCAATGAGTTAATCAGCTTCTTTGATTATTTGATCGAGATTCACGACAGTGAAGAGCTGAGCTTGCCTTACAAGGAACTACGCAGTGCGCTGGCGACCAGAGACCTTGAATCATTCTTCGAGACTTTAAAGGCAATTATTGGTACAGTGGCCTATCCAATCCACAAAGAAAAGGAAGGATACCTACATACGGTTATTCATGTCATTCTAAAAATACTTGGATTTGACATCATATCTGAGGAGTCCACCAATATTGGACGTATAGATGCTGTCATACGGTTCACAAATATAATTTACATATTCGAATTTAAGCAAGGTGATGCAGAAGAAGCCCTATCGCAAATCGAGGAAAAGAAGTATTACCAGAAATTTATGATCGATAAAAAATCAGTCATCGGGGTTGGAGTTTCATTCGGCGACCGGCAAATCAAAGATTATATAGTCCATATTTATAAATAGAGATGACAGCTGTTCTTTATATTTAGAACCTACACATATCTTGTCGTTCTTTCAAAGAAAATTGAAAGAACGACAAGAATCAGTTGTATTTGTTGAAGATTTTCTCTTTGTAGTTAATGCTTTACTGGAATGTTTCTGAGTGTAATGTTAACATAAGTTTTTTGATCCCAACCACGAACATCCATTTTGGAAATCAGGTTTATTTTTGAATTGACGTCTGAAAAAACAAACTCTGAACTAGTAGGCACATCTCGAGCAAAATCTTTTTCATGATAGCCTTGGCCAGATACATTCCCCAATCGAAGGGCTGACATAAAATAATCATTCCCTTCGCCGTCAATAATTTTGCTTTCTTTATTTGCATATACACCCAGTTTTAGATCTTTACCATTGCTTGTGATTCTCAATTTACATGTCACCAAAGCGCCTGATTGCTTACACTCCAAACATTCGAATAACAAAGGTGGGTGTTCAAAGGTAGCCTCAGGTTTTATTGTAATTACTGGAGGTTTAGGGTCAACTGCAACCTTTACTGGAGTTGAAGCAGGCACTTCTCCCAACCCTTTTTCTTCCAGCGCAATGATAGCAGGCGTTCTTCGGATGATACCTTTTGCTGACGCTTGAACTACTGCCGATTCGAGGTTTAGTGCTCGAACATTGATGCGCAAAACTTCACCTTCAGAAGTCATTGTGCCAACAACAATGGCATCTACTCCCTTTAACTTACCCAGTTTAGCCGCTGAACTGGGGTCAAGCAAACCTCTCGCATCTAACCCAGCCTCTTTTAAAAGGAAATTAAGTCTTGCGCGGTCAATAATGGAAAAATTTGCATTCGCATTTACCATGGCATCAGAAAATTGTTCTGCCAGGTATTTGCCTAATTCTGTTGGAGTACCATCTAGTTTAGTAAAATCAGAAATTGCGACGTTTTTAATGCCTCCCTTGGTATTCATTTTGGTTACCAGATCATTAATTATCACCGAGATCTCTTTATCAAGGGCATCCTGGGCATTGGCATTCATGAAAAACCCAAAAAAGAAAAAACAGAGAATTGGAGTCAATTTTTGCATGCGTTTAGAGCGAGTTTATGGTTAAAAAATTGGGTAATAAATTTATCATTCAGGCTTTCCATGGCGCGAGCCCGGTTTCCACCCGCGCCAGTTTCAGAAATGGTAAACGAAGTCACTTTTCCCGTTCGGAATGCAAAGAATTTTACGTCTAAACTACCACTTGCCTTTTCAAAGCCGTGTTCTTCGCCCCCGGTTTCAATCGTCTCTCTATCCGTTTTGATATTATCAATCTTCAAAAAGCAAAGGCAGGCAGTATGGTTACCTATTCCAGAAGATTTAACCGTGGCGATGTCATCTCCTTCTAAATTTATGGCATACCTGGAATAAAATCCAGGTTGTAATAAAGAGTTTGTAGTTGTAAGCCCTTCAGCATTCCATCGTTCAGCCATGCTGTTCTTTAAATTGGCAACAGGATACCCGTCCAATTTGCCAGCAGCTAAAATGGCGATGTTGGCAGGAGTTCCCTCATTAAAAAGAGTATTTGTTGGTAAAGGTTGGGCGTCTTTCAAGCCACTGTCATTATTTGATTCAATCACATTACGGGATGTTCCAGTACCTGATTTATGATTTGGCTCTTGGTTGGCATTTTCCGGGGAGACAAGGATTTGCCCCAAGTCTATTTTGCAATCCTTGACCGGATATTTCACGTTATTACGAAGGTCAATGCCTTCTACTTCCAAATGCTTCCCTCCTTGAAACTCTACACGTAAAGTGATTATTTTACTTTCTGGCATTTCAATGCCTTCAACACTGAATAATCCATGCGAGTCCGTCTCATCCTTCGAAAAAGTGGCAAAATGAGCCGTCACACCTTCCAATGGCGTTCGGTTTTTCTCATTCAGTAAAACACCAACCAAGGTCACCCGCCCGCTACAGTCTTTCTCCTTGCCAAACGGCCACCCAAAAAATTTTATATAAAATGCCAAGCCGAGTAGCACCAGCACAACAAATAACAGTTTACCCACTGGCGTGTCTAAAGAGAAAAACTTCCAAAGAAATGCATATTGACTATTAGGCAGATTAGAATCATCCATTTTAGTTAGTTCAGTAATTATTACCCTTTAATGAAACACTTAATTTATCCCGGCATAAAAATAAGATTTCATCTAAATATCTATGACACTTTTTTTTCATGGGATCTTTTGCGAACGCAAATTCATGTATACTCCCTTTAAGATATACCCAGAATTCATACCAGACACACACAGACATTTAAAAAGAGGCAGATCAACGCGTTAGCAGGCCTCTTTTTTGATAAAGAAAACCAAGTAAAATATCGTACCTATTAAGGTTCCAACCCTCACTCCATTACTTTAATGGTTGTTTATCAATACCCTTACTTGCTTAATTCCCCTAAAATCACCACACCCTAACAACACCCACCACCATCATAAAAATAGGTGGATTCCGAAATAAAGATATCGTCGCGCCCTAATGAAGCCAGAGCAGCTGCAGTTTTATCGCACACAGCCAGGGGCATATTGGCATTCAGCACGTGCCCTTTCTGATCGTCGAAATAGGCTTCTTTGCCGTAATAGATGGCAGATTTACCTGTAAAAATACATGGGCCGTCTGCCGGCATAGGATCTTTGATGGCGCACACTTCCACACTTTCAATAAAAATAAGCTGATCGGTGTTGTAATGATTGGGCGACAGCAAACGATACGGGCGTTTGGCACGAACCTCAACAGTGCCAAATCCTACTTCTGTGATCAATTTCAGGTAAGCCTTTAAGGGAATAGAGCCGCTAAGGCATTCTGCACGCAATACTTCATCGTTGCGGAGATGATCCGGAATTGGATCATCGCAGATTGGATCACTCATCACCAGGCGGCCATTGGGTTTAAGCACCCGGTACATTTCAGCCAGAGCCTTCCTAAGATCGTCCTGTTTAAATATATTGAACAGGCAGTTTTGCGCTGCCACGTCTACAGAGTTGTCTTCCACCGGCAACTCAAGGGCATCTCCAGCGCGAAGCGAAATGAATTCGGGACGAAACCAGTCGTTTTTTTCTGCTGCAGTATGAAGGTTTTCCTGACAGGCCGCCAGCATTTCCGGCACCCGGTCGACACCAATGATGGCGCCTGCTCGTCGGCTGAAATAGGCAAACTGCAAGAGTTCCATTCCTCCGCCCACGCCCACATAAAGCACAGTGGGACTGTTAGACAAATCGCGTGGGTTAATGGTTGTACCGCAGCCGTAATTCATTTCAAGCATTTTTTTGGGCATATCCAGCCCTGGCAAAGCCCAAACGGGTGAGGTGGTACAGCACAGGCCTACATTGGGAGAAATGGCCGCATCGCGGTAAAAATCGACGGTAGTATCCAGGTAACTCATGAAAATGGTTGGTTAAAAATGGAATGATATTCAATGCTTGAAAGAGAAACGCCAAATGTATGACTTCCGGGTACTTGCCGGGAGTCACTGGCTTTATTTACGAGATAAAACATCTTTTTGGATTTAGAGCATGTTGAGGATTTTTTTGAGGCTAAGTGTTCACGCCCATCCAGCTCGCAGCATTAACCTGCAATAATCCCGCTCCATGCTGCTGCCTTGCCGCATAATGCACTGAACAGCAACATTATTAACCAAAACCTGATTACACAATGAAAAGAGTACTCCTTTTCGCACTTTCCCTGTTTTCCTGTTTCTCTCCTGCTTTTGCCCTCACGGATATCTGCGATATCAGCGTTGGCCCGGATGCCAAGGCTGCTGCTTTTGCCCTTGGGGAGCAGGTAAGTGTATCTATGGGATATGTTACCGATGAGCCCGGCGGGATACGCATTTTTGCCCGCCCCTTTACCAACGGCAGCCTAACACCCGGCTACGGCGCCAGCGGCTCGCCCGTTTATACCGGCTCTGGCACTGCCAATGGCACTTTTACCATCAACTCCGGCGCCGCAGTGGTGGATGAAATCCGCATTGAAGTGTATAACGCCGACCAGTCTCAACTGCTGCGCCGCATGTGGATACCGGTTAACTTCCGTTTTGGCAGTGTTGGAGTGAATAATTTAAAATTTTCCGACAATCCCGAACTATCGTCCATGCTTTTGGGGGAAGATTACTTTTGTTCTTTCCATTACAACGTAAACTATCCCGGCGGTGTACGCATTTTTGTACGCCCGTTTACCAACGGAAACATTACGCCCGGTTACAGCGCCAGCGGTTCGGGCATATACACCGGCAACGGCACCAACGGCGGCGGTAGTTTCCGGATCAATACCGGTAAAAACGTACATGTAGATGCCGTACGGATAAAAATTGTAAGCGCAGACCAAACGGTGGACATCGACGAGTTTTTCATCCCGGTGAATGTGTATTACAGCACGGTAAAAATTACCGACATCGTATCCCAAACCGGCAATTTCCCTTTTAACAATGAAGATCGGAGCGTATCTTTCCAATATAGCACCACCGAGAGCGGCGGGGTGCGGATTTTCCCCCGTCCGTGGACGAATGGGTCACTGACACCCAACTACGGTGCATCCGGCTCGGGTCTGTACACCGGATCCGGCAGTGGAAACGGCACATTCACCATCACCACTGGTAACCAGCGTGTGGATCATATCCGCTTCAATGTTACCAATGCCGATCAAAGTGAAACCCTGCTTCAGATCTGGTCGCCAGTAGAGTATTGCTTCGGAAATATGCTCATTGAAAACGTACAGCTTTGTCCGGCGTCGCCAGCCAGGCTGGAGCACGACAACCGGGTGAACATCAACTACGGGATATATAATGATGAGGGGCAGCCTGTTCGGATATTTGTGCGCCCGTTCACGCAGGGGGCGCTGTCGCCAGCCTATGCAGCATCCGGTTCACCAGCCTATGCGGTGGGCAGCGGGCTTGCCGACGACTATTTTACCATTACTTCCGGAGGTGTTGTAGTGGACCAGTTGCGTTTCCAGATAACCACAGACGATCAATCAACAGTTCTGGCGGAGTATTTCATTCCGGTTCAGTACACCTTTGGCAAT
>JAEUUS010000365.1 GCA_016787545.1 Saprospiraceae bacterium
CGGAGCGGCATCGGATCTGCTTCAGCTCACTTTTGCAAACGTGGGGGTTACCCCCGATAATAAATATCAGGTTTGGGTAGACAAGAAATCGCGTTTGGTTACGCAATGGGCCTATTTTGAAAAATACACGGATGAAAAACCAGTCATCACCAATGCCTGGAGCGGGTATGTCAACGTGGGGAAAATACTGCTGTCAACCGAAAGAGGCAGCCGGGGCAGCCTGGCGCCTGTGGAGATATCCCTTTAAGTGAGACTCTCAATGTAAGCAACAAAGCCCGGCTAAACGCCTCCCCTCTACCCTCATATAATCATGTACTCGTCAACAGACTACTGGACATTCTGACATTAGACGCTGGACTCGCACTCTAAAGCCTTGAAAATCATTCATTTGCTGGACGGAGTCTAATGTCCAATGTCAAAATGTCCAGTAGCCTGACTCTTCAATCATGTATTTCTCCCACTGTCCTCCACAAGTCTTCTCACGCCAGCATTAAATCCCTGGGCTTTGAGCAGGTCTTCGAGGGCGATATGCGCCCGGTAGCGCCAGTAATGCTTGGGGTTGGCAGGGATGTTGATGCGTTCGTCGGCGGGGTTTTCGCGGCGCAAGGCTGCATCCATGCCAAGCAGGTCCTGTAGTTGGAAAATAGCCCACATGGCCGGTGAGTGGAAATGTTGTTCCAGCATGATTTTGTTCACCCAGGCCTCGCAGAAATACGGCGCTTCACCTTGGCGCTGGAGTATTTCATTGTAAAAACGCTGCGTCAATGCCCGGTCTTCCTCCCACCAGCCGCGGATGGTACTCATATCGTGGGTGCTTGGCGTTACTACCGACAGGTACGGGGCGTCTTTGGGGTGGAAAAACGTAATGCCGGTGGCTTTGGGCATGCGCTGGATTTCCAGACTCAAAATGCCCAATTCCTGCATAACATCCGGCACACAACCGGGCACCATGCCCAGGTCTTCGCCGCAAATGAGCATCTGCGTGGCGGCCTTGAGCGCCGGCAGTTTTTCCATGGCTTCGCGTTGCCAGAAGTCGTCTTGCCTGCGGTAGAAGTAGTTTACGTACAGGTTTTTTAGGGCGGCTTTTACCCCCTCCGGCAAATGCTGGAAACTGCTTATTTTTTCAATACCAAACCGGAACGCATAGCCTTCCGGCGCGGGCAGGAGGATCACATTGGATAACAGCTCGTACACGCCCTCGCGCACCTGTGTGAGGAAATCCGATGGCTTTTGGGCATTGATCCAGGCCTCCACCTTGCGCTGGGTATCAAATTCAGGTTTGAAATCGAACCGGCCATTCTGACCAGGTTGCAGGAATTGCGTAGCTACCTTTGCCCCATTTCCGCCAAACATCTGGTGCAGAATCTCTTCCGTGATGTAAGGTTTGCAATAACGGTCGTAATCGAACCCGGCGCCTGCCTGGCGCAGCTCTGCTTCTGTGACCGGGATGGCTGGCACAAACTGACCCAGAATGCCTTCCACGGCATCCATCGGAATGCTCCAGATGCGGAAGAAACCAAGAATATGGTCAATCCGGAACGCATCGAAGTACAGGCTCATTTGCTCGAAACGCTGTTTCCACCAGGCAAAACCGTCGGCTTTCATGCGGGCCCAGTTGTAGGTGGGGAAGCCCCAGTTTTGACCTTTTTCGGCAAAATCATCCGGCGGAGCGCCGGCCTGAGCGCTCATGTTGTAAAGTTCGGGTGCTACCCAGGCATCGCAGGAGTAGCGATAAATGCCGATGGGGATATCGCCCTTGAGCGACAAACCCAGTCCATGGGCATAATCCACGGCGGCTTTGAGTTGCAGGTGCAGGTGCCATTGCACAAACAGATGCAGCCCAATCTGGTCAAAGGATTTGCTTTTGGGATCGAGGAGTTTATCTATCTCCGCCTGTTTGTACACGGAGTGTTTGCTCCATTTCCCGAAGTCGGAAGTGCCGTTGGCATCGCGCAGCCAGCAGAAGGCCGCGTAGGGCGCCAGCCAGTGCCGGTTGGCCTGGTACCAGGTCTGGTAATCGGCATCCTTGATCCAGTCGGCCTTTTGCAGGTCGTACAATTGCCGGAGGATATCCCATTTGGTTTGCATCACCCCTTCGTAATCAACAGCCGGTTGGGCGTTCAGTTCCTTCTGTTTTTTCAGGTAGGGCTTTAGCACCGACGCGTGTTTTTTACCCGCCAGTTGTTCTACATTGATGAAAATGGGATGCAGGGCAAACGCCGAAATAGCCGCGTAAGGATAGGAATCAGTCCAGGTATGCGTGGCGGTGGTGTCGTTGATGGGCAGCAGTTGCAGGAGTCGGAGCCCGGTGTGTTTTGCCCAGTCGGCCAGCAACGGGATGTCGGCAAACTCCCCCACGCCCCAGCTTTTCTGGGTCCTCAGGCTGAACACCGGAATGGCCACCCCGGCGCCTTTCCATTGGCGCAGCGGGAAACGGGCAAAGCCATCGTGGAGTACGGTGGACGGTTGACGGCCTACGGTGGACGGTTGATGGTGGACGGTGCTGAAGAGCGTACGATTTCCGCCGGTTTCGAAGCCGAGGAATTTGTTGGTGCGTGTATTCCAGACGCCGTATTTATAGGCCAGGGGGAAGGCTTCATTGGAGAGGTCGAGGTGGATTTCCCACCAGCCGTTGTGATGCCGGAGTAGCAGAGGTGCGGCTGTATCCCAGTTGCGCAGGGCGATGCCATGGCCCAGGACGCAAACGGCTTCATCTGGCTGCAGCATGGGTGCTTTTACCCGGAATACGTGGGTGAAGGCGGTTTTTTTGTCTGTTTTGGCGCTGCTTTGGCTGTGTTGCAGGTTGCGGAATGGCTGCGTGGTAAATACATTTTCCACCTGCCCCATGGGATTGTAGTAATCGAACACCGATACCTCGCCCGGGAACTGGCTCAGGTCCAGGTGTCGACCCGGATCAGCTTCCGGTTTTTGGAGCCCGTCGGCGCTGTGGAACAGGTAGGTATAAGCCAGTCCGTTGGGGAACGAGGCCGATTTGAGGTCGAGGCTCAGTTGCCAGAGTTCGTCGTTGAGGTATTCCAGCGGGTGTGTTTCGCCGTTGGAGAGCTGGAGGGAAAAAGATTCGCCGAATTTGGTGCCGTAGTGCAGGTAGAAATGGACTTTCATGGAGAGTGGTTGTGGGCGGCAAAGTTAGAGCGTGTTAGGGGAAATTAATTCATCAACAAAAGCACATTTAACCTTGCAATTTAACAAGTGCACTTGTTAATTTACAAGGTTATTTTTTTAAAACAACATAAGTACAGGCGGAGAGAAGCATAGGTGAAATAATTTGGTTACCAAGTTCTCTGCACCTCCCCGTCTCCTATCTCCTATACATCCGTTCAGACCTCGCAAGAGGTCAAACCTTTGTAGCAATGGGAATAACGCAAAATTCCTTTCTTAACAACATCCCCCAACCATATTCCGTTCATTCAAAAACATCCGCCCACCATGCCTCACCTATCCTGTTTTATCTGGCTGACGCTCTGCTGTATTGCACCCGCTCAGGCGCAAACCAATCTGCCAAGGCTCACCTTGAGGCCGGGTATCACTACCATGGCCTGCCGGCCGAAGGTAAAGATCTATACCGAGCCAAGCAGGATGGCCATGGCCCTGGGTTATATTCAGATGGGCGAGAGGGTCCGAATTGAAGAAAATACCCAATTGGTGGAGGCGTTTGATGGATTGTTCCACTTTTGGTACAAGGTAAGTATTGGGCAGGATACGGGGTATGTGCTGGGCGCACATTTGGCTGTCGACTATTTCGAAACCACCAATGGTCTCAAGCATATTATACAACTGAAACAACCATCAGAAGGGCATCCGGATCAGGTTGATATGGATATTATTTCTATCCGGGCAGTGGGTCAGGAGCCGGTTGGTACGCTAAGTACGCGACTGACTTTTGAACCGAAGGATATGCTGACAGCTAAAGTGTATAATAACCGCGGACTTAAGAAATATGATCAGGTGATCATCCTGGAACGATGGATAGATCAATGCCCGTATTATATTCAGGAAACAGCCTTATTGTATAAAGCTGGAACTTTCACTATATTACCAACAACTGCGAAGGGAAAATCAGGTTGCACATCGTATTCCTATATTTTTCCGTCACACTATAATGGATTGCCGGATATCATACAGTTGGAAACCACAATCGATACCTTGCCGGCACAAATAATCAGGTTTCATGAAATGTCGCCCGGCCTTTTTTTGCCGGTTAAGGAGTAGTAATCAGCCAATTGACTCCCTGATCAGTAGAAAAATAGTACAAATCCCGCCAGCTATTCCAAAGAAGCAACTAACGGAAGCAGCATAAAATCACCTCACCCTCACCACCTTCTCCACGCCAATACTTTCCCCATCTGTAACCCGCACCCAAAAGACATTTCCTAACCTGGAAATAGCAGCCGAAGAAAGGATGATTGTCTGCTCAGGTGTAGTTTTGGTCGCGTGTTGGGTGTGAAGTACCCTGCCATCCAGGCTCAGAAGATCCAGTCTGATGGCTCCAGTAAAAGAAACGCCAAGCTGAATATGCAAATCTGTTGTTCCGGAAACCGGGTTGGGAAAAACCGTAAAACCCGGTTCTTCGGTCTGGGCCTCCCAGGCAGCTGTGGTGGAACAAATGCCCGGATTGTCAAACGAATAAGTTTGCTGTACGGCAGAATTTAGTTTGTCCTGAAGGGTCAGGTTGATTACCGGCGCACCTGCGGCACTTCCATTCGGGAGCTCATAAATATATGGAAAACCATATATAAGGTTATTGATGTCAAAACCAGGCACAATTACGGCTCCGGCATCAGAACTGATGGTGAATCCCGGAGAAGCCTGCGGGGCATTTTGCAGTTTGGCGTTAAGCGTAAATACCACAACATCATCGCCGCCAAAATGAGGTGTGTTATAATCCCAGCAGCCAATTTCTACTTCAGTAACAGCTATCGTTGGCGGCGCATCAAAAGAACAAGTGCCTGTTGGAGGTACTTGCAACGTTTGCATCAAGGACGGATTTTCCAGATCGGATATTTTCAAGCTGTAACCAATACCATCATTAGCGGAACCTGCCGGCCAACGGTAAATGGCAGGCGTTTGATACACCAGGGTATCCAAAGAGACCAGACCTGGCAACTCGGACAATACGTACAATCCGGTTGCATTGGCGGGATTGTTGGCATTGATTTTCAACACCCGAACATCGTCTGAAGGGTCGGCGGGGGTGTCGTTGTTGTGGCAAAACACATTTTGATTCAGCACCTGCACCGCGGGCGTTGGCGGGGGAGAAATATTATCCAGCCACATCAGATAATTCGGCAATTGCTGCATTAAACTTCTTTTCCCGTACACGATGTCCAATTTACCATCGTCGTTCACATCATAAGGTGTAACGGCAAAAAAGTTGCCGTAGTTAAACGGTTGGGTCTCGCTGTAAATTACCGACATGCCCGAAAATGTACTATTTCCAAGACCTTTAATGAACCGGATTTTTGCCCAGTAATTATCTGAAATAACGATGTCGGGCAGCCCGTCGCCGGTGGCGTCGAATACGGTGAAATAGTTGGTGGCCCAACCTGCATTGGTACTCCAGGAAGCGAGGGTTTGTACGCCCGAAAAACCCGCTGCACCCAGATTCCGGTACCAGGCTATTTTTTGGTCGCCCCAGTTTTTGGTGATATACACATAGTCTATTCGCCCATCAGCATCCAGGTCTGTGAGCAGACTTTGATTGACGTTGGAAGGAGAGGGGGTTCCTGGTTGGAAAAAATTGGCGGGCGGGGAGAATATACCGCCTCCGAGGTTGAGGTACACCCTGGGTTGGTTGTTGAAGAAATACAAAACCATATCCATCCAGCCGTCTTCATTGAAATCCAGCGGAAAAGCGTTGGAGCAAAGCTGGATATTGGTTTCAATCAGATGCGGGGTAAACTGTCCGGTTCCGTCGTTTTCAAACCAGTAAAAGCGGGCGTTCACCGCAATGGCATCTGTGCCATTGCACGCAAACAGATCTATGTCGCCGTCGTTATCCAGATCGGCGCCTGCCACCCGTTTACAGGAAGTGATCAGCCCGGGCAGCGATTTCCGGGCGCCCCAGAGATTGTTGCCCAGAAATTTTTGCCAGTAAATGGAGTCATTATTGCCATAAAAGGCGCGGTCTTTTAAGCCGTCGCCATCCAAATCCCCACTGAAATGAAGGGTGCCACCGCCAGGGTATCCCCTTTTTTCGTCAAATTGTCCATTGCCCAGATTCACCACCACCGTGGCCGATGATGCAGCAGAATTGGTAGGCTCCGGACCCGAAGCCACCAGATCCAGATCGCCGTCTGAATCGTAATCTACAGAGGTGATAGAAAACGGGATGTTCAGGCCGGCCTGCGCGTAGCTGAAGTTGGAAAAAGCACCGGGAGAGATCTGCCGGTACCAAACCATTTTGAAGTTATTGGCAAACGCTGTGCAAAAATCATTGTTCCCGTCTGCGTCAATGTCCATGATGCAGAGCGGACCATAATACGGAAACTGTCCGGAGGTCGGGGTTGTCCCGGAAGTGGCAAATTTTTCTGTAGCAGGTATGTAGGCAAAATATCTGCCCGATGAGCCGTTGGTTAATCCGCCTACCAAAAGATCTTCATAGCCATCTGAATTCAGATCACCCTGGGCAAATCCCCGACTGATATTGAAGGTTGTAGCAATGGTTTGCAGCAGCGTAACGACACCATTCGTATCTATTTCCTGCCAGGCTATTTTACCGCCGGCAGAGTACAGGAGTTCGATCAGTCCGTCATTGTCCAGATCGGCCGTTTCCAGGTTGTCCGGCACATCGGTCAGAAGCTGTTGTGCTTCCAGGCTGCCATTGCCCAGATTTTTATACCAAAAACATCCATCCATTTGCCGGGCAATCAGGTCGGCACGGCCGTCGGCATTGAAATCGGCGGTGGCTAAAATGAGGGGGTTATTAGCTGATAGCAGCGCTTGTTCGGCGGCGAAAAGTCCGCTTCCTATGTTTTTTTGCCAATAAACGGTATTGGAATCAACAGAAATCAAATCCGGCAGGCCGTCAGCGTCCAGATCGATAAATTGAGCTGCGAGGCGTGAAAAAGCGAGTTGCTGCGGCGCAAAAATGCCGTTACCCAGATTTTTTCGCCAGCTTTTTCCCACGGCAAGATCAGGCAACCCATCAGCATCCAGGTCTGCATAATTTGCGCCGAAGAATCCTGTGGGCGCCGTGCTCAGGTCTTCTGAAATTAAAAATTCCGGAGCGTGCAGACTACTGCTGCCATCGCTGCGAAACACAGTAGCGCCGGCGGCAGTAGTAACCAAAAGATCAGATCTGCCATTGCCGTCTATATCACAAGGGCTGAGTTTTTTGACATCGCTGACGGCCATCGGCAGCTCGCTGCTGGTGATGACCTGAGGAACCGTTCCGAACTGGGCGTATGTTTTTGGGAACGTTAAACAGAGGATTAATAAAACAAACAGTAGTTTTGGCTTGCACATAGGTAGGTTATTTTTCTAGCCGTAAATTTCGAATAAATTATCTAACTCGCCCCATGCAACTAATTATGCATAGTTGGCGCCAAGCTTTCCAAACAAATAAACCAACTACACCTTAAACTACTATGCTCAGAATCATCCTTTTAACCCTGTTTTATACCTGCCTCCAGTCCTTATCTGCACAGGAATTCAGCACTACTTTTTTCGGTGAAACCCAGGGCGGCGATTATCTGCCGGAGTACATTGCCGGGCTGCCGGATGGCGGCGCGTATATTGTTGGACAAACGAATCGATCCATTTCCGGGGGCTACCATGTACTCCTGATCCGCTCCGATGCCCAGGGCAACCGGCTTTGGGAACGTGTGTATCACGCCGGCACCGGCACCTGGGTGGCTGCCACTGCGGATGGCGGCTGCGTGTTGGGCGGATACGCGCTGCGGCATCCTTTTGGCACGGAGCAGGGTTTTGTGAGCAAAATAGATGCGCAGGGGGAACTGATCTGGACGCAGTATTTCCCGCAGGGAAACCACTCCGAAATCCGGGAGGTAAAGCCGCTGGCCAATGGAGAATATGCGGTTTGCGGCATAGTTTCGCAGCCGGATTCTACCGGGCAAAATGTGTTTTGGGCCAGGCTTTCGGTTGATGGCGGGCTGGCGATGTATATAGAGATGGCATTGGAAGGCGTTGAATTCAACCCCAGTATCATGGAAACCAATAATAGCCAACTGGTGCTGTGTTGGGATGGATCGGGTGGAGACAGGATTCGATCCTATCAGCCAAATGGTACGCTGAATTGGGAGCAAAAATTAAAGGACTTGGGGTTTTCAAGCAGAAATCCTGGGGTGATTCAGGATTTAACAGGGGATTTATGGGTAACAGGTATATATAATAATGAATTAGGTGCTCAGGTTAAATATGCCATTTTGAAATTGTCAAGTCAAACTGGAAGTATAAAACAACAAATGCCGTCTATTCCTCAATCTTTCCCTGACCGGCCAATTGCAAGTAGGACAGAACCAGATAGCAGCCTCGTTTTTTGTGTTACAAATCCTGTTCGGCTGGTCCGATTTAAGTATGATCTTCAGGGAGTGATAATTGAGCAGGATACTGTTAAGCCTGCCGATCTGGGTATTATCTATAGTGTTGATATGCATATTCCTGACAAGGTTTTATTACTGCGTAATGATAACCTTTTTAGCAATCCGGGAAATATTTCTGTTCAACCATTAACCCTTAATGCATCTACAATTGCACTAGATCCTGTATGGAAATTTACGGTAGACAATCCATTCAATCATGAAGTTTTCGAAGCTTGGGCCAATGCAAGAGATGGCGGTGTTTTTGTACTTTTTCGAGGAAAGCCTCATACTGTAGCTGGATATTCATCAGGATATTATATCATGAAATATATGCCAGATGGACAGCTGGTGGGGCCAGTATTTTTGGGAGATGAACCAATCAATTTTTCCCAGAACAAACAACTTCAGGTTACAAAAGATGAAGGCGTGCTTGTTCGGGCAGAAAACGATAAAACCTGGAAACTTGACCAAAATTTACAGATAGAATGGGTAAAGGAGACCGCCTATGGCAGACTTTTCGCAGGCGCCGAAAACGATTTTTTTGTGGTACCCTATTTGTCGCAACCTGA
>JAEUUS010000419.1 GCA_016787545.1 Saprospiraceae bacterium
TATGCGGGTTTTTCGGGAAATTGAAAAAATAGAGTTGGATGAATCTTCCATTCCCCGGGTGCGCTGGTTGAATGATGTACTCAGCATTGTAGAAGAAATGGGCTTGAAACCCAATATCTGGCGCAGTCAGAATATCTTCTACCTGTTTACCAAAGGCTACCGCAAGGGGCAGTGGGTGTTTGTCAACAAAGAATGGGAAACCGAATTCAAGCGCCTGGCCCGTCTGCTGCGCGTCCGCGTTTTTTGAACGCGGGTTTGAACGCGGATTTTTTTTGGAACGCGGAGAACGCGGATGGGATTTGGAACGCGGATGACGCAGATGACGCGGATTTTTATGCTGCCTTCGGCAGCATTTTTTAAAAAAAACTTGGATTTTTATATCTTTTTAGCCACAAAATTGCCGAAGGCAATTTTAAAATCCGCGTCATCTGCGTTCCAAAAAATCCGCGTCATCCGCGTCATCCGCGTTCCAAAAAAAATCCGCGTCATCTGCGTTCCAAAAAATCCGCGTCATCTGCGTCATCCGCGTTCCAAAAAATCCGCGTTCTCCGCGTCATCCGCGTTCCAAAAAAATCCGCGTTCAAACCCGCGTTCTACCCTTCGAAGTGGATGGAGAGGGTGAAGGTGCGGCTGAGCACTTTTTCCAGAACGGTGGATTGCTCCAGCCGGTCGTTGAAAATGAGGATATTATTAAGGCCCTGGGAGACCTTGATCTCTGGAGAGAAAATGAAATACGGGAAAAAGAACTGAATACCTGCGCCGTATTCCACCTGGAAATCGGTGGGGGCAATTTTCACCAGCCCCGCAGCCTGGCGTGTGCGGGAATCGCTGGCCACGTCGAACGAGTATTTTACACCACCAATGACGAATAGTCGAAAATCGTGGTAAGGGGCTGATTTATAGCGCACATGGAAGGGCAGTTCCACCAAAACTGATTCAATAGGCCGGCTTACGATGCGGCCACCCTGACCTGGCGGCGTGTATCGTATATTGTGTTCGGTGAACGACAAGGTGGGCAGAAAACGAATATCAAAGTATTCGCCCACTTTCAGGTTGGACACAATACCCAGGTTAAAGCCGGGGCCGGTAACAGATTCTGCGCGGGCAAAAGAATCGTTTCGGATAAATTCTTTGGAGTGAAAAATCCGGTAATCACTGGCATTATACCCCAGAGTGATACCGAAATAGTAATTTTTTTGTTGAAAATCAAGGTAATTGAGGTTTTTACCCTGATTAAACTGCGCGTTTGCTGTAGGCAATTGCCATTGCAAGAGGCAACAGAACACGAAAGCCATTTTCAGGCCTTTTCTTACACTTAGTTTTATTTGGTTGCCGTGTAAATGGAGCATATTCCGAGCGTTAATCGTTCGCATATTGGGTCGTTAAAACCGGTTTTGGTTAATATTTCAGTAAATTGGTTGCCTTCAGGGAAAACTTGTACACTTTCAAACAAGTACGTGTATGCACGCATGTCGCGACTAGTCAAACGTCCAATCAGTGGTAAAACGTATTTGAAGTAGCTATTATAGAGCTGTTTAAACGGAAAAATATGCGGTTTGGAGAATTCCAATATCACCACACGACCGCCCGGCTTCAATACACGCTGCATTTCAGACAGGCCTTTTTCCAGGTTTTCAAAGTTCCGCACCCCGAAAGCCACCGTTACGGCGTCAAAGGTACCAGTTTCGAAGCGAAGATGCTCGCTATCGCCCGTTTCCAGTGAAATAACGTCTTGCAATCCGGCATCCTGAATTTTTACCCGCCCGAATTCCAGCATTTGATTGGCAATGTCGATCCCCACAATGCGATTGGGTTTCAGGATCTTAGCCATCAATATAGCTACATCAGCTGTACCTGTGGCTACATCCAAAATCTCGGCCGGCCTGCCAGCTTTCAGATAAGAAATGGCTTTTTTCCGCCACCAGACATCAATGCCCAGCGAAAGTACCCGGTTCAGCAGATCGTATCTCGGGGCAATCCGGTCGAACATCTGTTCTACCTCTGCTTTTTTGCCCGCTTCTGAGTTGTATGGTTTGACTTGCGACATGTTGAGTGGTTTGGGTTATTTGGGTTGTTTTAGGTCATTTAGGGGTCATTTTAGGTCATTTAGGGGTCATTTTGGGTTATTTTAGGTCATTTAGGGGTCATTTTGGGTTATCTTTGGTCATTTAGGGGTCATTTTAGGTCATTTGGGTGAGTTATTCAAAGCCAAAGGGAGGTGGTTCGTTGGGGGAATTGGGGGGATAAAAATCATCTGGTTCATGCAGGGTATTTTTTTCGGAACTGGATTGGCCAATTGATTTTAAATATTTGTTGAGCAGCCAGTGTTCTTTTATAAGTAACTGCTTTATTGACTCAAATTCGGTTGGTTTTATCAGGCTTCTGTTATTTACCTTATAAAGCCATTATTTTGTTTCCAGCAAAGAACCTCGGGCGTAAAAACAAAAGTTTTTATTTTCTTTAAAATGAAATCTTCCATGCCCTTCGGCAATATTGGCAGCAATGGAATCAGCCGCATCACAAAATTGTACGCCAATAGTCTTTTTGGGAAATACATCCCAAGAATTCACCACAGCCCACACTTCTTCCCCTATCTGCATAGCCACTTTGTACACTTCCAAATCATCCAATGGAATATATGCCATGTTATGTTACTTTTGTTAATTGTCCAACCAAATGATTCAAATGACCTCAAAAATGCCCCCTAAATGCCCCTAAATGACTCTTAAATGACCCCTAAATGACTAAAAATGCCCCCTAAATGACTAAAAATGCCCCCTAAATGACTCTTAAATGACCATCGATTGCCCCCCTTACCCCCCCAATTTGATATTCTCGACAATTTCCAAACCATAACCAATAAACCCGGTGCGAGGTTTAGGATGATTAGTGAGGAGTCGAATTTTACAGATATCCAGTTCGCGCAGGATCTGGGCGCCTACACCAAAATCTTTTTTTCCAATGGCTGTATGCAGTTCAAAACGATCGGCATTGCCTTCTTCAGTGAGTTGTTTGTAGTGCTGCAATTTGGCCAATAAATTGGCTTTATCTCCCTGACGCAAATAGACAAATGCACCCTTCCCTGCTTCCTGAATGGTTTTAAGCGCCGAGGAAATTTGGGTGCCGTAGTCTGACAATAAGGAACCCAATATGCCGCCGGTTTCCGACCAGGAGTGTACGCGCACCAACACCGGCTCATCCTCCGTCCATTCGCCCTTTTTGAGCACCAGGTGGGTATCGCCGGTAGCCATATCAGTGAATACAATGGCCTGAAATTCGCCGTGTATGGTTTGCATGGGCACTTCCATTTCCTTCCGCACCAGGCGCTCCGTACGCATCCGGTAAGCCACCAGGTCGTCGATAGAAATAATTTTCAGGTCGTGCGCTTTGGCAACCTCAATCAACTGAGGCAATCGGGCCATAGAGCCATCGGCATTCAAAATTTCCACCAACACGCCCACCGGCGCCAGTCCGGCCATACGGGCCAAATCCACGGCAGCTTCTGTGTGGCCGGTACGACGCAGTACGCCCCCTGCCTTGGCCCGCAAAGGGAAAATATGACCCGGACGGGCATAATCACTCGGACGCGCTGCCGGATTGGTGAGCCACTTGATGCCCGTAGAGCGGTCGTACGCCGAAATACCGGTGGTGCAGCCCTGTCCGATCAGGTCGATCGAAACCGTAAAGGCCGTTTCATGCAAGGCTGTATTACTGCTCACCATCAGGTTGAGCCCCAGTTCGTCGGCGCGTTTTTCTTCCAGTGGCGTACAAATGAGGCCACGGCCGTGGGTGGCCATGAAATTCACCGTTTCCGGCGTGATGGTTTCTGCGGCACAAATGAAATCGCCTTCATTTTCACGATCTTCATCGTCTACAACAATAATGACCCTGCCGGCGCGGATCTCGGCGATGGCTTCTTCGATGGTATTGAGTTGAAATGTTTCTGACATGGAACAGGTACGAATATGGGTTTCCAGACACTATTTCAAAAGGCTTGTCTGGATTTGCCCGCAAAGGTATTGGGTCGAAGCGCGAATTCGCTACTTTTGCGACTCAATGCAACCATCTTTGTTCAAAATAAGGCAGGAAGGATACTTCGGGTACATCAACGCCGGGGGTGAGGTGGTGATTGAGCCACAATTTCTGGAGGCCGGGACCTTTCAAAACGGCTTTACTACGGTACGGCTTAATGGACTCCTGGCGCTGCTTGATCAGCAGGGGCGACTTTATATCAAGCGACTTTACCGTGCTGTAGGCTCGTTTTCAGAAGGATTGGCCCGGGTGCAGGTGGCCCGGCAATGGGGATACGTCAACAGCAAGGGTAAGGAAGTGATAGGTCCGCTGTTTGACCAGGCCGGCGATTTTTGTGAAGGTCTGGCGCCGGTAACTTTTGAATCCCAGGCTGGTTTTATTGGCCCTGACGGTCAATTTGCGATCAAGCCATTGTATCAGCAAACGAGTAATTTCAGCGATGGCCTGGCGCCGGCGTGTGTGGATGGCCTTTGGGGTTTTATTGGCAAAAACGGCAAATTCATGTTGGAACCGCGCTGGGAAGGCGCGAGTTCGTTTCAAAAAGAATCGGCCGTTATCACCCGAAACGGGAAATGGGGACTCTGCAACAGGGTAGGGGAGGAGACCGTTCCGCCGCAATTTGAATTCGTAAAGGGGCTTGTTCAGGGAGAATTTTTTGATGGCATGGCCCTGGCCTACCGCGATGGCAAATATGGTTTTGTGAGTCAGGATGGTCGCATTGCCATAGAACCTATGTTTGATTTGGCAGGAGATTTCGGCGAAGGACTCGCGCTGGTGGAGATCAACGGCGCCTACGGTTATGTGGATAAAGCTGGCAAACTGGTCATCATGCCGAAATTCGAAGATGCCGGTGTCTTCTCCGATGGCCTCGCACAAGTATGCGTGAACGGCCGCTGGGGCTATATCAATCCTGAAGGTCAAATTGTGATTCCGCCCACCTTTCAATCTGCCACCCCATTCCGCATGGGTTTGGCTCTAACCGTTCAGGACGGGAAGTGGCTGTATATCAACCGGCAGGGGCAGAGGGTGTGGGGGGAATGAGTGTTTTAGTGTTTTGGTGTTTTAGTGTTTTGGTGTTTTAGTGTTTTGGTTGGCGTTGGGCTAGATAACTCACGTGAACTTTAACCCGCAGAATGATCAACGATATATGCCAAACTGAACGCCAACTAAAACACTAAAACACTAAAACACTCACATATCGTACGTCAACTCCACCACATCCGTTTCCAGGTGAGATTGGCAGGTGAGGATGTAACCTGCTTTAACTTCTTCATCGTCGAGGGCATAGCAGGCATCCATGCGTACTTTACCGGAGGTGAGTTTTGCCATGCAGGTAGAGCAGGCGCCGGAGGTGCAGGAGTAGGGGGGATCTTGTTTGGCTTTTACCAGTACATCCAGGATGGTTGCTCCTTCCGGAACCGGTAATTCTATTCGGTTGCCTTTGAGTTGAACAATTACTTTTTTGCCGCCTGCGCCTGTTTCGCTGGCAAATTCTCCCGGGGTATGGGTGGCGTTTACAAAATGCTCCGTATGGATTTGTTTCGCATCAATGGCGCGCCCCTGTAAGGTAGCCTTTACCAAATCGGCCATATCGCCGGGGCCACAAATGAAATACACGCAATCAGACTCTGGTCCGTGGGGCATATTTTCATCCATGAACGTGTTGGTTACTTTGCCATTAATCCGCCCGATTTTTCCATTCCAATTGGTGGTGCTTTTTTTAAACATCCCAAATATGCCACCGCCTGCGCTTTCCTTTTTGGGCTGGCTAAGGACGTGTTCCACATGCAATTGGCCGGTATAACGTTCTGAAAGGCGATCAAGTGAATCTCTGAAAATGATATTTTCCTCATTCCGGCTGCCGTAAAGGAGAAAAATAGCGCTCATGGGCTCAGATTCGAGCGTTGTTTTGATGATCGACATCAGTGGGGTGATACCGCTGCCTGCAGCAAACAGATAGTATGTGCGACGTTTTTCAGGGTGCAAATCGTGGTAAAAACGGCCTGCCGGCGGGGCCACTTCAAGGGAGTCGCCGGCCTGAAGCTGATCGTGCAACCATGTAGAGACCTTCCCTCCGGCTACTTTTTTAACGGTAATGGCCAGGTCCTGATCCAGGGGACTGGACGACATGGAGTAGGACCGGCGCAGTTCATGACCGTCTAATTGGGCTTTAACAGTCAGGTACTGACCTTGTTTATAGGTGAAAAGGTCACGGAGTTCAATCGGGATGTCCAAAACCAAGGTGGTTGTATCCTGTGTTTCTGCCGTTTTTTGTTTAATTTTTACTGGGAAGAAATCCATAATAAAAGGATGGGTGTGCGCAGGGTTTATTGGGCGCCGCAAAATTACATTCTCCAAACAGGATAAAGCCGGTTTGGTTGTGTTTTATGCAAACGAATGCTACCGACTTTTACCCGGATGTTAATCACGCCTTTAAATTCCAAAACAAGCGATTACCTTAGCCCCTGATAACCTGTGAACCACAAAACAAGAACAACATGAGGAATAACAACCTTCTTACTTACGTCCTGTATGGCTTGCTTGGTACTTTCATCCTTGCTGCGGGGTATTATGCCTGTCAAAAACAGAAAGAGAAAAAAGAACAAGCGGCCCTTGAAGCGGCTGAATTAGAGGAAACGCTTCGGGATATGGGCTATGCATCAGACGACACTACAGACTCCGGCAGCTCTCATACGGGCGCCGATACTATTCCGGCGTCTGCCAATAAGCCCAGTGGTAGCACAGCTGCTCCGAGCAACTCAAAACCAACTGCTGTGCCACCTTCCAATAAGGATTTGAAACCGGTTTCAGCGCCTGCGCCAAACACTGCAGCTAAAAGCACACCATCTACAACGGTAGCCCCCAAAATCAGTTCTCCTCAGCCTCCTGCGGCGGTTAAGGGTCCGGGCGCCGGTCGCTGGGCAGTGCGTGCAGGTACTTTCAGTGTGATGGATGGAGCGCGCAAACGCCTGGAACAGGTGATCAAAGCCGGTTATCCAAATGCAGAAATTTCCAAAACCAAGGATGGAAAAGCCGCGGTAGTGGTGTATCGCTCCAACGACAAGGCTTCAGCCATTCGGGTAGCGGATGATCTGGAAGATAAAGGCATTGATGCGGCGGTGTTCGACCGGCAGAATTAGGGAATAGCCAATATCCAATATCCAACCGCAGAATGTCCAAGTAGGGCGGGGGTTGGGCATCAGCACTTTGGTAAACATGAGTCATTCCGAGTTCGGGATGGCTCATGTTTTTTTATGCAAGGCCGCTTTATTGGCGATTTAGGGTCGCAGCCATTCCATACAATGGAACATTTCCTTTGAAAAAATGTAAAAAATTGTTTCAAAGGGTACACTGTTTTCAGAAAGGTACTTTGCCACGTCCTTTACAGCGGGGTAAAAGAGGGTTGCTCCTTTAAGCGTAACGAAGAATTAGATTGGAGGCCGCCAGTTAGTAAGGGGATGACAGCCCAATGTGCTAAATGTCTCCTGCATTGTTTACGGAAGACCAGGTGGGTCGAAAAAACAGGGAACACCCCGCACCACTTCGACATTCGATATTCTGCGGTTCGATATTCGATATTCAACAAAAAAGCCTTGCACAGCGAACTGTACAAGGCTAATGTAATTTGCGTTGGCACCGAGACTTCGGGAACCTGCTCTCCCGTCCCGAGTCCTCGGGATGACCCAATATCATCGGCGCTGATGGGTTTACATGTTGGTTCGGAAGGGAAGAGGTAAAAACAGAAATGCCCCGAATTCCGAAGAAAACGAGGCATTTTGATAATTTGCGTTGGCACCGACCTACTCTCCCGGGACATCTGACCCAGTACCATCGGCGCTGATGGGCTTAACTGCTCTGTTCGGAATGGGAAGAGGTG
>JAEUUS010000439.1 GCA_016787545.1 Saprospiraceae bacterium
ATATACTGGAACAAGCCTCGCGCCATCCGAACCCTGAAATACGTTACGGAACGCTACCAGATTTTTGATTTTCTGGAAGGTCTTGGCGGGTGGTTTGGGCAGGCACACCCGTTCCACCAATACACCCAGGCCAATGCTTACGAGCGATTGCTTTCGTACGTGCAGCAGTATTACCCGGAGGATATCTACCTGCCGCAGCTCATTGAACTTGATTATTGTACCCAGCAAAAATCCCGGCCCAAACTGCTGCTTTTACCCGAACTCAATCAGGACGAAAAAGTTGAGCTGATTGCCACGTTATACCCGGAAGCTTCTGCAAAAGCGCGTTTCTTGGCCTTTTCCATTAGCTTTGATCCGGAATTATTGGATCAGGAAAACCGCTTCGAGCCCGGCGATTTCCAGGTACTGCTGATGTATGAAGGGCAGCGGGCGTGTGTGTGGAAGGCGCAAGATGTACCGGTGGGTTTTGCTGTCGTGTATCCCGAAATGGTATTCCGGGAAGATGTTTGATGGGATTGAAGAGTTTGAAGGGTTTGAAGGGTTTGAAGGGTTTGAAGGGTTTGAAGGGTTTGAGGGGTTTGAGGGGACGACCATGATTATTGAGGACGCTCGAATGGTTCTATCGGTTGACGTATGGGCGGATTTAGCCATCAACGTCTATATTTTTGATTTGCTCAAACTCTTCAAACCCTTCAAACCCTTCAAACTCTTCAAACTCTTCAAACCCCTCAAGCCCCGTCTTCACTCATGTCGTTCAACTGTACTACAACACGAGCGGAAAGCCCTACTTTTGTCTTTTCAAGTATACATCACCCATGCAACTCAGGATGCAACCTCTTTTGATCCTTTTACGCAAGCCACACCTTGCCTTTTTTCCCATTACTTTTTTGCTCTTTATTGTTGCTTGTCAGCCTCCTGAATTCAACGAGAAAAAAGAGCCTGAATTGGGTAAGGTAAACCTCGATTTGCGCAACAGGAAGGTGCAAATGCTGTACAATTTGCGGGATCACCGCAAAACCGACAGTCTGATCCTGTTTCTGAAGGACCGGGATGTAACGCTGCGTTATCTGGCGGCCCTTTCCTTTGCTTCGGTGAAAGATACCAATGCCATTTCTGCACTGGTGCCCTTGTTGCAGGATCCTGTGGAAGACATCCGTATTGCCGCAGCTTTTTCCCTGGGTCAGATCGGTTCAGCAAAGAGTGAACAGCACCTGATTGATGCCTTCATTGCAGAAGATTCTCTTTCTCAGCACCAACAGTTCAATGCCACTATACTGGAAGCTGTGGGTAAATGTGGTACGCGCAAAAGCCTTAAAAATATTGCTGCTATCAGCACTTATCAGAGTTCTGATACGCTCTTGTTGTTAGGGCAATGCAGGGCCATTCTCCACTTTGCCCTGCGGGATTCGGCAGTCATTGAACCTGCCGCCACCCAACGTATGGTGGATTATCTGGGCGATGAAAAAATTCCCGCAGCTGCACGATTGGTAGCAGCCTATTATCTTGATCGCGCCAAGGGTGTGAAACCCGACAGTGCACAGGCCGTTACCCTTGGACTCGGGTTTGTTCGTGCCATCAATGCTCCGGAGGTGCGCGCACAAATCGCGCTTGCCCTGGGCAAATCTGCTACAGAACCGGCATTCGGCATGTTGTCAAAAGTAATCAAAACGGAACAAGACTGGCGGGTAAAATGTGAATTGATTAAAGCCATGGGCGCTTTTTCGTACGATACTGCACGGGTACTGGTAGCCGAACGCTTGTACGATCCTAACCCGCATGTCTCCCGTTCTGCGGCAGAATTCTTTGTACAAAACGGCAAACCTCAGGATGGTGAATGGTACTGGCGTATGGCGCGTGATAATGCCAACTGGCCCATGCCTGTGCAAATTGCCCTGTACCGTGCCGCCAACAAAAACCTCTCCTTTCGTGGCGACTCTACTGCTAAGGCGGATGTCAACTGGCGACTGAAACAAATGTATCAGCAGGCCAAAAATCCTTACGACCGGGGCGCTTGTCTACTGGCGCTTGCGGAGCATGGCTGGAACTACTCCTGGATACACCAATATGGGTTCAATGACCCTGCGCCGACAGTAAAAATGGCTGCAACGGAGGCCCTGGTCAATATTATGAAACGGCCTGACTTCTGGGCACATTTCGGAGAAGGCGGCAAAGGCGTTCGTCGTACCTTGTACAACTACACCAGAGAAATAATAGCTGGTGGCGATCCTGGTATGATGCTGTCCGTTGCTCCTGCATTTTCCAAAGGTAACCCTTTGAATTTCAGGGATATACGAGACTCTACCCGACTCAATGATTTCCGGGAGTCATTGAATAAACTAAAGATGCCACGGGATTTTGAAGCCATTGTTGAAATGCAAAAAGTAGTGGCTTATCTGGAGGGGCAACCTGCACCACCGATGCCTGTAATTCCGTTCAACCATGCCATTGATTGGGGACGTCTGCAGGTAGTTGGATCGGCAACAGAAGTGACTATTCAAACCGCCAAGGGCAATATTGTGCTGGAACTCTGGCCGCAATGGGCGCCTGGCTCAGTGGCCAATTTTATTGAACTGGCCAGCAGCAATTTTTACAATGGCAAACCATTCCATCGGGTGGTGCCCAATCATGTAATTCAAAGCGGGTGCCCTCGTGGCGACGGATCCGGATCACTGGATTATTCCCTGCGAACTGAAATTGGCCTGGCCTGGTACGACCAGTCTGGTTTACTGGGAATGGCATCTTCCGGGTTCGACACTGAAGGCACACAGTTTTTTATCACTCATGGCGCCCGAGTACATCTCAGCGGCAAATACACCATTTTCGGCCGGGTAAAATCCGGCATGGAAGTAGTGGACCAAATCCAACAAGGGGATGTCATGGATAAGGTAACCGTCAAATACTAATTTGGAAGGCACAACGTGGGGGGAAGGCACAAAGGCGCTAATACACGAAGACACGAAGGCGCAAAGACACGAAGGCGCAAAGTTTAGGTTGGCCTTCGGCCAATTAGATTGTTTTATGAAAGTGCCTCTGTGTCTCCCCGCCTTTGCGGTAAAATTAAAAAAGCGACTTATTAGACAGCCTCTTCGCGTCTTTGTGCCTTCGTGCCTTCGTGGTCCAATCCCTTCGTGCCTTTATGCAACTTAGTGCCTTTCAAACGGAAGGAAGATCTCTGCCATCATGCAGCGTGCGGAGCCACCGCCGTAGGTTTCGATGGTGTTGATGGGCGCGTGGAGCAATTTGGTGTGACTTTCCAGTTTTTGTACCTGTGCGGTTGTGAGTGCCTGAAAAGCGGTGCTAGACATTACCAAAATGGTTTGTCCTGAGGTATTGCGCACCTGAAGCATGTTGCCGGCAAAGGAGTTCATTTGTTCCAGGGTGATATCAACAATCTCCTTGTTGGTTTCCCGGAATTTTTCTTCCAACATGCGCCGCTCCGTGGCATCGCGCACAGAATCCAAACAGATTACCACAAATGTTTCGCCAAGGGCCATCATCACATTGGTGTGGTACACATCCTGGCCATGGGCGTCAACCGAATGGAAAACCACTTTTTGATAGCCAAGGTGTTGACAGAGCTCTTCCAACAGGTTCGCGTCTGTGCGCGGGCTCAGGCATGCGTATGCTAGGCGGTGCTGGTGATCAAAAATGATACTTCCGGTGCCTTCCAAAAAGGTATTGGTGGCTTCATGGGTTTCCAGGCAAACACGTTTATTGGAATGATACCCTTGTTCCAGAACGGTTTCGATAACGGCATCGCTGCGTTCGAGTCGACGGGTGGGGGCAAACATGGGGTAGGTAACCATGAATCCTTCCTGGTGAAATGTTACCCAGTTATTGGGGAAAACCGCATCGGGTTTTACAGGTTCGGCGGAATCCTGAGCCACGATAACATCAACACCTGCAGCCCGTAGTTGAGCTACAAATCCGTCAAATTCCTGCATGGCACGTTCCCGCATTTCTGCAGGAGTGAGTTTGCCATCCCTGCTTTGGAAAGCATTGTTGGCAGCTGTTTCCTCATTAAAAGCAAAATTGGCCGGGCGGACCATCAGGATATGTGGTGTGGTTTGCTGACGCATATTTGAGTTTAGAAGTGTTGGAGTGTGCGAGTTTTGGCGTTGACGTTGCTTTCGGGATTGTTGCAAAGATTTTTGGAAAGAAGATTTTTGACGAAAAAAAATGCTTTGATCAAATGATATTTGCGCGTGCAAAGTTATTATAAACTCGGCTGATGGCCTATGCTTGACGGCCTTTGGTTGTGATTAACGCTAACTCGCACACTTGCTAGCTCCCATACTCAAACACTCGGCCCCCTTTGAAGCGCTATTGCCGAAATTGTTACCATCCGCTTTCGTATAAAGCTAAATTCTGCGCTCAATGCGGGCAAAAGGATACGGATGGTCGTGTGGGTATGAAAAGTTTGTTTAGCAGGTTGTGGAATAACACTTTTCATCTGGAAGGGAAGTTTATTCGAACTGCCTGGCAGTTGTTTATTCCAGGGAAGGTTACTCAGGAGTTTTTCAAGGGTAAACAGGATCGTTACCCTCACCCGATTCGGTTGTTTGCTATTGTGATGTTTCTGTTTCTGTTCATGGTGAACGCTATGTTGAAAGACGTTGAAAATGGCGGTGACGGGGAGTTTTTTAATTATCAAAAATCTGTGGAAACAGAAACCGGAGATACTATTGTTGCAGACGAATCGGTGTCGGATTATGAGCGGATGAAATTTGAGGCAGCCAGATACGATATGATTCAGGATTATAAGAAATTGCCTGAAAATCAGCGAACTGCAGAAGCAACCCGAGCTCTTGACACCCTAATCCGATCCTTCGCACATCGGCATAAAATGTCGGCAGAACCGCTGGATTCTTTGCTAGATAATCCCCCGGATACCGTTGGCATGGGTATTAATTTGTTTGGGGGAAAGGGTAAAACGGAAATTGCGGTTATGGATCTGGTTCGTTATGAACCAGAAGAGATTATCCGTCGCTATAAATTGGATAATTGGGTGCAGCGTACCCTTGTACGACAAGGTATTAAATCCTACAAAACACCAGAGGCTTTTATTCACGCGGCTGTGGGTAGCTTGACCTGGGCTATTCTGGCACTGGTGGCTATCATGTCGTTTGTGTTGGGGCTACTATATATTCGACAAAGCCGATACTACGTAGAGCATTTTATCTATTTGCTTCATTTTCATACTGGGGCCATGCTCTTGCTGTTAATAGCAACAATTGGCGAACAGCTAAATCTATGGGGCGATGAAATGGTTGGATTTGCCGCTTTTTTGCCCTTTCCTGGTATGTATATTGGAATGCTTAGATACTATAATCAAGGTTGGTTCAAAACGCTGATAAAGTTCTGGCTCTATTCATTTTGTTATTTGATCGCCTTTGTGCTGTTATTTGTACTTGGTATGATCGTGGTGTTCGCCTTCTATTGAATTCAAGGCGTAAAGAACATTAAGGCACTAAGGCGCGAAGACGCGAAGGGGGCAAATGTTATTTTATACCGCAGAGACGGAGAGACGCAGAGGCACTTAAACTGAGAGTCTCACTCCAAGTAAGACTCTCAGTTTAAGTGCCTCTCCGCCTCTGCGGTATAAAAATGCGACTTTTCAAACTAACGCTAATCTTGCGCCTTTCCTTTACCACTTGCCTTTTTTTCCTCCCTTTTTAGGCTTTCTATCCCATTTTTCAAATACACGTTCATCCCGATCCCGACGAGGACTACGGTCGCGCTGGGAGGCATCGTCCACCCGGATGGCACGGCCGTTAAGGGTAAATTCCGGTAGCCCCTGACGAACCACGCCTACATAGGCGGCGTCCAGATCAAAATGCAGGTGAGTGCGGCTCACATCGATCTGACCAATGGCGCGGCTGGGCACCCCGAATGAACGATCCAGAAGTTTGAGGAAATCTTTTTTCGTAACGCCATCCATTTCACCAACGCTCACAAAGAGTCGAACCATGGAGCCTGCAGGCGCTGCAGCAAAAGTAGCCTTGGCTCCGCGTTTGTCGCCTTTAGGATAAATGTTGATATCCGCCGCATTGCGGTAATAAGACAGGAAGCGATTGAATTCCACACTGGCAAATCGTTTGATCAACTCTTCTTTACTCAGATCTTTCAATTCTTCCTGAATCCGCTCCATATACGGTTCAATATCTGCATGGTGGACCTCCTGTTCGTGGATGCCTTTGATGATATTGAATAGTTGTGCCTCGCAGACTTCCATGCCTGTTGGCAACATTTTTTTCACAACAGGCGCTTTGGTTTTGCGCTCAATCATGCGGATTTTTTCTTCGTATTTGGGCGTAACGATGATGATACTTACGCCTGTACGCCCGGCACGACCTGTACGACCTGAGCGGTGGGTGTACACCTCAATTTCGTCCGGCAAGCCATAGTTAATTACATGGGTAATATTGCTCACATCAAGTCCACGGGCAGCTACGTCGGTTGCAACCAGTAATTGCAGGTTGTTTTCGCGGAAACGTTGCATTACCCGATCACGATCATCCTGCGCCAGATCGCCGTGCAAGGCATCTGAATTATAACCATCGCGGATCATTTGCTCGGCTACTTCCTTGGTTTCATTTTTGGTGCGACAAAAAATAATGGCATAAATGCCGGGCAGGGCGTCTACCACGCGCTTTAATGCATTGTAGCGATCGTCGGCGCGACACACATAATAGATGTGTTCAATGTTTTCGTTGGTTTGTGTACGCCCGGAAACAGTGAGTTCTTTCGGGTTATCCATATAATCCGCTGCAATAGCCCGGACTTCCCGGGGCATCGTTGCGGAAAACAACCAAATAGACTCACGATCTGACGCTTCTGAGAGGATGAAATCAATGGCCTCCTTAAAGCCCATGTTAAGCATTTCATCGGCTTCATCCAGAACCACGCGTCGTACACTCTCGAGTTTGACGGCTTTCCGGGTAATGAGGTCCATCAAGCGGCCCGGAGTAGCCACAACAATTTGAGCGCCTGCTTTGATCTGACGGATTTGTGTTTCGATACTGGCGCCGCCATAAACGGCCACTACTTTGTACTGGTGGGCGAATTCTGAGTATTTTTCTAAATCACTGGCAACCTGCACGCACAATTCGCGGGTAGGGCACATGATGAGTGCCTGGATGCTCCGTTCCTTAGGTTCAATACGTTGAAGCAGTGGAAGTCCGAAAGCAGCAGTTTTGCCGGTTCCGGTTTGCGCCAGGGCAATGAGGTCGTGGTCTCCTTCGAGCGCCACGGGAATAACCATTTCCTGTACAGGTGTTGGGATTTCAAACCCCATAGAGGTAATACCCTGCAGGAGGTCGTCGGCAATGCCGAGATCTTTAAATGCTGACATGTTAGCGGTACGTTAGCGCATGGGATCCGTTCACGTTGATCGCTTTTCCCTTGCATAACGAAAGCTAACGTCAACACTACCCAAGCATGAAATAATGAATTTACTCCGGATCAAACCCGAACAAGCCAAAGCCCATCACTACAGTCCTACATCCGGAGGGCCGCAAAGATACGAATTTTCTTTTGAATTTTTTCTGTAATGTTTATTTTGTTTTGCAATCAATAACAAAACCACCAGCCAATCTAATGAATATTTCGTGCCACCGACTATGAAGCAGTCGAACTTCAATAACAAGAGCCGCATAAAACCGAATACCGGCCCTGCGACTCTTGAAAAAAAGAAAGCAAGGTAAGGATTTTTGGGTTATGATGGACTTTAAAGGTAAAGGCCTGAATACTAATACCTTACCACCACTTCCTGATACATTTCATTCAGGTTGCCACGTACCTGCATGGACACTATGGGTTTGTCGCCATTCCAGGTAACTTTAAGCATACCAAAGTTTTTCTTCAAAATAAGGTCGCCTACGCGATACCGGTTTACTTCTTCAGTGCCGCTGCGCAGGTGGGTCATGCCACTGGAGGTAAAATCATAAAGCGGGTATGGCAGGCCGTCGAGCTGCATTTTGGATATCTCGGCCTGGTGACGATCACCGGAAAGGATGACCAGGTTTTTGGGTTTGACAGTGGAGATCAGTGACAGTAGTTTTTTGCGCTGATTGGGGAAATTACCCCATTTTTCATGGCCATGGTCGTCTGCTACTACCTGTACGCTGGAGCACAGGATATTGAGATTGGCTGTGCTGTTGCGCAACTCTTGTTCCAGCCATTTCCATTGGGCTTCGCCTAACATATCACCGTCCATATTAGGTATGTACCTGCGTTGTTTGGTTGGGTCTTTTACCAGTGGATCCCGGAAATATCGGGTGTCCATCACAATTACCTTGATTCGTTGAGGACCCTTCCCAAAAGTATAACTGCTGTAGGCTCCTTCCCTACGCCGTATTACACTGTTCATGGGTACGTCAAGAAAGTCCATGAGGCATTTTTTTGCGCCTTTTTTCATGGGGTAATCCTTACAGCCATCGTTGATGCCGTAATCATGGTCGTCGTACACGCCAATTACCTGCGCCTTGGTCCGCAGTTTTTTGTACTCAGGGGTAGTTTTTAGCTTTTTGTAATGCGCAGCCAGGGCACGCATATCGGAAGTATCGGCATAAATGATATCACCCAGCCAAACCCAAAGTTGAGGGTTGTTAGCGTTCACGTATTGCCACATCGTTTGTGGCATATTCATTTTGTTGCAGGAACCGAAAGTAATAATGGTTGGCGCGGTGGTGGTATCAATGGGCTTTGGGGAGAAGGCTTCTATGTCTGGCGCTTCTGAAACGCCAGCTTTAGGGGTTACATCATCAACCTGACCGAAGGATTGAATGGCTGTCAGCAAGGAGAGTGCCAGCGCTGCAGCAGATAAGGATGTTTTTTTCATGAATTTGAATAGCAGGTACGACCGACGCGGAAGGCGTGATTATGTTCAAACGTAAAGGACTGAAAAATCGTACAATCTAAAATCTTTTCAATTTGTTAAGAGGGTGTTGGGAGCTAAAAATGTGCTGATCCGTACAAAAAAAGAGTTGCTACAGCGCTCATTGGAATATCTGCCAAAGATTTTTTTTGGAAATATTATTTGAAGCCCCTAATTTAGTGTAAGAATGTTCTGAAGAATAGAATCCCAACCTGCGCATAATTCCCGGAATACCATTCCGGGATACATCAAACCCATCAAACCCATCAAACCCAAATGTCCCTGCATCACCAAATTGCACTCACCCTTGTTCCCCAAATTGGCGCTATAACAGCAAAAAGTCTGGTCAGTTATTGTGGTAGTCCGGAAGCGGTTTTTCGAGCTTCCAAAAAGGAATTGTTTCGGGTTCCCGGCATAGGACCGGTTATTATTCAGTCCATACTAAATGGTTCTGAAGCGTTGCGCCTGGCAGAACAAGAACTCAAATACCTGGAACAATACGGTATCCAAGCGCTTTTTTACACAGATTCCAGGTATCCTGCACGACTGCGACAAAGCGCTGATAGCCCCTGCCTCTTATATTTTAAAGGTTGTAGCTTGGATTTATTGGAAAAAGAACGAATTGTGGCCATCATCGGTACCCGCCAGCCCAGCGATCATGGGAGAAAAATATGTGAAGAACTGGTGGAAGGTTTTTTACCATATGACGCACTGATTGTCAGCGGATTAGCATTCGGGGTTGATGTAACTGCGCACCGTAAAGCATCGGCCTTGAATATGCCCAATATTGGGGTTTTGGGGCACGGTTTGGGTAGTATTTATCCTGCACAGCACCGGAGCATTGCATTGCGTATGACGGAAAATGGAGGTTTGCTGAGTGAATACCCGCACGATGCCAAACCTGACCGGGAGCACTTCCCAATGCGTAACAGGATCATTTCCGGCATGTCAGATCTCCTTTTGGTGGTGGAAACGGCCGCCAGTGGAGGTTCCATGATTACCGTTCAGTTTGCTGAACGACAAGGCAGAGAGGTATTTGCCGTTCCAGGCAGGCCCGGTGATGTCAAGAGTATTGGATGCAATTACCTGATTAAAAACGAACGCGCCAAATTAGCCGAATCTGCGGCTGATATTGCTGCTCGTATGGGATGGGAAGAGGCTGGTGCGGTGAGTAACAAACAAGGTAAACTGTTTCATGAACTCTCAGAATCGGAGGAAAAGCTGGTGAATATTATCCGCGTTCAGCCGGAAATCCCTATTGATCAGCTCACTATTTTGGCGGATTTGGAGCCCGGTATGCTGGCTTCACGCATTCTTGACCTGGAATTCAAAGGGATTATCCGAACTTTGCCTGGTAAAAGATATCGTGTTTGTTAGGTTTGAGGCTGTTTTGACTACTTTCTCCGAAAGATAAACCATGATTAAATATCTCCTGGCGCTATGCGTCCTATTTCTGGGCAATGTATCGGCCATCCCGACGCCAAAGCCCAAAAACATTATTCTGTTGATTGGCGACGGAATGGGGCTGACCCAGGTAACAGCTGGATTGTATGCCAATAACAAAAGGCTGAATCTGGAACGTTTTCCGGTCACCGGCCTGATGAAAACACATTCTGCCAGTCACCTCATAACGGATTCGGCAGCAGGCGCTACCGCTTTTTCCTGCGGATGCAAAACTTATAACGGAGCTATTGGCATGACCCGGGCTAAAAAACCTTGTTTGACCATTCTGGAACAAGCTAAAAAAAACGGATTGGCCACGGGCCTGGTAGCCACCTCCAGCATTACACATGCTACACCGGCATCCTTTATTGCACATGTTGATAGTCGCGCCGAAATGGAGGCAATCGCTTTGTTTTTTCTGGAAACTGAACTGGATTTTATGGTGGGCGGTGGATTAAAATATTTCAACGATCGGAAAACCGATCAGCGCAACCTCTATAAGGAGCTGATTCAAAAGGGCTATCAGGTTTCCAATTTCCAAGAAAAACCCTTAAAAAAGTTCACTCCCGATCCGGCAAGCCCGTTTGCCTGGTTCTCTGCTTCCGGCGAACCTGATTCCGTACAAGCCGGCCGGAATTATTTGCCACTTTCTGCTAAAATGGCAACAGAGCACCTGTCAAAACGCGCTGAAAATGGATTCTTTCTCATGCTTGAAGGCTCGCAGATTGATTGGGCTTGTCATGCCAAAGACGGCCCCCGAGCTGTTGCGGAAATGCTTGATTTTGATCAGGCTATTGGCGAAATCCTGAAATTTGCCGAGGCAGATGGTCAGACGCTGGTGATCGTTACCGCAGATCATGAAACCGGAGGAATGGTGCTCGAACAGGGTGAAGGTTTTGAAGTGCTGGACGTAGAGTTCAATTCCGGCCAGCATACCGCAGCCTTGGTGCCGGTTTATGCCTTCGGACCAGGCGCCGAACACTTTGGCGGCATCATTGACAATACGGATATCTATCGGAAAATGGCTATGCTATGGGGGTATCTCACCGAGCCAGTAGTGGGGAATTAGGGGTCATTTAGGGTCATTTAGGGTCATTTAGGGTCATTTGTTAGTCATTTAGGGTCATTTAGGGTCATTTGTTAGTCATTTAGGAGTGTTTTTGGTCATTTGGGATGCTAAATGACCCTAAATGCCCCCTAAATGCCCCCTAAATGACCCCTAAATGACCCTAAATGACCCCTAAATGACCCCTAAATGACTTTAAATAACCTATAAATGCCCCAAATGACCAAATTCACTTCTGACTCGCTTCGTACAGAAAATCTTTTTCTTCCTGAGTCAGACTTTCATAGCCCTGGGCCTTTATCTTATCCAGAATAGCATCCAGTTTCTCCTGAAAAGATACTTCCGAGGAGTCTGAGCGAGAAGCCCCGGATTTTGGCTGTGTGAATGTAGCGCGCATGGGAGGCGCATTTTTAGGTCGTTGAAACTTGGATTTTGGCGCCGCAGAAAACAATCTGCTAAGCCATTGATGGGCGTGGTTAATCGGAATGGCCCAATCTTTACCATCGCGTAGCTGGAAAACAAAAAAGCATCCCATGGCAAATCCGGCAATGTGCGCTGCATGTCCCCCCGCCGGATAGGTCCCTGCAATAGCTACCAGATCCAATAAAACCAGAATTAAAACGATATACTTCACTTTAACAGCACCTAATACCAACAAATGCACCCTGTAATCAGGCGCGAGGATCAAAGCAGCACCGCCAAGAGCCATTACTGCTGCAGATGCACCCAGGGCATAGGAACCGATGTCGAGAAAAAACTGCGCTGTGATGACATAAATGATAGCTCCTGCCAGTCCTCCCAACAGATATAATGGTAAAATCCGTCGCTCTCCAATCAAATCACTTACTATCCGGCCAAATATGTACAATCCCATCATGTTGTTTACCAGATGCCAAAAACTGTCGTGCAAAAACATGTGGGTCAATACACCCCAAAAATGCCAGGCCAATGTGCTCAGATCCGCATATAGCCACAAATACCCCAACATATTGTCGTACAAGCCGGCAGCTTCTCCCATAGTAAAGAGGCTCAATACCAAATAAATCAGTTTGAGGACAACAAAAACGGCAAAATTGACCACCACGAGCTTGGATACCATATTCCCTGCCCGCAAGGAATATTGTAGATCGTCCCAGATGGATTTAAAAAGTGACATGATGGTGAATGTGGTAAAACAGGGAATGGGGTTAAAATTTGAATCCTTTCCAGTACGCGATCAGGATAAAACCTGTGATCGCTCCTCCAAGGTGGGCAAAGTGAGCAATTCCTGTGGAAACACCTCCAATGCCAAAAAATAACTCTGCGACAGCCATGAGTGGCACAAAATATTTGGCTTTCAAGGCAATTGGTGGAAACAGCATTCGGATTTCCAGATTTGGGAAATTAACAGCAAATGCAACCATGATCCCGAACACAGCTCCGGATGCCCCGAGCATTGCCCCATTCCAGGTACTCGGATCTATACCCATTTGTTGTAGTTCCCAATATTGAACGCCCATATGAATTGCCCAGGCGCCTATTCCGCAGGAAAGATAGTAAAAAAGAAATCGTTGCGGCCCCCAAACCATCTCCACCATAGAACCAAACCAGTAAATGCCCAACATATTGAACAACAGGTGCATAAAACTGCCGTGCATAAACATGTGCGTTGCTACCTGAAACGGTTCGAAATGAGGTGATCCCGGAAGAAAAGATGCCAGATACATTCGCCCCATTACCTCGTAATCATAGGTGTCGTAATTGAACACATCCTGACCAAGTAATAAATACGAACCCAGAAACACAACAATGTTGATGAGTATCAACTGCCCGGAAACTCCGCGAAAAGGAAGATTAAGAAAGGAATTCGACATGGTTATGAGAACTGTCTCTGGAGCTCTTCCAGATCATATTGAATGAAACATTTTCTGCCAGAAGGACTGTTAAACGGCACCGTACAGGCAAATAACCGGTCTATCAAATCCTGCATTTCAGGCACGGTAAGCGGCTGACCTTTGCGCATAGCAGCATTACGGGCCATGGATCTCGCCAGATTATCCCGAGCGCCTAACTGTAATTCCAGATTGCCTTTATATTGCTCCAGTACTTTTTGCAACAGGGTTTCTTCGGAAATTCCTGGCCGCAACTCTGCAGGCGAACCGTGGATAGCGAAGGTATTGCCACCAAATTCTGAAATTTCGAAACCCAGACAATTCACTTCTTCCAGTATATCCCTCAATAAATGTGCGTCTGCCGCCGAAAGTTCAACCGTTTTTGGAAATAAAGCCTTTTGTGTGGCAATAGGCTGGTGTTCCAAAGCTGCAAGGTAACGCTCGTACAATACGCGTTCACTGGCCGCTTGCTGATCGATAAGCAAATACCCGGATTTGATATGGCTGATAATGTATTGGCCATGAACCTGATAAGGTTCCCTTTGTCCTTTGGAGAAGGATTCGGTATCATCATCCATTTCCAGTACTTCCACCCCCGGGCGAGTGCCAATGACTGGTTCATCTGTTGTGGGTTCTGGTTCTCCACCCGAGCCTTTTTCAAATAACTCAAGGCCCTTGTATAGTTTTTCCCAGTTTTCCAGATTGCTGGTATGTCGCGATGCGGCAGGACCATCCTGGTCAAATTTAGATGGGCGGAAAGTGCCTACAGAAGAAGACTCGCGTTCTGGTCGAAGCACAGGCGCAGGCGTGAGTCGCTGCTGAAACGCTGGTTCTTGTTCAAAATCAAGAGTTGGGGTCACATTATGACTACCCAAAGCATGTCGCACAGCTACTTTGAGAAAATTATACACCAACCGTTCATCATCAAACTTGATTTCCTGTTTGGTGGGATGTACGTTGATATCTACACTTGCCGGGTTGATATCTAAAAATAACACATATAGCGGGTAGGTATCGGCAGGGAGCAGGTCTTCATAAGCGCTCATCACGGCATGATGCAGGTAATTGCTGCGGATGAATCGTTTGTTGACAAAAAACAGTTGCTCTCCTCGTGTTTTTTTGACATAATCCGGTTTTCCTACAAAACCTGAAATGTGGAGAATATCTGTTTCCTGTTCGGCAGGAACAAGTTTTTTATTGACGGCTTCTCCAAATATTTTGACTACACGTTGGCGCAGATTGCCTATTGGCAAATGAAATATTTCGGAATCATTGTGGTGCAAGGAAAAAAACACATCCGGATTTGCCATGGCCACCCGTTGAAATTCGTCCAGAATGTGACGGGTTTCCACCGGGTCGGCTTTTAAAAAGCTTTTCCGGGCTGGTACAGTATAAAAGAGATTTTTAACGGAGATACTGGTACCTAATGGGGCCTGACAAGGCTCCTGTACTTTCACGAATGAATCTTCCACGACTAACCTGGTGCCAAGCTCATCAGTGGACCGGCGGGTTTTCATTTCCACCTGAGCAACGGCGGCTATTGAGGCCAGCGCTTCTCCCCGGAACCCGAAGGTATGAAGTGCAAAAAGATCTTTTGATTCCCTGATTTTGGAAGTAGCATGGCGTTCAAAACTCATCCGTGCATCAGTTTCCGACATGCCACAGCCATTGTCTATCACCTGAATGAGGGTTTTTCCTGCATCCCTGACAATCAGTTGGATTTTATTTGCCCCGGCATCCACGGCATTTTCCAGCAACTCTTTTACCACAGAGGCGGGGCGTTGCACCACCTCTCCTGCAGCAATTTGGTTTGCTACGCTATCGGGCAATAATTGTATCACATCAGCCATAAGGGGGACAAAGATACAAAACGGGGTTTATGCTTTAAATGGCAGTACTATGGATTTCAGCGGTTTGTGGATAATTTAACGATCAAAGCGGAATACCAACCGACTATTTACCTGATCACACTCACCCTGGCGCCATTTACCAGGTTCAATTGTCCTGTGAGCACCACTTTATCGCCAGGCAAAGCGCCAGAAGTTACTTCAATTTTATCGCCATAAATGCCGCCTAATGTGATGGCACGCAATACCGCGATGGAGTCGCCTTGAATCACATACACCTTTGGATCCTGTAAGCTTCCGGCAATCACTTTTCGGGGCAGCGTATGACCCTGCCTGTTGGCATCAAAGGTGAATTTAGCTTTTGCGTGCATACCACCACGGAGCGGATTACCTTTTGGGTTAACCACTTCAATTTCAACATCATAGGTGAAGGCATTATCGGCACGCAGTCCAATATTGGTTACACGGCCAGGAATTACCACATCCGGAAAAACATCGGCTCTGACGGCTACTTGCTGACCTTTTTTTACGTTTAGCACATCGCGCTCGGTCACTTTTACCATGAGGAACAACTTTTCCAGATTAGTCATTTGCGCCACCTGAATGCCTGGTCCAATCACACTGCCGCGTTCGATAAAGCGCATACCTAAAGTGCCTGTCATGGGCGCTTTGATACTGGTATTGGCAATTTGTTTTTTAAGTCCTTTTTCCTTGGCTTCGGCGGCCAAAATGCCCAATTCGAGGTCCTCAATTTTGTTTTTAGGCGCGGCCTCCCCTTCAATCAGATTAGTGAGACGTTCCCGGTCTTTGCGCAATTTGGCTAAATTAGCCTGAGTCGCTTCCAGCTCTATGCGTAGTAATTCGTCATCCACTTTTGCAATCACTTCACCTTCCTGAAGCCATTCGCCTTTGTTTTTGTAGGTTTCCAGTACCCTTCCGGCGGTTTCGGAAATAACAAACATCTCTTTGGAGGCCAGGAAAATGCCGTCGGCCTCCAGATGATTGGCCAGCGTTTCCAACTTGGGCTCCACTACCTCCACCGGTACAAAGGCCCGTTGCATTTTCGAAAGCTGAGCCTCCGCTTCCAGTTCTTTTTTATTTACGTACAGCTTCCAGGCTGCAAATGCAGTGAGCAGCAAAAGTGCAATCCAAAGTAGGGAACGTTGTTTCAAAGTAAAATTTTGCGCAAAGATAACAAAGCCTCCCACCAAAAAAACACATCCTTCTGCCACCTCATTTCGTAGTTTTGCACCATTAATCATTCTCTCACTCACACATCCACTCCTTGATCAAAGCTTCCCGCATCGCACACCTGACAGACGCCCGTTACTTCGCCGCCCGTGAAGTAGCCTATCTGGGTTTTAACCTGGAAGAAGGCACCGAAGGATATTTGGACCCTATGTATATGAAAGCCATTCGGGAATGGGTGGAAGGACCGAAAATTGTAGGTGAGTTCAGTAGCGCACCCATAGAAGTGGTGCGCGAGTCGGCCTCTTTTTTTGGTCTGGACGCTGTTCAGGTTTCCGCAGCAGTTCACGGCGATAGGCTGGCTCATCTGGGCGGCCTGGAGGTCATTCTGCAAGTGGAAATTGGTCCGAATGGACTAAAAATACCTGCAGAAGCCTTGAAGGGCTATGCTGCTCTGGTAGATGTATTATTGTTTGAGGCTACGTCGGATACGGATGTTCAGGAACTTTTTGCCTCAGATCCCGACTTCTGGTACAACCTTTTCCGGCAAAAACCTTCACTGCTTCAGGCCAATGTACCAGCCGAAGTCTGGCCCGAACTGATCCGGGAGTATCACCTGGCGGGCCTGGGCCTCACTGGAAGCGAAGAAGAACAAGTTGGCGTGAAATCGTTTGATGAAATAGAAGAAATTTTTGAAATATTAGACGGTGGACGGTAGACGGCCTACGGTGAACGGCCTACGGTGGACGGTTTTTGGGCTCGGGGTAGTCAGAAATGCTCTTTTTCCCCGAGCCCAAAAACCGTCCACCGTCCACCGTCCACCATCCACCGTCCACCGTCCACCGTCCACCGTAGGCCGTCCACCGTCCACCATCCACCGTCCACCGTCCACCGTAACTATGCTCAACATCATTTCATACAACGTCAATGGTATCCGTTCTGCCATATCCAAGGGATTTTGGGAATGGATGGCCACAGAAAACCCTGATATTATTTGTTTGCAGGAGGTAAAAGCCCTGCGCACAGACGTGCCATTGCTGGAACTGGAGGCTTTGGGTTACGAACATCACTGGTTTGAAGCCGAGAAAAAAGGCTACAGCGGGGTGGCTACTTTTTGTAAAAAATCGCCTACTCTGGTGGCACAAGGCTGCGGCATGCCGGGCTACGACGGCGAGGGCCGGATTTTGCGCACAGATTTTGGCGATTGGACCTTGCTGAACTGCTATTTCCCTTCAGGCACTACAGGCGATGTACGTCAGGCGTTCAAGATGCGGTTTCTGGAGGATTTTTCCGGTTGGGTAGAAAATCTTCGGAAAGAACGACCCAAACTGATCATTGTGGGCGATATGAATATTGCCCACGAAGAAATAGATATCCATGATCCGAAAGGCAACAAAAACAGCTCCGGCTTCCTGCCTGAAGAACGCGCCTGGATGACCCAATGGCTGGCCCAGGGTTTTACCGATGCATTCCGGTTCAAAAATCCTGAAATGGCAGAATACAGCTGGTGGAGTTTTCGGGCCGGTTCAAGAGCCAGAAATAAAGGCTGGAGGATTGACTATCAGGTGGTTACTGACAATCTAAAGGACAAAATCACTTACGCCAGGCAGTTGAATGATGTGGTACATTCCGACCATTGTCCGGTGAAGGTGCTGGTGGATTTATAATCTACAGAAAAAAAACGTCCAACCCGGAAACCAATTACCCTAAAAAAGGTTTGAGGCACTGCACCCCTCTTTCTTGCCCCGCACAATATGGCTGATCAAGCTCAAAAGTTCAATTTCTCTCTCTTCCGGCAGGTCATGCGCATGGTGAAGCCTTACCAAAAGGTCTTCTGGCTCACCGTGGTACTTACCCTCATACTCTCCCCGCTGGCTGTCCTGCGCCCCAAACTCATTGAGCGTATGGTAGACGACGCCATCGTGCCGGGAGACATTGCCGGGTTGACCTTTATGACCAGTCTGATCCTGGGGGTGTTGCTGCTGGAAGTCGTACTGCGCTATTTTTTCCTGTACCATGCCGACTGGCTGGGGCAGGCCACCATCCGCGACCTTCGGGTAAAGATATTCAACCACATTACTTCGCTGAATCTCAGGTACTTTGATAAAACACCCATTGGACAAAGCACTACGCGTACGATCAACGATATTGAGGCCATTAATACCATCTTTAGTGAAGGCAGCGTAACCATCCTGGCTGATTTGATGACCATCTTGGCGGTATTGATTGTCATGTTTACCACTTCCTGGAAACTGACATTGGTGGTACTTTCCGTTTTCCCGTTGCTCATTTGGGGTAGTTATCAGTTCAAGGAAAGTGTGCGCAAAAGTTTTGAAAAAGTGCGCAACCACATTGCCACCATGAACGCCTTCCTGCAGGAACGTATCAGCGGTATGCGCATCGTTCAGATCTTTAACGCCGAATCCCGGGAAGCAGAGAAATTCAAAAAAATTAACCACGACTATACCTCTGCCAACCTGAAGGCCATTTTTGCTTACGCCATCTTCTTCCCCGTGGTAGATATCATTTCTGCCCTTTCGCTGGGCCTGATGGTGTGGTATGGCGCCCGCGGTGTATTGAGTGACGATATTTCCATTGGTATTCTGGTAGCATTCCCGCTGTATATCAGCATGTTGTATCGTCCAATCCGGATGCTGGCCGATAAATTCAATACCCTGCAAATGGGCCTGATTGCGGCAGAAAGGGTGTTTAAATTGTTGGAAAACAAGGAAACCGTTCAAAATTCGGGGCATCTGGCGCCAGAAAAACTCAAAGGGGAGGTTGCCTTTGACAAGGTCTGGTTCTCCTATTCCGATAATCTGGAAACCGATGCCCAATTGCGCGATGTTTCCTTCCGGATTCAGCCCGGCGAAACCCTGGCCATTGTGGGCAGTACCGGCAGTGGTAAAACCACCATCATCAGCCTGCTCAACCGTTTTTACGAAATCCAGAAGGGCTATATCCGTATCGATGGTCAGAAACTGCATGATTACGATGTATTTGCCTTGCGCCGGCATATTGCGGTGGTGTTGCAGGATGTTTTTCTGTTTTCCGGGACGGTGCTTGAAAACATCACCCTGCGCGACCCCAATATCACGGAAGAACAGGTGATCGAGGCCGCCAAAATGATTGGTGCGCACAAATTCATTAAAAAGCTACCGGGCGGCTACCACTATCAGGTGATGGAACGCGGCGCTACCCTGTCCATGGGCCAACGCCAGCTTATTTCCTTTGTTCGGGCGCTGGTATTCAATCCGGATATTCTCATACTCGATGAAGCAACCTCTTCCATCGATCCGGAATCTGAAGGCATTATCCAGCATGCCATTGAGAAGCTGATTGCTCGTCGCACCAGCATCATCATTGCGCACCGACTCAGCACCATCCGCAGGGCAACCAATATTCTTGTGCTCGACAAAGGGGAAGTGAAAGAGTTTGGGCCGCATGAAACGTTGCTGGGCATTGAAAACGGTAAATACCGCGAACTGTATGAAAAACAGTTCATGACCGCTGCTGCTGCGGCATAACCTGTGAGCAATGAAACATATACTCTGGTACACCTTTTGGCTGCTGCTCTTGTTTGCCGGAGATCGTATCGGGGGGCATTTACTGCGCGATAAAGCCCTGCACAGCGAATTTCGGTATGGCAAATTGTACCGCAGGCAGGCCGCGGCAGACTTGTTGTTGCTGGGCAATTCAAGAGGTTTATGTTTTTACCAGCCATATATCGAAGAAATTACGGGACGCAGCACCTGCAACCTGAGTTACAACGGCTTGCCCATGAATGCGGCCAGGTGCCTGGTACTGGATTTTCTGGATCTGAAAAATTTTGAGTGGGATCTAAAGACACAGCAGATGTTGATCGACATAACCCTCTGCGATCGGGATAATCCATCCCTGCTGCCGGGTTTTTTGCCCTATATTAGTCGCTCCAAAAACCTGGACACCCTGATCAGAAACCAGTTGCCCAAGGTTTGGTGGGGCGCACAGGTATCGCATTTATACCGGTTCAACCACGAAGTGTACCAACGGTCATTATACTACCAAAACCGTTCCGACAAAGACTGGCTCCTCGACCGAGAAATTACCCCCGACATGGCGGCCAGGGCTGCCCAAAACAGCTATGACCTGGAAATTCACCCCCATTTAATACAGCAATTGGCTGAAACGGTTTCCTCGGCAAGGCATACTGCCGGATGGGATGTACGATTGCTGATTGGTCCTTATTTTCCCGGATTTCAGGTAAAAAACCTCGATCAGCTTAAAGCGGAAGTAGAAAAGGCCACAGGATTGCCTGTGCATGATTACCGCAACGCCATTACCGACCCAACAGCCTTTGGAGATTATATGCACCTCAACAAAAAGGGAAGCATACAATACATGGACCTACTCAAAAAAGACGGTTTTTTCGGGCTTTAACCTTGTCTTAAGTGACCGGATAAGGCACTCCGAGTCTTGATTTAGAAGGCACAAAGGCGCGAAGCCTTATTGTCGGGGTGACTCCAGTCACCCCGACAATACAGCCCGGCCGGACGCCAACTCAAACACTCAAACACTCACAAACTCAAACACTCAAACACTCACAAACTCAAACACTCACAAACTCAAACACTCAAATATGCGTAAGTCATTCTTTTTCCTGCTGCTGCTCTCTACGTTTACTTTTTCCTCCTGCGATGTTTTGCAGGAAGTAGCCAATCAGGCACTTTCCGAGCCTTCTTTGGCAGAAATTGGTCAGGGTTTGAAAGAAGCCCTCAAAAATGGTATTTCCAAAGGTGCAGATGCGCTTTCGCAGCGCGATGGCTACTACAAGAGCGCCTACAAAATCCTGTTGCCGGCAGATGTGCGTAAGGTAACCGACAAACTCAAAAATGTACCTGGATTCAGTAACCTGGAAAACGAGTTGCTGGAAAAAATGAACCGCGGGGCAGAAGACGCAGCCAAAGAAGCCAAGCCAATTTTTGTTTCTGCCATTACCAGCATGACCTTTAGCGATGCCACCAATATCCTGCTTGGTTCTGACAATGCAGCTACGGAATACCTGAACCGCACCACCAGTCAGCAATTGTACGATAAGTTCAATCCGAAAATTGTATCTTCATTAGATAAAATCGGCGCCAACAACCTCTGGAAAAAAGCGGCTGATGCCTACAACAAAATCCCGCTTGTAACCAAGGTTAACAACGACCTCGACGACTATGTGACCAAAGAAGCCCTGAAGGGTTTGTTTGCTAAAATTGCCGAAGAAGAGAAAAACATTCGCCGCAACAAAGGCTCTCGTACCACCGACCTGCTGAAAAAAGTATTTGCGAAGCAAGACGCCAACCGTAAGTAAAGGCACGAAGTGCAATAAGGCGTAAAGGCACTAAGACGCGAAGGCACAAAGGCGCAAAGAGGGTGTCCCAAATGTAATTTTTACCCCAGAGGCGCGGAGGCGCAGAGGTGTAAACAATTGGTAACCAACCCTCTGCGTCTCTCCGCCTCTGCGGTAAAAAGAAATTAGCCTCCTCTACACGTCCTTAGTGCCGTCTTCACCGGCGACGTAATCCTTGGCTTTTTGCCAGAAGTCTTTGCCTTCTTCTGCGAGTTCGTTGGCTTCTTCCTTTACTTCACCTACTATTTCTTTGGCTTTGTCGCTCAGGTAACCCAAAGCGCCGCCTTCATGCGCTTCAATATTGGCTTTGGCAGCCTGTGCTTCTGCCATTTTTGCGGCAGCTTCGGCTTTGGCTTCAGCAGCCATCGCTTCGGCCTTTTCACTCAGTTCCTGAAATTTTTCTGAAGCCACTTCTTTCAGTTCGCCTAATTTAACTGCTGCCGCCGCCGCTGCTTGTTCCGCTGCTTCACTTGCTTTGTCAAGCGTTTCTTTTGCGGTATCGGATGCTTTTTTCCAAAAATCTTCCATGGTTGAAAATGTTGATGAATGTATTTGTGGGTATATGACGCAAAATCGCCCAAAAGTTACCTTTTCAGGAACCTTTGGGCCATAAATATACGTAAATTTTTCGGATTTAGCAACGCTCTTCCCAAACTTGTGCGAGGTGCACAACTGTTTCGGCCGCTTTATTCATATCCTGTACCGATACCCACTCCTGTTTGGAGTGAAAAGCGTGTTCTCCGGCAAAAAGATTGGGACATGGAAGGCCCATGAACGATAAACGTGAACCATCGGTGCCGCCCCGAATGCTGCTTTGAATAGGATTGGGGAAACCTGCGCGTTTGAGCGCTTCCAAGGCGTTATCAACCACCTGCGGGTGGCGTCTGAGTACCTTGCCCATGTTGCGGTATTGTTCGCTGATTTTAACATCGGCGCGACTGTTAGGAAATGGCTTGAGTGCCGCATCCACTATTTTTTGGATGGTTTTGGCGTGGCGTTTCAAACCTCCTTCTGTGAAGTCACGGATGATCATTTTAATAGTGGCTTTTTCCAAATTACCTTCAATGTGCACAGGATGGATGAAGCCCTCGCGACCTTCAGTGTGTTCCGGACTCAATTTGTCAGGAAATTTGGCTACTATCCGGGAAGCAATTTTGAGGGCGTTTTCCATTTTGCCTTTGGCAAAACCAGGATGCGCCGAAACGCCATGTACGGTAATAACGGCCCCATCAGCGCTAAAGGTTTCATTTTCAATGCTGCCCGCCGTTTCGCCATCAATGGTGTATCCAAATTTGGCGCCCAATTTTTTCATGTCTACTTTATCCACACCACGGCCAATTTCTTCATCAGGTGTAAACAGGATACGGATTTTTCCGTGTTTGATCTTTTTATCCGACACCAAAATATTGGCAGCGCTCATGATGGCTGCTACACCGGCTTTATTGTCGGCGCCCAATAGGGTAGTGCCGGAGGCGGTAATGATGTCATTTCCAATTTGATCCTTCAAATCCGGGTGTTCGTTCATTCGAATAACCACCGATTTGTCGTCGGGCAAAATCAGGTCCTGACCTTTGTAATTAGTGTGGATCAAAGGTTTTACTCCTTCGCCGGAACAATCAGGAGAAGTGTCCATATGTGAGCAGAAGCAAATCACGGGCACTTTTTTTTCCGTATTGGCCGGAATGGTGGCGTACACATATCCGTGCTCATCTAAATGGGCGTCTGAAATGCCCATCTCAAGCAATTCCTGAACCAGAACCTTGCCCAGGTTCTTTTGTTTTTCTGTGCTGGGGCATGTTGGGCTATTGGGGTCGCTTTGGGTGTCAATGGTTACGTAATGTAAAAAACGCTCTTTCGCGGTATGGACCATGGATGGGTGAGTGAATGAGTGAATGAGTTTAATTCCCGATTGCCGATTGGTTTACATCCGCCACTTTTAATCCTTTAAAACTGGCGTTCGGATAGGGAGCCTGCAAGTTAGTAATGGAAATATTATCCGGCGGTAGTCCTCCTGAAAATGGGTCGTTTTGATTGCTGAAAGTGACGAATGCAGGGAAGAACCTCCAGGAAGTATTTGCCGGGAAAGTTGGGTTAATGCCTAAAATAAGCTTTCGGGTTTCCACGATATCAAATGTGGTGACAGAGCCGCTTTGATTAACATCTCCGGCAATGATTTTCCAGGCAGATCCAAGGGGTTCTAAACCAAGAATATGTTTGGAAATCAATACCAAATCATAGGTGGTAACCCCGTTGAGCACATTGATATTGTGCACTGGTTTGATGGAATAATTCCCGCCGGCAGGCACATTGATAAACTGATAATTTCCCAGAGAATCCGTAAATGCAGTTAGAGAAGCCGTTCCGGTGAGCTCCATTCGAATGCCTTCCATGGGGGTGCCCCAGTTGGTTTGCACATTGCCGGTAATATTGTACCCCTGAATAACCGGGCGCGGGTATCCGGTTTGTGTAACGGCGCCTGAGTTAGTAGGGTCCAGCCATTCTTTTAAACGCGATTCCGGAGTGGTTCCCTGGTTCCACGATTGGTTAAAACGACCAAAATAAGCGCCTGTAACTTTACAACTGTCGCCCATAGCGGTACTGCCACCGTGCAATTGTCCCATGATTCTTTTGTTGACATCCAGCAAAGGGCTACCAGATGATCCCGGCTGAAAAACCCCGATGTCGGTTACTGTTTTCCAGTGGGTATTAGCCGGGCTGATGCCAAAAACGCCGCCCCAATTCAGGGTTCCAGAGAATATAACGGCCTGTTGTGTGTCTACTGATATTTTTTTAATGTCGCCGGCAGGGTGGTGTATATAAACGGAATGGGGTGGTATGGAGGTCAGGTTGTTGTCGCGGTTCCAGCCATTGAAATAAATATTGTAATTAGCTGGTATCGGATTGATTTTTAACAACAAAAAGTCTGTTTCGTTGCGGTAAGAGATACGTTCGCTACCCAGCACAGACCGAGGAATCGGTTCAACTACAGGATTGTTACAGTTTGTGGATTCGTAATCAAAATCAAATCGCCATAGATCAAAATCCGGATTATTGCCAATCAGTTGACAATGGTGGGCGGTCAGAAAATAAGGATCATACGTATTGGAGGTATTGGCGATCAGGGAGCCGCTGCACCAACCTTCTCCATTGGAAAAAACCATGAGAATTCGCGCAATACCTTTTTTTTCCGTTTGCCAACCCGCACCTGTCGGACAATTGATATTCACATTGCAAGGCAGACCCTGGCCAAAATCCTCGGCCCCGTGTAGTGCGTTTTTATCATAAGCCACATCCACCCGATGGGTACTTATTTTGCTTTGGCCGGTAACGGAAGCTGGTTCCAGGAGTTCCAAAAAGGCAGTTTCTCCAGCAACAACCCCAATCAAAAATTTTCCGGAAGGCAAACAGCTCTGTGCAGTGTAAGCTCCGTGGATTTGCTGGTTAGCGCCATAGGCATAAAAACGGGCGCCAGGTGGTAAGCGAAACTCATCAAAAATGAGGGTAAGACCTAATGCGTCAACTGATCTAACCGCACACATCCAGACGCGATCACCGTTAGGCAATTGGCGCCAGACGCCTGCATTTTTGAGGGATATATCGGTGGCAACAGGCGCCGCGAAGCGATTTTGCCCCGGAGTTTGACTGTCATCAAGTAATTCCTTGCCTGCATCTATGGTGGGTAGCGCTTGAGCCGATGGCATTTGCCCGGCGAGAAAAGCCTGAAATTCGGGTTGGAAACTCGGAGGAAGCCCTCCTTCACTTATTTGTGCCTGACTGGAAATGGCAACCAGTATTGCCAGTATGGTAAGTCGGTTTCTCATCATAAACGGGATATAAGGTGAAATATACCGGGGGATTACCGCGAAAAGCAGGCCAAAGTTATCAAAATGGATTTTGAATATCCGGATTATTGATAAAAACGGTGTCAGTGAGTGTATGCAGGAATTTGACAATGGCTTTTTTATGGTCCTGAGTCAAGGTGTTATTGGGGGCATTCAGGCCCATCAAAGGGAGGTTGGGGTCCTCATTAGATACGCCAAATCCTTTCCGGGCATAGTTGTCTATTACCTGTTCGAGGGTTTGAAAACGCCCGTCGTGCATATATGGCCCGGATAATGCGATGTTCCTAAGGGTAGGGGTGCGAAATTTGCCCTTGTCGGATGGGTTTCCGGTTACCTTGAACCTGCCAAAATCCTTAAATTCATCCAGTGAACCCACAGAATCCAGACCATTATTGAAATAGTTGTTTCCGGTGAGGGTGATGCCGCCATGACAATGAAAACATTGGGCATCTGGCAAATTGAGTCCGTATTTCCAGGCTTCCTCAAAATACATCAGGTAACCGTCTAATTCCTCGTCGTCAAATACATCCACATCGCCTTGTGCAAATTTGTCGTATTTTGAAGTGCCACTACTGATCAGGATTCGCTCAAACTGCGCAATCGCTTTTGCCGCCAGTTCTTTACTGATCTCCGACCGGTTTTTGATGCCGAACGCCTTGCGGAACAAGGCTGGATACCCGGGGTGTTCTTTGAGCTGTTCCACTAATTGAGGCCAGTGATGATGCATCTCAACAGGATCTTCAACCGGCATTAGCGCCTGGGCTTCCAAGGAGGCGGCCCTGCCATCCCAGAATAATCCGTTAGTGGCATAGGCAATATTCAACAAGGCCATTGAACTGCGTTTGCCTGCAATTCCATCAATTCCTACTGATACCGCTTTGTTGTCGGTAAAGTTGCCGGCAGGTAAATGACAGGAAGCGCAAGACATGGTGCTGTCTGCCGAAAGGATTGGGTCGTAAAACAACCGCCTTCCCAACTGCACCCCGTCGTAAGTCATCGGGTTGTCTTCAGGTACCGGCACATTTGGGAAAAAGGTCGGTTTGAGGATGGTGTACGGTTGTGGATCATACGGTACATGTTCCAGATCGCCGGGTTCCTGAGGATCTGTGCCGTTATTTCTGCAAGCCTGGGTGGCAAAGACAAATAGGAGTCCCAGTATGCCAATAGTAACAAGCTTTTTCATGATTTCCTGTTATTGGGTTACGCTGGTAGCTTTTTCAAAATTGTGCATCAACACCTGTGCAACCGAAACATCAGCCGGGTCGTTGGAGGTGTAAAAGTTGGTTACAATATCGTAATAACTACCGTCGTCCATGATAAACAGCTTTTCCAGGTCAAAATTCACATTCAGTGCCGGTTCGCCCGCGTGCACGTGAACTGGGGTGTTGAAGGTGTAAACTTTGTACACAGCATCTGAACCGCAGTGGTATAACAATGCGATATCATAAGAGCCGTTTTTATCTGAATCGGTCTTTCCTTCCACTTTGGTAAAAATATAAGAATCCCATCCATTCCAATATTCGCCTTCCAATGCCAATGGATGATTATTCGCAAAATCTGCCGGATTTTTGGCGTTTAAGGCGGCTTTCACCCCATATCCAATCCGGATTCCGGTATAATCTCCTTCTGGTACGTTGGTATAGGTAATGTCGCGAATGACGGAAAGATCGGAAGGGGCATTATCCGGATTGAAATTCAGGTATTCGACTTCGGCAAGACGGTGGGTACTGCCATCAGCGCTCACCAATTCTATGTCTGAAAGATAGGTGCTGAACAGATTGAACTGAAGTGGGATCTGGTTGGCGCCAAACGGATAATCTTTATATTTGGTCAATCTTTCTCCCGAGAAACTGGCAGAAAAGTTGACGGTAAAATTGGTTTTGGGTCCGTCATTATCATGTTCGTGACAAGCGGAAAAGAGCAGTGCAGCTGCCAAAAATGCGATTAGAAAGGTTTGTTTTTGCATGGTAGGACTCATTGATCGGTTGGATCAAAAGAAGATTCAAATTTACTGAGAAACAGTGAACGATGAGCTTAGGTTGGCAACTATTTGACTTTTCCATGATAAAATGTCGCCCTGCGACCAATTTACGCCGTCGAACAGCTTTTTGTAGTCCACTGTAAGTTTCAAAGGGAAATCATAGCCGGTTTGGTGGCTGAAATTTCCGGTAAAATCCAGGGCTAACTGACCAATATCCGCTTTGGTAAAACGCAGTGTATCTGTTGGTGTAGAACTCATGGAATCTTTTACCACTACTGCCTGCAAAAAAACATAACCCGCGGCATTGCCTTGCCAGAGGCCATCGGTTTGGGTGCTTAAGGGGTGATTTGATGGCGCTTGGGATGGAATTACTTTTTGAGCAGCATCAGATAAGCCTAATTGGAGTTTAACCCTTTCAAAATCGCCATCCTGCCGGAATGTGCCAACCGTATATACCACCGGGCTGCGCCTGATGAGTAAAAAATCGTTGATGAACAGTTGTGTGCTGGTGTCCACACCTTCCAGTGTATTCAGGGTAAGGGTGTCGGCTATCTCAAAGGCGGTTCCATTTTGGGCCAATTCAAATGCTGAAAGGTAAAAAACGACACTTTTCAGCCGAAAAAGATGACCCTGATCATTGGGGTAAAGGGAATCACTTTTAAACAAAAGGGTATCATACACCTGATCAACAGTGAGGACTAACTTGGGATATTCACAACAACAGTCTGCGTCGGCGGCAGCATCAAAATTGGTGGCGGCAATGTCCAGACAGCCTTCTTTGGGGTCAAAGCAGGATGTTAATACGCTGGAAAAAAAGAAAAGTAAAACGGCTGGGCGCATGGTCATTGTTTCTGGGTTCGGTTAACCAATTTCTTTCATTACCTGGCGAATGTATTGTTTCACCTGCGATGAAAATTCTTTTTCCAGAATCCAGCCTGCATAATGCCGTTCGCGGGTAAGCACAACTTTCACCGATTCCCCAACATATTTACCAAAATTAAAAACCACTGTCCCGTCCATCTGAACCCGAAGTTTTTGGGTTGCGTCCACAAAATTCAGGTCGTTGGTGAATTCGTGAATGGCCTGTATGTTGTTTTGAATCGGGGCGGGTACCAGCTTTCCGTCTTCGTCAAGTAAATCTTTCCCTTCGTACGCTTTAATTTGGCCTTTAAAGACATCTACGGTAGCGCGTACGTCGGCCAGCGCATCGTGAGCGTCTTCCAGTTCTTTCTGGCAATACAATCGGTAAGCCGCTTTTAAGGTACGGGGCTCCATTTTGTAAAAAATGCGCTGCGCATCAATAAGGCGGCGCTTGGAGATATCCAATTCCATTCCTACCCGGGCAAACTCTTCCATGAGCATGGGCACATCGAAACGGTTCGAATTATACCCGCCCAGGTCGGCATTTCCGATAAAATCCATGATCTTTTGAGCCACTTGCGAAAAAGTGGGTTTGTTTGCCAGATCTTTCGGCTTAATGCCGTGAATGGCCATGGATTCCTCAGAAATGGGAATGCCTGGATTGATGAGCATCGATAATTCTTCCGGTGGCTGTCCGTTTTTCCGGAGTTTAATCAGGGCTATTTGAACAATACGGTCGCGTATTACATTCAAACCAGTGGTTTCTACGTCAAAAAAAACCAGGTCGCGGTCGAGATTGATGGTAAAATCTTGCATAATTGAAGGGCGAAGGTAGGGTGAAGGGCTTAGAGCATGTTGGGGATTTTCTTGCCGGGCCAAAAACTGTCCTTTTTTCGCCATTTTTCACCTTTTTTCAGTCACGTAACTCAGGCTATGTTTCTTCAAAAACGCAAAAACTGACGAAAAAAGCTCAAATTTTTGACTCCGTCAGAAAATCACCAACATGCTCTTAGAGCAAGTTGAACAAGCAACTTGTTTTTGAGTTTTTTGGCCACCGTTGACTTTTTTACAGGCTTTCATGATGTCGATAATTGATTCTGCAGATGGTTCTCATACCATATTATCTGAGCAATACGGGGTTACGTATCATTCCAGACACGGAGCGGTTACAGAATCTGCACATGTATTTATTCAGATGGGCTTGCATTGGAAAGCACAATTTCAGGACGAAATTTCCGTGCTGGAGGTTGGTTTTGGCACCGGACTAAATGCCTTTATGAGCTGTTTGGAAGCGGAAGCGCAAGGTTGGAAACTTACCTATCAAAGCCTGGAAACAAACCCTGTTTCGTTGGAGCAGGCGGTTTCCCTCAACTATCCCGCCATATTGCAGGTTCCGGAGCGCACCGCTGATTTTCTGCAGATACATGAACTTCCATGGAATAAGCTCCACCAACTTTCTCCCCATTTTACCCTGGAAAAAAAACTGATCCCTTTGCAGGATTTTGTTCCCAATCAGCAGTATGATGTGGTATTTTTTGATGCATTTGCACCACAATCCCAACCGGAATTGTGGGAAGAGGAGATTTTTGTCAAACTGGCCCAAGCCATGAATCCCGGAGGCGGGCTGGTAACTTATTGCGCCCAGGGGGAATTTCGACGCCGACTTCGCAGGGCCGGATTTACCACCGAGCGACTTCCCGGGCCACCCGGAAAGCGGGAAATGACAAGGGCATGGGTATAAGGTGCCCCGGAACGCTATTCCGGGAAGCGGGTTTTAGCGCCCAGTCAGAGCTACCCTGCATTAATTTTTTGTCAAAAAAAGCTGGCCGAAAGGATTGTGCACACTAAAACCTCAAAAAAACTCATTTTTGCACCGATTAGCATTGGTTGAGTTTGTGGTTAATGAAATAGAAAGTGTTTCTCGCTGCAGACTTGGCACTTTTCCATCTAATCATCATTCCCGGAATACCATTCCGGGGTACAGAAAATACATTCCCGGAATGGTATTCCGGGGTACATCAAACCCATCTACCCGTGCTTCCATATACCCATCGCGATGCTTCCTGGCTTTCCTTTAATTATCGGGTGCTTCAAGAAGCGAAGGATCCCGCTGTGCCTCTGTTGGAACGTTTGAAGTTTCTGGCCATCTATTCCTCTAATCTGGACGAGTTTTTTAGAATTCGGGTGGCGGGCATTCGAAAATTGAAAAAAGTGGGCAAAAAAACCCGGGCCCAGCTGGATTTTGATCCAAGTGATTTGTTGAAAAATATTCACCTGATTGTCAACCGACAGCAGGAAGAGTTTTCTCAAATATTTGAAAATCAGATAGTTCCTGAACTTCGCAAGCACCATGTACACATTTTGCGCCGCCTGGATTTGAATGAGGAGCAACGATTGTTTGTTGAAGAGTATTTCTTGTCTAATCTCCTGCCCTTTGTAATGCCGGTTTTGTTGGTGAAACGCCGAATCAATCCGTTTCTTGCCAATGCGCATCTGTACCTGGCTGTTCACCTCCGGCCGAAAAAGAAACCACTTTCAGATAGTGAGTATGCACTGGTGAAAATCCCATCGGATCAGTTACCGCGCTTTGTATCCCTGCCCACCAAAGGCGATCGCCACGATGTCATTCTGCTCGATGATATTGTTCGACATTCGGTGTCCAGGTTGTTTCCCGGGTTCGATATTCAGGATACTTATTCCATAAAACTCACCCGCGATGCAGAACTGCATATTGATGATGAATACAGTGGGGATTTGGTGCAAAAAATCAAATCCAGCCTGCAAAAGCGACAAGTGGGGCCAGCCAGTCGTTTTGTATACGATCGTGAAATGCCACAACATTTGTTGTCTTACTTGCAGGATACCTTTGATCTGCGGAAGAATGATATGCTTCCGGAGGGGAGGTATCACAATAATTTTGACTTCTTCCGTTTTCCTGATTTTGGGTTAAAACACCTGAAAAACAAGCCGCTTTCGCCATTGCCCCACCCGGTTCTTACTGAAACGCCGGATTTTTTCAAATCAATTGCCGAAGCGGATCAGTTGTTGCACATGCCTTACCAATCGTTCGAACCGGTGATTCAATTTTTTGAAAAAGCTGCTATCGACCCTGCGGTGACACATATTAAGGTTATTCAATACCGGGTAGCCAAAAGTAGCCGGATTTTGGAAGCGTTGATGGAGGCCGTTCAGCGCGGCAAACAGGTTTCGGCATTTGTAGAAATTAAAGCGCGATTTGATGAGGCTACCAACCTGGAGTGGGGTGAGCGTCTGGAAAAAGCCGGGGTTAGGGTACATTATTCTCTTCCCGGGGTAAAAGTGCACTCCAAACTGGCGTTGGTGCGCAGGATTGAAGCGGGTAACCACAAACTTTATGCATACCTGGGCACTGGTAATTTTCACGAAGAAACAGCCAAAATCTATTCTGATTTTGGAATTCTTACCGCCGATCCACGGCTGACCAATGAAGTGAGCAATGTTTTGGCACATTTGGAAAACATGCCGCCTGCGCAGCCTTTTCAGCATTTATTGGTGGGCAAATTTAACCTGAGAGAAGGCTTATACCGCTTGATTGAAAATGAAGTAAGTGCTGCCCGAAAGGGAAAGCCTGCCGAAATGATCCTGAAACTCAACAGCCTGGAGGATAAAGAGATTATTGCCCGGTTGTACCAGGCATCCCAGGCTGGAGTGAAGATACGACTGATTGTGAGGGGTATTTGTTGCTTAGTGCCCGGGTTGCCCGGCCTGAGCGAGAATATCGAGATCCTGAGTATTGTGGATCGGTTCCTGGAACATGCCCGTGTTTTTATTTTTCACAATGGCGGAAATGAACGCGTATACCTCAGTAGTGCCGATTGGATGGAACGAAACCTGTCTTTCCGGATTGAAACCATTTTTCCGGTTTACGATCCGGCCTTGTGCAAGGATATCCGTGCATTGATAGATATACAACTGAACGATAACGTGAAAGCAAGGATCATCGATGCACAAAACCGCAATGATTATCGCCGTACCGGCAGCGATATCCCCGTCCGTACCCAATTGGAAACATATTTTTTTCTCAAACGCAAATTAGAAGCCTCCCGTCAGGATGAAATGGACGCAAAAGAGTTCTAAAACCTTGAAATTTAACCCCAGCAAGTCGGTGTTTGAAAAAAAATGATGCCTTGAGAAATTTTTTTTCAAAAATGTTTGTCAAAGAAAAAACTGTGCGCTTATCTTTGCACCCGCAAAACGCAAGGCACGGATCTTGAATTTGCAAACCATACGCGGAAATAGCTCAGCTGGTAGAGCGCGACCTTGCCAAGGTCGAGGTCGCGAGTTCGAATCTCGTTTTCCGCTCCAAGCCTTCCCGAATTTTCGGGGAGGCTTTTTTATTTGAGCGACCAAGTTTTCAAATCAGTATTTTTGAGGCTTGATTTGTGCGAATGAAAACTTAGATGCACCTTTGCTCCTTCAATGCCCGGGTGGTGAAATGGTAGACACGAGGGACTTAAAATCCCTTGACCTTACCGGTCGTACGGGTTCGAGTCCCGTCTCGGGCACACCACAAATAGTTGTTGAACCACAAACATGAGCCGTCCCGA
>JAEUUS010000475.1 GCA_016787545.1 Saprospiraceae bacterium
TTTTCCTTGGTAGTGCTGGATCCGGTTGCGGTTATCCCACCGCCTGCCAATGCCATTGATTGCAATAGTTCCGGGGTAGTGCTCACCAGCACTGGTTCAACCCCACTTGGTCAGGCATCTTATGGGTGGCAAAACTCAAACTGGAATTTTGTAGGCGGCACAGCCACCTATAATGCAACCCTTACCGGAACCTATTATCTGGTCGTTACCCAAACGGCCGGAGGTCTTCAATGTAAGGATACGGCATCCGTTGTCGTTACCGGTAATACCACTCCTCCTGGAGCTACGGCTACGGGCGGGAACATCAATTGTATCAGCAACCAGGTTATGTTAACCAGTAACTCACCCACAGGTGGAGTGAATTATACCTGGACCGGCCCTGGCATTAACCCAGGCAACCAATTCCTGCAAAACCCCACCGTGAGCGATCCGGGAGTGTATGTAGTTACGGTAAAAAATCCGGTAAACGGTTGTACCTCTACCGCTACGGTGACAGTATTGGGCGATCTCACGCCACCCGCAGCATCTGCAGCCGGTGGTCTCATTACCTGTGTGCAATCAAATGTTACCATAGATGGAACCACCAATGTGCCAACCGCAACCTGGCACTGGACGGGTCCGGGCATTACACCAGCCAATCAATCATTAGAGGATCCAAATGTAACCTTGAGTGGCACCTACAACGTGACTGTAACCAATACGGTAAATGGCTGTACCAACACTGCATCGGCATTGGTGGATCAAAATACAGCGATACCGACAGTTTCAGCAGGTCCGGATCAAACCCTCACCTGTTCCTTACCTAATACCAATCTTCAAGGCAACGGAGATGGCGGTGGCCAGCCCATCACATTCTCCTGGACCGGTCCGAATAACTTCATGTCGTCTATTGCTCAGCCGAATGTCAACGAAGGCGGCACCTATATTTTGACGGTGTCAAATACGGTAAATGGCTGTGTGAAAAACGATACAGTATTCATTAACGTTAATCAGGTATTGCCTAATGCGCTTGCCGGAGCTGATTCCATTATAACTTGTGCTGAACCAAGTGTTACCCTCGTGGGTTCCGGTTCCAGCCAGGGCGCTAATTTCACAGCCACCTGGTCTGGCCCTGGCATCAATGCAGGCAATATGAATGTGTATAATCCGGTAGTAGATGCGCAGGGAACCTACAACTTGCTCATTACCAATACAACCAACGGATGTACTTCAACCGATCAGGTTCTTGTTGATATTAATACCGTAGACCCAACAGCAAGTGCCGGAACAGATGATCAGCTTACCTGCACTAATCCGGGCGGTATAACCCTAAATGGTTCAGGAACTCCGGCTAATATTACCTACCTGTGGACAGGGCCTGGTATTGGCGCTAATAACTTCAATATCCCGAATCCAACAGTTACGCAACCAGGTACTTATGATCTGCTGGTGACCGATCCGGTGAACGGTTGTACAGCTACGGATCAGGTTATTGTAACCCAGGATGCCAATGTGCCTACTGCTGCGGGCGGCCCGGATCAGACATTAAATTGTACCGTTACAACAGTTAATTTCGACGGTTCCGGCTCTTCTTCCGGTGCAGGAATTACCTATGCCTGGAGCGGCCCGGGTATCAACGGCGGCAATATAAACGCACAGAGTCCAAGTGGATTGACCGTGCCAGGTACTTACAATCTGACAGTGACGAACACCAACAACAGTTGTCAAAATACGGACGTGGTGGTTATCCAGATTGATACCATTTCACCTAATGCAGATGCAGGTAACGCATTGATTCTGAATTGCTTCAATAATGCGACGGATACTCTTGACGCTTCTGCCAGCAGCACAGGATCAAACTTTACCCTGCTTTGGAGCGGCCCTGGTATTACACCAGCCAACCAAAATCTGGTGAATCCGGTGATTAACAACGAACCAGGTACTTATATGCTCGTTGTTACCAATACAGATAATACCTGTACCGCCTCGGCTCAGGTAAATGTGGCTTCAGATTTAAATATCCCTGTGGCCGATGCCGGCACGGATGATATCATTGATTGTGTGATTACCTCAACCAGTATTGGAGGCAGCTCTTCCAATGGTCCGAACTTCACTTATAGCTGGACCGGCCCTGGTATCACGCCTGCCAATCAAAATCTGGCCACTCCAACCGTGGACGAGCCAGGTACCTACACCATTGTTGTTACCAATAACATAAATGGTTGTACAGCAACCAATGATATGGTGGTAACCACCAATTCTGTGTACCCGGTTGCTCTGGCCGGTAATGACGGATTGATAACTTGCGCAAACCCGTCAGCTGTGCTGGATGGTTCCGCTTCTGATATCGGCGCCAATTTCCAAATCATGTGGACAGGTCCTGGTATTAATGGAGGTAACCAAAATCAGCCGGCGCCATCCGTTGGCGTTCCGGGCACCTATATCCTTTCCATTACCAATACCACAAATAGCTGTATCACACAGGATACGGTTGTGGTAGCAGAAAATACGGTGATTCCTGCTGCAAGCGCTGGTCTGGATATCATCCTGAATTGTCAACTAACCATCACCAATCTCGATGGTAGCCTCTCCGATGTAAGTCCTACTATTGTATATGCCTGGACCGGTTCCGGCATTAATGGTACGAACCAAAACGATCAAAACCCAAGTATTGATCAACCCGGCACGTACGATTTGGTGGTGACAGATACGGAAAATGGTTGCTCAGATACGGATCAGGTGATCGTAACCCAGGATAATGTAGATCCCACAGCATCAGCCGGTGCTGATGGACTGATAACCTGTGCGCAACTTACTCAGGTGCTCGATGGTTCATTAAGTTCTACCGGCGCACAAATTACCTATGTCTGGGAAGGCCCGGGAATCAATGGTACCAATTTCAACCTGCAATCTCCAACTGTTAGCGTTTCCGGTACTTATACGGTAACCGTAACCAATACTCAGAACTTCTGCACAGCTGAAGATGTGGTAGTCGTTGGGCTGAACCAGACCGCTCCTGCCATTGCAGCTGGTCCGGATGCCACCCTCACTTGTGTTGTTACTACTTCACAATTAGACGCCAGCCAATCCGCTTCCGGGCCAAATATCACTTATGCCTGGACAGGCCCGGGTATTGTAAGCGGACAAAATACGACAACGCCAACCGTAGATGCGCCAGGCGCATACGTGCTTACGGTAACGAATACGACCAATGGATGCACCAGTGTGGATGCAGTGGATGTTGGTGAAGATATATTGCCTCCGATAGTGGTTGCAGGAGCAGATCTGATACTTACCTGTGCCAATGCGGCGAGCGGTGTAACGCTGATGTCTACCGGCAGTAACGTTGGCGCTAATTTTGCCTATTTGTGGAGCGGAAATGGTATTAATGCTTCCAATGAAACTTTGGCAAATCCAACTGTTTTGGTTCCAGGCACTTACACCCTCGTGATTACAAACACCACTAATGGTTGCACTGATTCCGATGCAGCACAGGTAGATGCAGATCAAAACCTGCCTACTGCAAATGCCGGTCAGGATCAAATCATTACCTGCGCCATTACTTCCGCAGTTTTGGATGGAACCGGTTCTTCTACACCAAGTGGTTCATTGACCTATCAATGGTCTGGCCCGGGCATTAATGGCGGCAATGCCACCAATGACATGCCTACGGTGCTGCAAAGTGGTATCTATTCCATGACCGTCACGAATGCTGTAACAGGTTGTTCGGCAACCGACCAGGTTGAAGTTTTGTTGGATACTCAATCGCCAACGATTGCGGCAACTTCTGAAATCATTACCTGCACAGATCCTTTATCTACGGTAACGGTAACCAGCAGCGCTGCCAATTCCATTTATCACTGGGAAGGACCGGATGTGAATCAGGGCAATAATGACAACCAGACTATACAGGTTGACGTAGCAGGTTTGTACGCTGTTACGGTTACCGGTCCTAACGGTTGTACCGCTGTTACCAGTACCATTGTGGAAGAGGATGAAAACTTGCCTCAGGGTGCAGTAGAAGGTACTACTTTAAATTGCCTGAATGCTGGATCCAGTACCATTAGTGGTCAAGTCCTTTCTCCGGCAGGTTCAACCTTTACCTGGACCGGCCCTGGAATTGGAACGCAAACTACAGAAACAGTAACGGTTAATCAGCCTGGTGTGTACACATTTACTATCCAGGCGCCGAATGGTTGTATCCGACCTATTACTGTGAATGTATTGGCTGATTTCCAGGCGCCAACGATTATTGCGGTGGCTAATCAGGAAATTGACTGCAATACTTCTGAAGTTACGATCAATGGTGCAGGTACTTCTACCGGACCTAATTTTACCTATCAGTGGACGACCGTAATAAATGGTAATATCGTTTCCGGTGATAACACCCTCAATCCGATTGTGGATCGTGCTGGCACATACGAGATTCTTGTGACCAACCTCCTCAACGGATGTACTGCTACCAAGCAGGTTGTAGTAGAAGTGGATGATGCCGTTCCTTCCGGTTTTGATGTGGAAGTACGCAATATCCGCTGCTTCGGAGATGTGAATGGCGCCATCAATGTAAACGGTGTAATTGGCGGTACACAGCCCTTCTTCTTTACCCTGAGCGATGCATCCGGTGTAATCAATCAATACACTGGTCTTGGCGCAGGAGAGTACACCCTGGCATTGGAAGATGCCAATGGTTGCAACCTGGATACAACCATCATTATTGCTGATGCCGGTCAGCTTCAGGTAGAGCTCGGCCCGAATGTGGAGGTTAGCCTGGGTGAAGAAGCCACTGTAACGGCTCAGATTTCCAGTACCATTGGTATTCAATCCGTCACCTGGAACTATTCACCCGGTTGCGACAGCCTGTCAACTGATTTCTGTGAGACTTTCACCTATCTTCCATTTGATTCTTACCGCCACACTATTACGGTGGTAGATAATAACGGTTGTATCGCGCGCGATGAGGTGTTGGTTATCGTGGAAAAACTCCGCCAGGTATATGTACCAAACATCTTTAACCCAGACAGCGACGTCAATTTCAACCTCGGCGTATTCGTAGGTATTGATGTAGCTAAAATCAAGCAGTTTGCCATTTACGACCGCTGGGGCGATCAGGTATTCCAGTTAGATGAATACATCCCTGTAAACGGCGATGGCGGTCAGGCTTGGGACGGCACCGTACGTGGCGACAAAGGCCAGTTAGGTGTCTATGTCTGGTACGTGGAAGTTGAATTTATTGATGGAGAAACCAAACTGTTTAAAGGAGACGTGACCTTGTTCCGATAACCGGTTTGGTCTGAAAAACATAGTGGCTGCCTCATAACCAGGCATAACACAAATAGATATTAAACCAAAGAGGCACAAAGAACACAAAGTGAATATATTTTGTGTTTTTTGTGCCTCTATGGTTCAAAATCTACAAGTGTTGTCCCTGTTTGGTGAGGCAGCCACTTTTTTTTAATTTACCAGTCTAACTTAGCCAGGTTGGTACGTGCGCGTCCAATGCCTTGTAATGGTGTGGTTTTGTAGTGCTCCAGTTCAATGATATAGTATTTCAGGCCAGCCAGTTTGCTTTGCTGAAAAATGGATACAAAGTCAATGGAGCCATCTCCAAACTCCACTGTTTCCCGCATTTCAGTTTTGGCCATGTCCTTGGCATGGCAGAGTTCATACCGCCCTGGAAACCGTTTGAACCAATCAATAGGCTTTTGGTTGGCATAACATACCCAGTAGATATCCATCTCAAAACAAATAAGTTTGGGATCAATTTCCTGTAGCAGCCATTCCATTAACATCCGTCCGTCGGGACCGCGTTGAATGAATTCAAAATCGTGGTTGTGATAGCCAAATCGAATCCCCGCCTTTTTGGCGTATTCTGCAGCTGCGGCAGCTACCTGGGTGATTTTTTTTACTTCCTTGCGCTCTGTTTCGGGTATCCAGGGGTAAATGATGTATTTCTGGCCCATTTTTACAGCATCGTCAATAGCTTTTTTAGCCCGATCAGAAAGTCCGCCGGACTCGCTGTAATCGGCTAAGGAAAATCCACAATGTGCTGAAGGCATTTTCAACCCATTGTTTTTCAACACCCTGAGGTATTCCTGAATACTCAGGCCAAACATCTTTCCATCCTTGTAGCCAAATCCCTCAACCTCCTTGTAGCCCATACCGGCGATGGTTTCGAGCGTGGAGGCAGGGTTTTTGTTCATGTCGTCGCGCACACTCCAAAGCTGAACGCCAAGGTGTTTGACGGGACGATATATATCCTGTAATGTGGTGGGAATGGTGGTGGCGGTGTAGGCTAAGGCAACATTTTTGAGAAATACTCTTCTTGATGTTTTTTCCATGATTGAAATTATTTGGGCCAAAGAAATAAAACTCCTGCGACAACGCAAAAATTGACCCCAATAGCCTTTGTTATGGATCTGACAGAAAATCTCTATCACGTTCCAAGTGCTTATCTTTGAGGCATGAAGCAAAAAATAGTTGTCCTTACCGGCGCAGGTATCAGTGCGGAAAGTGGCATCAAAACGTTCCGCGACAGCAACGGCCTATGGGAGAATCACCGGATTGAAGAAGTGGCTACGCCGGAAGGCTGGGCTGCCAATCCGGGATTGGTGCTGGATTTTTACAATAAACGCAGAGCTCAATTATTGGAAGTAACGCCTAACGACGGGCACCGGGCGCTTGCTGAACTGGAACAAGATTTTGAGGTACATGTAGTGACGCAAAATGTGGATGATCTGCACGAAAGAGCAGGAAGTTCGCAGGTGCTACACCTGCACGGCGAACTCAGAAAAGTACGTTCTGAGCGGTATCCTCATTTGATTTATGGATGGGACAATGATTTGCATTTAGGGGATTTGTGTGAAAGGGGAACGCAACTCAGACCGCATATCGTTTGGTTCGGAGAAGCGGTGTCCATGCTGGAGCCTGCTGCGGATCTGGCCTCAGAAGCAGATGTTTTTTTAATTGTTGGTACTTCTTTACAGGTTTATCCGGCAGCCGGACTCATGCATTATGCTCCCCGGAATATCCCGGTTTATTACGTCGATCCGCATCCGCAGCTCAATGTTGAACTCAGCAGAATGTCCAACTTGTCGGTAATAGCGGAGCCCGCTACTACAGGTGTTCGGAAAGTGGCAAACTGGTTGAAAGAAAAGAAATAATTACTGTTGGTCCACATGCAAATCCGTACCCGTTTAACCTTGTTGTTTGGTTTGATCACTGCAGGAATCCTTGCAGGGGTTTTGTTAGCGGTGTTTGTAGTCTATCGCCAAAGTACGGAATACGCTTTTTATCAGGGCCTGGAATTGAAGGTGGAAATGACTGCACAGGCGGCTTTGCAGGGTAATGCAGAGTTGAAACCTTTGTCGGTCAATTGGTTAGCGCCGGATGATGGCGTGTTATCTTATCAGGATAATATCAGTGTATACAACAACAGCTATGAACGGGTTTTTGCAGTTCGGCCTGATGCGCCGCCGGTTTCAGCCAAGGACTTACAGGACATATATCGGGGAGAAGAGCTACATTTCAGTCATTACAACCTTTTGGCATTGGGCAAAAAAATGCCATCCAGGTCAGGGTCAACTTATGTAGTTGTGGTAGAAGGATATTTCGATACTTCAGCTATTCAGCAACTGCGGAACATATTGATTATCAGTTTTTTTGCCGGATTGTTGTTGGTGGGCTTGGCGGGTTGGTACTATGCCGGAAGAGCCCTGGCGCCGGTGTTGAGCATTGTTGGCGAAGTAGAACAGCTGCAACCTACGGATTTGAGCAAACGCGTTGATCCTGGTGTTAACCGCGATGAAATTGCCCGGTTGGCAGAAACCTTTAACCAGTTGCTCGATCGGGTGGAACAAGCTTTTCGGATGCAAAGAATGTTTCTGTCCAATGTATCCCACGAACTGCGCAATCCGCTAACCGTAATCCGTTCGCAATTAGAGGTTTCCCTGCAAAGGGAGCGCGATGTTCCAACCTACCAAAAAGCCCTAAAAAGCGTTTTGGATGATGTGAATGCCCTTGCCGAAGTTGAAGAAGAACTCCTCCAACTGGCGCGCATTTATAATGACCCCAATAGTATTCCATTCACTTCAGTTCGACTCGATGAACTGCTTTGGCAATCGCGACAACAATTGCAGAAAAGATTTCCAGACTACCGTGCTTCGGTTGAATTGGGAGAAATGCCTGCTGACGACCAGGTTTTATTAGTACAGGCCAACGAGGCCTTGTTACAAACAGCCATTCAGAACCTGATGAACAATGCCTGCAAGTACTCACCGGATAAACAAGTGCAGGTAAAGGTGCAGTTTCGGGAAAATGGCGCTCATGTCGTTGCCGTTTGTGATAATGGCCCGGGAATTCCGGAAATAGAACAAAAACTCATTTTCGAACCTTTCTTTCGGAGCCCGCGTCATATTGGCATAAAAGGCACCGGTGTAGGCCTTTCACTGGTTCAAAGTATCCTGACACTACATCATATCCGGCTCTCCGTCGAAAGTCCGGCCGGAGGCGGAGCAGTCTTTCGCCTGGAATTCCCGGCCTGGTCCTATATTGCCTCCTCATTACCAGACAATAACACAGAACATGACCAAAAACATTAGCACACTACTTTTTCTCAGCCTTTTCTCTGTCTTTTCCTGCCAGTCGCAAGAAACGCCTATCCGGGAAATTCGTTTTCCCAATGGAAAAATTTGTTTGCTGCTGGATAGCCTGGAAGCCGGGAAGGCCATAACTACTGACCGTTATGATGGCTACTTCGATAAAATAAACATATCGGAAATGTCGATCCAGATGCACCAGGCGCTAACGGAAGGTCAAACACGGGAAGCGCTGCTTCCGGCCTATGTGGAATTTCTGAAATCTGATGTTGAAGGATTTAACTATGAAGAATCAAAATTCGTAGAAGGAATCATGAAGAAGGTGTACCAAACATCAACCGGTATTAATCCGGCGCTATTTCCGGATACGCTTAAACTCATCAAAACCAAAGGGCGTCATTATGGCGATGGCGTATGGTATACCCGCGATAACTGTATTATTATTCCGGCGGATGAACTGGGCAGAAAAAAGAATGCGCCGTTTGGCATTACCATGTTTCACGAACTTTCGCATGTGTGGTCCAGATTGAATCCGGCACAAAGTGCCCGCGCCTATAAATTAATTGGTTTTGAAGGCGTTGGATTTCAGAACCTGATCCTTCCGCAAGGCTTGCAGGATCGGGTTTTATACAATCCGGATGGCGTAGATATTGCCCAAAAAATTACCCTCAAACAAGAGGATGGCTCAGAAATTCAGGCTATCCCGGTTATTTATGCCAATCACCTGGGCTGGACCGATGCCCAAAATACCTTTTTTGCCTACCTTGAATTCAACCTTTTTCAAATTGAAAAACAGGCCGACGGCAAGTGGAAAGTGTTGACCAAAGATGATGGCTTTTCCAGTGTCATTGACCTGAAATCACAACCGGATTTTTTCCGCCAGATCAAGGATAATACCGGCTATATCATTCATCCGGATGAGGTCTTAGCCGACAACTTTGCCTTTATTATGCAAGAACGCAATGGACAGAAAGTCTCCATGCGCTTTTCGGAAGAGGGTAAAAAATTACTGGTTGATTTTGAGGCCGTGCTGAAAGGAAATTGATTTGTGGCGGGTTTTGGACAATTGGCCATTGAGGGATCGGTTTTTGTGATAGATTTGGGCAACTAAAATCCTATGACAAATGCGAAAAACGATCTGGTTATTCCTGCTTTTATTGGTTCCATATGTACTCTCAGCTCAGGCCACCTTTTTTAAATCCATGCACAATGGACGCCTGACGTCTATTTCCCCTGCCGCGAATGGAGGATTGGTTGGTGGCGGAACATACATCTACAACAGTTCCGTACAAGACATTTTCAGAGGCATTTTAGTCAAATCTGATGCCCAGGGAAGTGTTGAATGGGCAAAGTATTTCCCATCCATTCAAAGAATCAGGTCAAGTAAAGCGGTAGCGGATGGGTACTTGATAACGGGCGATACCTCCGACCTGTTTTGGCCAATGAAGTATTTATACTTTGCCAAGCTGGATACCCTTGGGGAGGTAATTTGGGCGCAAAAATTCACAACAGAAAGGCAGGATTATGTGCCGGGTCAGGTATTTGAACTTCCGGATGGAGGGTATATTCTGTATGGAGGAGTCGTTGAATCATTTTTTGCCAACGGAGTAGCTATGTGCCGCACAGATGCCAATGGTAATGTTATTTGGAGCAAGGTTTATAAGTCTTCCCACCCAACCTTTCATGGCGATTACCTGGTGCAAGCCATTCAGGGCGACACCCTTTATGCAACCGGTCAGGTTCAGGGGAATGGTATTTTTGTGAGAATCAACGTTCAGTCTGGCGAAATGTTAGGTGTCAGTTCTTTTGGCGGAATTTATAGGGAAGGTTTTCGCAGCCTGATACCTACACCGGACGGGAATTTTATGCTTGGGGGAATGACACGTTCTACCACGGGAAGTGAAGAAGAACGTCCCTGGATTGTCAAGGTGAATCGTGTAGGACAGATAATATGGTCCAGGACGTATAATATACCTGGATGGAATCAGGGCTGCGAAATTACCGGAACAGATGATGGTGGAGCTATTTTGTCAACAGCCAATATAGAAGGAGGGGCGAGTTCTCAGTCCATTTTTGCCAAAATAGACAGTGCAGGCAATTTTCTTTGGGCCAATAACTATACATCCGGACTCGCATCCGGTTTAGAATCCTTGATTGCTACCTCTGATAACGGCTATGTTGCCATTGACCGGACGGGAAAACTATTGAAAATCAATGGCGAAGGAAGGACACACAATGGGTGCTGCCCCGTTCCTATTATTTACGAAGTAACAGATTTCAACCCTCCTTATCAATCGCTTACCTTATCAGCTACTGATTGGAGGAGTGCAGAGCCGGTTACTTTACAGAATCACACTGACACC
>JAEUUS010000502.1 GCA_016787545.1 Saprospiraceae bacterium
ACTCACCACCACATCGGCAATGAACCCGGCAATTTGCACATTGGCAGAGGTACTTTTCAGCGGCAGGGTTTCTACCCCGGGCGTACCGCCGTTAACCTGGAAATAAGGAGAAAGACTTCTGTTGGTATTTTCTGTTTGAGCATAGCTCAACAGTGGCAACAGACAAAACAAAGAAACAAGTATCTGGCGCATAAGGCATCAATTGAGTTAAGAATGATGCTGCAAATGTGCCGGGGAGAAACTTGCCGGAAAGGGTACTTCTATCAGGTGTAGAAAACCGATGAGGAATCGTTGCGGGTTTTATAGGATTCGTATTTTTTACTGTGATTTGCAATGATTCATGTGATGGCCATGATTTATAGCCTGAGTACTTGATTATGTAAATATCTATATTGGTGGAATGCCACTTTACAACTTCCTTCCTCCTTCAAACCTATCGATTAACCACAAAACTTAAAGCCATACTCCCAGTATTCCCCAGGCCCGGGTCCCGCCGTCTGCGAGGCAAGCCCGACCGAAGGGGATGATCCCGACGTAAGGAGGGAGCGCCTTCTTTTTAACCGGCGGTACAGCACGATGCCAAAGAAAAAACGATGGCCCGCGGTTAAAAAGCAGCGCAATCCCCGCAGGTCGTTGGCTCTGCCGGAAAGACTGCCTTTTTTCTTTTGGTTACTTTTCTTTTTGGGCAAGCAAAAAGAAAAGTAACAATGCCAGACTGATGAACTAATGCCAAGCTAATAACCATCAATTACTTATTTTGTGGGTAAGTGATAGCCTCTAAGCCTCTCCTAAATAGGCGCCATAACCACCGTCGTAGGCACAGCGCTACCATCCGGCGTAGGTTCTTCCGACACCGCAAAACCAATGGCATTTTCCACGTAAGCAAATTTTTGCCAGTCGCCATCTGTGGCCACCATACCCATACTTTTGGGTGCGGCCTCGCCTTCCACAATGGCCCAGAATTGCAGGTATTTACCTGATTCTGCCTTGGGCATCCGACTCAAATCAAGCGTCACCGATTGGCGTGAATTATTGTAATAAACAGCGGTTTGTTTGTCTTTGCCGGCAATATTAATCACTTTGGTACCAGGATCGCGGAGCAGGTTGAGTGGCTCTTCCATAGCCATGAGTTGCTTTTGTCGCGTCTGACAATCCTGCATTTCCTGTTGCAAGCGTTGGTTTTCAATTTGCAACAACCGGGCGCCCCGTTCGGAAGCTTGCCAGAAGATACCGAGCACCAATGCTGTTAAAATGGCAGCGCCGAGTCCCAGGTTTCGCCACATTCGATTTTCTGTGCCGGATTTGGGTACTGAATGCTGCGCTATATCTTCGAGAATTTTGTCTCGCAGCCCTGTTGGCGGCGGCACGGCATTGGCCTGGGCAAATTGTTCCAGTGCCAACTCAATCCGGTTCATTTCCTCGCGCAGCTGAGGGTGCTGTTGCAGCATAGTTTCTACCGTTACCCGCTCCTCGGCGCTGCATTGGTTGAGCACGTATGCTTCAAGTAATCCGGATGCCAAAAATGTTTGAACGTCCATGGTGCTATATAATCGAAGGTACAAGTACCTGCGTTGTTAAAAGTATTGAGTTTTCACATTCGTTCTGCCATCATGCCAATCAGCAGCATAGCAGCGGGGTTATCGCTGAAAATCAAGCGCAGTTCGTTGATAGCAAACCGCAGGCGTGTTTTCACAGTACCCAAAGGAATACCTGTAGCTTCTGCCACCTCTTCCTGGGTATAGCCCTGAAAATACACCATCTCGATCAGACGGGCATATTTTTCGTCCAGCTTGCCTACCAGTTCGCGCAAACCAACGTGTTCGGGGTTGATCTGTTCGCTTCCGGGAGTATGTACGAGTGAATCCAGGGAATCAGATTTTTTCGAATGGTTAAATTGTGCCGAACGGGTTGCGTCGATGGCGCTGTTGCGGGCAATATTGAGTAGCCAGGTAAACAGCCTGCCCTTTTCCGGGTTATAAGAAGCGCCGTTTCGCCAGGCTTTCACAAAAGTGTCCTGCAATACTTGTTCAGCCAGCTCCCGGGTTTGCACAATGCGCAATACCACCCCGAATAATGCCCCCCCGTACTGATCGTACAAGGTGGCAATGGCTCGCTGGTCTTGCCGCTGCAGTTGAATGATGATAGAATCTTGCATCAATATAGTACGAATTTTGGGTGCATTTGGATCATTCACTATCGGGATGTTCGGCATTTTTACTGACGGGGTGACTTCGAAGTCACCCCGTCAGTAAAAATGCCGAACATCCCGATAGTGAATGATCCAAATGCACCCAAAATTCGTACTATATTGATGCAAGATTCTATCATCATTCAACTGCAGCGGCAAGACCAGCGAGCCATTGCCACCTTGTACGATCAGTACGGGGGGGCATTATTCGGGGTGGTATTGCGCATTGTGCAAACCCGGGAGCTGGCTGAACAAGTATTGCAGGACACTTTTGTGAAAGCCTGGCGAAACGGCGCTTCTTATAACCCGGAAAAGGGCAGGCTGTTTACCTGGCTACTCAATATTGCCCGCAACAGCGCCATCGACGCAACCCGTTCGGCACAATTTAACCATTCGAAAAAATCTGATTCCCTGGATTCACTCGTACATACTCCCGGAAGCGAACAGATCAACCCCGAACACGTTGGTTTGCGCGAACTGGTAGGCAAGCTGGACGAAAAATATGCCCGTCTGATCGAGATGGTGTATTTTCAGGGCTATACCCAGGAAGAGGTGGCAGAAGCTACAGGTATTCCTTTGGGTACTGTGAAAACACGCCTGCGGTTTGCTATCAACGAACTGCGCTTGATTTTCAGCGATAACCCCGCTGCTATGCTGCTGATTGGCATGATGGCAGAACGAATGTGAAAACTCAATACTTTTAACAACGCAGGTACTTGTACCTTCGATTATATAGCACCATGGACGTTCAAACATTTTTGGCATCCGGATTACTTGAAGCATACGTGCTCAACCAATGCAGCGCCGAGGAGCGGGTAACGGTAGAAACTATGCTGCAACAGCACCCTCAGCTGCGCGAGGAAATGAACCGGATTGAGTTGGCACTGGAACAATTTGCCCAGGCCAATGCCGTGCCGCCGCCAACAGGGCTGCGAGACAAAATTCTCGAAGATATAGCGCAGCATTCAGTACCCAAATCCGGCACAGAAAATCGAATGTGGCGAAACCTGGGACTCGGCGCTGCCATTTTAACAGCATTGGTGCTCGGTATCTTCTGGCAAGCTTCCGAACGGGGCGCCCGGTTGTTGCAAATTGAAAACCAACGCTTGCAACAGGAAATGCAGGATTGTCAGACGCGACAAAAGCAACTCATGGCTATGGAAGAGCCACTCAACCTGCTCCGCGATCCTGGTACCAAAGTGATTAATATTGCCGGCAAAGACAAACAAACCGCTGTTTATTACAATAATTCACGCCAATCGGTGACGCTTGATTTGAGTCGGATGCCCAAGGCAGAATCAGGTAAATACCTGCAATTCTGGGCCATTGTGGAAGGCGAGGCCGCACCCAAAAGTATGGGTATGGTGGCCACAGATGGCGACTGGCAAAAATTTGCTTACGTGGAAAATGCCATTGGTTTTGCGGTGTCGGAAGAACCTACGCCGGATGGTAGCGCTGTGCCTACGACGGTGGTTATGGCGCCTATTTAGGAGAGGCTTAGAGGCTATCACTTACCCACAAAATAAGTAATTGATGGTTATTAGCTTGGCATTAGTTCATCAGTCTGGCATTGTTACTTTTCTTTTTGCTTGCCCAAAAAGAAAAGTAACCAAAAGAAAAAAGGCAGTCTTTCCGGCAGAGCCAACGACCTGCGGGGATTGCGCTGCTTTTTAACCGCGGGCCATCGTTTTTTCTTTGGCATCGTGCTGTACCGCCGGTTAAAAAGAAGGCGCTCCCTCCTTACGTCGGGATCATCCCCTTCGGTCGGGCTTGCCTCGCAGACGGCGGGACCCGGGCCTGGGGAATACTGGGAGTATGGCTTTAAGTTTTGTGGTTAATCGATAGGTTTGAAGGAGGAAGGAAGTTGTAAAGTGGCATTCCACCAATATAGATATTTACATAATCAAGTACTCAGGCTATAAATCATGGCCATCACATGAATCATTGCAAATCACAGTAAAAAATACGAATCCTATAAAACCCGCAACGATTCCTCATCGGTTTTCTACACCTGATAGAAGTACCCTTTCCGGCAAGTTTCTCCCCGGCACATTTGCAGCATCATTCTTAACTCAATTGATGCCTTATGCGCCAGATACTTGTTTCTTTGTTTTGTCTGTTGCCACTGTTGAGCTATGCTCAAACAGAAAATACCAACAGAAGTCTTTCTCCTTATTTCCAGGTTAACGGCGGTACGCCCGGGGTAGAAACCCTGCCGCTGAAAAGTACCTCTGCCAATGTGCAAATTGCCGGGTTCATTGCCGATGTGGTGGTGAGT
>JAEUUS010000504.1 GCA_016787545.1 Saprospiraceae bacterium
AAAAGAGCATTGCAGCGAACAAAATGATTTGTTTCATGATGAGAAAAAGGTTAAAATGAAAAGAAATGTGTAGAAAACAGATGAAGCATGGATTAAAAAAATGCGTTAACGCAATGTTTTAAGCAATGTTGTGTCGCTGCCGCAAGGCTTCATACAGTACAATGCCGGCGGCTACACTCACATTATAAGAATCAAAATCAGTGGCCTGCGGGATTTTCACCACCGCGTCCGACATTTTGAGCAATTTGGGGTGCACGCCTTCGCCCTCCGAACCCATGAGGATGGCAGTGGGTCCACTTAAGTCTGCCTCAAACAGCGGAACACTTTTGCCGGTGAGCGCAGTAGCCACTACCTGAACGCCACATTCCTGCAGCCATTCCACCGTGCTGAACAAACTCCGCACCCGGCATACGCGCATACGCGCCAGGGCGCCTGCAGAAGCTTTCATGGCCTCCTCATTGGCCAGCGCCGAGCCGGATTGCGGCACAATCACCGCATGAGCCCCCGCACATTCCGCCGAGCGCACAATAGCCCCGAAATTACGCACGTCGGTAACCCCATCCAGCATCACCAAAAGCGGAATCTCGCCCTGTTCAAACACAAACGGCAAGATGTCTTCCAGGCTCTGGTAGCTTACCAGCGACAGATACGCCACCACGCCCTGATGCTGCCCGCGCACCATTTTATTCAGTTTCTCCTTGGGCACTACCTGCAGCGGAATGCCGTATTCTTTAGTCAGGTGGCGGATTTCTTTTTCCACCTCCCCGCGTTCACCTTGCTGAAAATATACCTTCTCCACGGCCTTCCCGGCGCGAATAGCTTCAGTAACAGGATGATGGCCGTAAATAAGGTTTGTGTCAGACATGGAATGGATTCACCGCGAAGTACGCAAAGTTCGCAAAGAGTTGAGTTTTAAGGGGTTCACCGCTAAGTACGCAAAGTGTTGAGTTTCACCGCAAAGTACGCTAAGTGCGCAAAAAGAATCTTGCTTGCAAAGCCTTTTGCGCACTTAGCGTACTTCGCGGTGAACCCGTACTTCGCGGTGAACCCGCACAAAATTAATACATCTTACCTCACCCTACTTTAAAAAAGAATCATTAACTTTGCAACTCAAAGTAATTTGCTTATGAGTAACGCCGAACAACACCTGGAACACCTGGCTGAAATGCGCTCGCTGATGGAGCGCAGTACCCGTTTTCTGAGTCTCAGCGGACTGTCTGGCGTTTGGGCCGGTCTGTGTGCCCTGATTGGCGCCGCCTATCACCGTATGGTTACGGAATCAGAATACCTCAATGATTACGCAGACGTTTTGGGGGGGAAATTGGGAACTGCCTCCCGTCACGGGTTTGAAGTGGCACTGGTTTCTACCGCCCTGACGGTATTGATCGCGGCCCTGGCTGGCGGTTGGTTCTTCACTGCCCGCAAGGCCCGCCAGCGCGGCGAACGGGTGTGGGATGCCAGCTCCCGCCGACTCCTTTGGGCCCTGGCACTGCCCCTGATCACTGGCGGTATCTTCTGTCTGGCTTTGTTGTATTGGAGATTAGTAGGACTTTTGGCCCCGGCCACGCTGGTTTTTTACGGACTGGCACTTTTTAATGGAAGTAAATACACCCTGCGCGATGTAGGATCCCTCGGCCTGCTGGAAATAGCTCTCGGCCTCTTCGGTATGTTCGTACCCGGCTACGGACTCGAACTCTGGGCCATCGGTTTCGGCGTGCTGCACATCCTTTATGGCGCCTGGATGTACTTTAAATACGACGGTGGACGGCCTACGGTAGACGGTAGACGGTAGACGGTAGCGTTGCTCTTGAGATTCGTTCCCATATGCAAGCCGTCCACCGTCCACCGTCTACCGTCCACCGTAAGCCGTCCACCGTAAACCGTCTACCGTCCACCGTAAGCCGTCCACCGTAAACCGTCCATGAAAGACATCATCACACATCTGAATCCAGTTTTTGACCACCGCAACCGGCTGGGCATTATGTCTGTGCTTTCGGTGAACGATTGGGTGGACTACAATACGCTGAAGGAATTGCTCAACCTCACAGATGGCAACCTGGCCAGTCACATGAAGCCCCTGGAGGCCGCCGAGTATGTGGAATACCGCAAACAGTTTGTGGGAAGGCGTCCGCAAACCACCTATGCCGCAACCGAAAAAGGGAAAGCGGCTTTTAAGGAACACCTGGATGCGCTGGAGCATTTGTTGAAAATGAATACCGGAAAGTAAATTGGGCTTCTTTTAAAGACGGATGCCGTCCCTGCCGTGGTTGTTGGCGAGGACGCCAACAACGGAATAAAAAAAACGTGAATTGTCATGCCGAGTACTCGGCACCTACACAAGCCAGATTTCGTGTTTATCCCTGGTCAAAAGCATCGTGTTTGGCCGGGCTTGTGTAGATCCCGGTTCCCGGGATGACAACTCACGTCGTATTAGGGGGTAACGTATTTTCTAACCAAACTACCCACATAGTACCATGTGCGCTCACCATGGGAAATTCACTCAGTTTGACGATTTCCTTTCCGCTGTTGGCGTCCCCGCCAACAGCTACGGCGGAGCGAGATTTTTGGCAAAACTGTTGTATAACTAAGGCCAAACCTAACGACTATGGCAATGACGCCAACAAAGGAATAAAAGTAAAAACCCATGCAAAAAGACCGCATTTCCCAAATGTTACTGCTGGCTTCCGGCTGCTGTGTGCTGCTGGTGCTGGCCCGGATTACTTATCGCTACTACACCATGCCGGATGTTGCTTCCTGGCAGGCTTTTGTAGATGCCAGAGGAGTCACTTACATTTTCCTCATCTGGAACCTGATATTGGCCTGGGCGCCCTTTGTGGCTGCCCGCAGGTTTGACCAGCTGCAAACGCAGCGCGCCAGCGCCTGGGTGTTGGCGGGGGTATTTGTCCTGTGGCTGCTGTTCCTGCCCAATGCACCCTATATTGTTACAGATTTTTTGCACCTGAAACACAAGCCGCCGGTGCCGCTCTGGTTTGACCTGGCGCTGTTGTTCTCCTTTGCCGGGACCGGACTCTTGCTCGGCTTGCTTTCCTTGCACCACATGCAGCAGGCGCTGACAGCCAGACTGTCGGCTCGTTGGGCGCAATGGTTGATAGGCGGCGCCATAGCCCTCAGCGGATTTGGCATCTGGTTAGGTCGGTTTCAGCGCTGGAATTCCTGGGATATATTCACCCGGCCGGATGCCCTGCTGGCCGATCTGCTCTCTACCCTCAGCTCATGGCCGGAGCTGGCCCGGGCGATAGGCGTGAGCGTGCTGTTGTCTGGCATCTTTTGGATGGGATACGGGCTGCTGACGGCCTTGCTGGACAAAAATCAGCCTTCCAAAGCCGCCTGACATGAGAAATCGCGCCATCTGGTATTTTGCCCTCAAAGTGTGGCTCACAGGACTCCTGCTTAGTATCACCCTGATTTATCTGATCATACCGATGAGCAGTGAAAATTTTTGGAGCTCCCTGTACGGTGGCCGCTTGTACTATTGGCAAGTTGTTCAGTGGAATTTGACCTGGAGCTGGCCCTTTGTTTTTGTGTTGGCGTGGCTCGTGGCGCAGGTGATCCCCAAACCCTGGCCCGTGTGGCAAAAACGTGCAGTGGTTTTGCTTGCGGTGCTGTGTTTGGCCATAGTCTATTGTGGGGTCATTTTTAACCACGACCTGTTTACCAGTCTCGTGTATTTAGTGGGGTATTGGTGGCCGGGTTTGGTGGGGATTTGTTTGTTTAGGTTTCCGGGGTAGGGGATGGGGCTTTTATGTTTCTCTGGACTTTTTGGATTGAGTTGTTCGGGCTTCATTCATTCGTCTGTTTTTTTGTTAATAATGCAATCTCCATAACTCGTTTGTAAAAATCTTTAAATTCGTCTTTGTTATATTTTGTCCGCATTGCTTTGAGCACATCTGAAGCGTCAAAGCCGCCCCATTCCCAAAGCATGGTGTCAAAGTTATATTTCAACATTTGAGTTTCCACTTCTGCCCTTAACAATTTTACCTGGTTAATGCTCAAACCATAACTTTCTAAAAGATTTGTTAGCCTTTGGTCCTTTTCTGTTGTAAACTCAGTATCTAAAAACGGTTCAAGAATCCAGGCCCAAATCATTGGACGTTCAATTGTCTTGATATTGTTTCTTTTAGCAAATGCTTCGAGCTCGATTTTCTTTTCAGCGGTTAAATAAATGAGTTCGTTGCCTACCCTGAAAGTAGGTGGATATGACTTAAAGTCTATGTCGTCTATTTGATTTGCCTTAAAGGTTTGTTGTCTATAGGCAATAGAAGGCTCAAATGGATAGTGTTCAATTTTTATAAAATCGTCTTCTATAGTCAGTTCTCCAATAGATACGAGCAATGCTTCCACTTCTGATTTTGAAGGGCTAAACATGGCCCATCTGTCACCTGGCTTTTTGATTAATTTGAAAAGTCGTTTTATGAATTCCATTTGTTTCTGTTTCGGTGTCGTCTTTTAACCCGACAGGTAACGTTCTGGGGCTAGACGAAGTGGAGGATTAGAAGCACATATGTTCAATAAACCATAAAAGCTGTATATAAGTACAAAAGATGAATTAATACTTCTTCCCTGCTGCATTTAAACCCTTGTTATATGCCTCCTTGTTCCGCTTCAATGTTGGTCAATTCGTTAAATAGTTCATTGTAAGTATCATAATATTTTTCTATAGGTTTGTTATATGGGTCTTCAATTAATATTTCAACAAGATTTCCTTTAAAATCCGTATAACTCTTAATGTATTCTGTGACTTTTTTGTCAAGAGAATAAATTGTGTTAATGTCTGTTAAATTTACTAAGTAAATATCTCTTGGAGCTCTATTTGTTAAATCAATTTTAAGTTTGTCTTTTATAACTTTAATCGCTTCGCTGCTAATCTGGTCGGAGTCAACACAAATACCGCAACTTGAGATTATTACATTTCGAAACATATACTTTGCAATACACTCAGCCATAGGGCTTCGGCAAGTATTTCCAATACATACGAATAAAATATTTCTTTTTTTTGTCATATTGCTAAATATAAAATGGATACAATGCTGCCAATAATCATTACGATTAATTCTTGACTAGTAAGATATTTTTGGTCTTTTATTCTTTTTGACGATTTTGTGAAGAACTCATAATGACCAATTAATGCAAATGGGTAAATTATGAATAGTAGAATTGCAAACCCAAATAGTTTTTGACATGTCTTTAAATCAAAAGTTTCCATATTCTTTAAAGGATAAAGAAATACAAATATTACTGTAATTAAAACTGACAGTAAGTTAATAAAATCGGGCAATGGAAACCATCTTTTTTTTCTTTTCAAAGTGAGTTCTCTTGTCATTCTAAATGTAAAAATTGTTATTTGGAAACCAATCAAGATACCCGCAATTTGTAAAAGTTCGTTGAATGTCATTTCATTTTCTTTTTTAAGACTGTATGGTCTTTAAGGTTGCAAATAACGCTTAACGGCTTGGCGAAGGGCGGAAAATAACGCACAAATCTCTGATCAAAGCATCTAAACCAGCCATTTGCGCAACTCATATATTTACGAGCCTCCAAATCTCCAGAGTAAAGGTAAAGCAAACCCCAAATTATAGCAAATGTAAAATGTGTTTCTCCTATCTCGTCTTATCCACCCGTTTATACCCACCCCCAACCCTTACTTCCTTTCCACCCCCTCCAAAAAAGGCACAAACCTGAAATCATGCAGGCGCTCTTCCTGGTACTCGATGGCTGAAATACGTTTGATGCGCAGCATCTTTTGCACCGATTCGCCTACCGGGATCACCAGGATGCCGCCAATGGCTAATTGTTCTTTCAGGGGTTCAGGCACCACGGGGGCGCCGGCTGTTACCACAATTTTATCAAACGGGGCTTTTTCCGGAAGTCCTTTGGAGCCATCCTTGAAAAAACATTTTACGGTTTTAAAGCCCAGGGTTTCGAGCAGTTTTTTAGTTTGGAAGTATAAAGTCTCCTGGCGTTCCACGGTAAACACTTTGGCGCCCAGCACCGCCAGGATAGCCGCCTGATATCCGGAGCCGGTGCCTATCTCCAGCACCTGATCTCCGTTTTTAATATCGAGCAACACCGTTTGATAAGCTACCGTAAACGGCTGTGAAATGGTTTGCTCGCAGCCAATGGGGAAAGGCTTGTCTTCGTAGGCGTGTTCCTCAAAAGCCTTTTCCAGAAAGAAATGCCTGGGCACCGCAGCCATGGCTGCCAGCACCGCTTCGTCCTGGATGCCCCGCTGCCGGAGCGCCTCCACCATGCGTTTTCGTTGACCCTTATGTCGGTATGTGTCCTGCAAGATTTTTTCCTGATTAAAATACAGATTCAAAGCGCGAAAGTACGTTTTGAACAAATACTTTTGCCGATGATTGGTGTTTTAGTGTTTCGGAGTTTTAGTGCTTTGGTTGGGCGTTAGGCTGGGGATTGGAATGGAGGTTGAAGGATTTTTTTACCACTAAGACACTAAGGACACTAAGAAGGATTTCCCTTAGTGCCCTTAGTGTCTTAGTGGTAATACCCACCCGCATACCAACCAAAACACCAAAACACCAAAACACTAAAACACCAAAACACCAAAACACTAAAACACCAACACACTCAACATGGCTGTTCCAATTAAATTCGGTACTGACGGTTGGCGAGCTATTATCGCCGACGATTTTACGGTAGATAACGTGAAGCGCGTGGCGGAGGCCACCGCTATTTACATGAAAAAACACAAAATGAAGCGCGCCGTGATCGGATACGATTGTCGCTTCGGTGGTTTGTTGTTTGCATCAACCACGGCGCGCGTTTTGGGGGCTTATGGCATTCAGTGCCATATTGCCAGCCAGGGTTTTGTGAGCACGCCCATGGTTTCGCTGGGTGTGGTAAAGCTCAAGGCGTCGCTGGGTATTGTGATCACAGCGAGCCACAACCCGCCTTCCTACAACGGCTACAAACTCAAAGCGGCCTATGGCGGCCCTATGATCCCGGCTGAAGTGACAGAGGTGGAAAACCTGATCCCCGACGAGTGTTCGCTCAAGGAACTGCCATCGCTCAACGACCTGCGCGAGCGCAACCTGCTCAAGGAGGCTGATCTGGAAGGTATTTACCTCAAACATGCCCGTCGCAGCTTCGATCTGAAACTGATCAAGGCTTCTGCTGGCAAAATTGCCTACGATGCCATGTATGGCGCCGGCCAGAATGCCGTGAAAAAACTGCTCCCGCGCTGTGTGTTCCTGCATTGCGACTACAACCCGGGCATGCACGGACAAGCGCCGGAGCCCATCCACCGCAACCTCCTGCTCCTGAGCGAAACCATCAAAAAGAACCCGAAAATTACCGCAGGCTTGGCCAACGACGGCGATGCCGACCGGATCGGACTCTATGATGAGGATGGCAATTTTGTAGACAGTCACCACATCCTGTTGCTGTTGTTGTTGTACCTGCACAAGTACAAAGGCATGACTGGTAAAGTGGTGTTTACGTTCTCTGTAACGGACAAGCTCAAAAAAATGGCCGAAAAATTCGGGCTGCCGTACGAGATCACCAAGGTTGGTTTCAAGTACATTGCCGAGATCATGACCAACGAGGATGTGCTGGTAGGCGGCGAAGAATCCGGCGGCCTGGCCGTAAAAGGTCATATTCCGGAGCGCGACGGTGTGTGGATTGGTCTGATGATCTTCGAATTCATGGCCCGCACCGGCAAAACCCTCAAGCAGCTGGTGCAGGAGGTGTACAAAGAGGTAGGCGAGTTCGCTTTCGACCGCGACGATTTGCACATCACCGAGGCGCAGAAGCAAAATGTGATCAAAATGTGCAAAGACCGTGCTTATACGGCCTTTGGCTCCTATAAAGTAAAAGCTGTGGAAGATACCGACGGCTGGAAATTCCTGTTCGGCGATGAAAAATGGGTCATGATCCGCGCCAGCGGCACAGAGCCAGTGCTCCGGGTTTATGCCCAATCGCCCAGTTTGGCTGAGTGCCGGGCTATATTGGATGCAGCAAAGGCAACGATTCTTTAATAACGGCTTACGATGAACGATGAACGATGGACGATGGCACGACGAGCGTTGTGTCTGGGTTAGAGAAGGAAATCCAGAAGTGCCGCCCGTCGTGCCATCGTCCATCGTCCATCGTTCACCGTCCACCGTCTACCGTCAAAAAAAATGAAAATAGCTATCGGCTGCGATCACGCAGGTTTCCCATACAAGGAAGGAATTATCTCCATGCTTCAGGCACAGGGGCATATGGTGCTTGATTTTGGCACCCATTCACTGGATTCAGTGGATTATCCGGATTTTGCGCATCCGGTGGCAGAAGCAGTGGAAAGTGGTCAGGCCGACCGTGGGGTGCTGCTTTGCGGCAGCGCTAATGGTGTGGCCATTACGGCCAACAAGCATCAGCAAATACGTTGTGCCATTTGCTGGACGGAAGAGCTGGCTTCGCTGGCGCGTCAGCACAACGATGCCAACGTCATTGCCCTGCCGGCGCGTTTTGTGCCGGAGATCCTCGCCCAGGCCATGGTGCGCATTTTCCTCAGCACCGAATTTGAAGGTGGGAGGCATGCGAACAGGGTGGGGAAAATAGCATGCACTTGAAAAATTCACCGCTAAGTACGCAAAGTGCGCTAAGAGTGATTCGCGCACTTTGCGTACTTAGCGGTGAATCGGCGAATCACTTTCTCACCAACTTTCCACTCGCACTTTTCCCGGCAATCACCAATCGCCATAGGCACATGCTGTTGGCGGGGATTTTCTCCACGGGAAGTTCCCAGCGGGTGACGCCGGGGCCAAGCTGACGGGTTTCAGCGTGCAGGATACGGCCGGTGAGGTCGGCAATTTCGAGCAGTACATTTTCCTGTTGTTCCAGCGATATCTCCATCCAGCTGTGGTGGGTAAACGGATTGGGGCTTGGCGGATTGAGCAACACTCCTTTGGCCAGCGGGGTATGCACCGGCACAAACCCGGCATAGGTATACCCCATGTTGAATCCTCCTGAGCAGTTGTTGCCCATCAGCAGGGATGGCGTTTGCGGGTCGCTGGTATTCAACTGCATAACATCCTGCAATTGAACCGTTTGTGTGCTTTTCAGGTGGATGTAAAAGAGGGGCTCATTGGCCGGAATGGTTGTGGAATTAGTTGGGATTTGATTAAACATAACCACCCGCAATTCACTTTCTGCCTGATTGTATGACGCCAGACCAGCAGAAGAGGTAAAAGGTATCCCCCCTGGCGTAATGGAATCGAATTGAATGATAGAAGGGGCCAGTTTGATCAACATTTGCAATCCACCGAAAACAAAATCTTTATCCAGTTTTACAGGCACAGCCACTGGCGTATTGGCCTGAATAGTGCCCTGCGGAATCAGCATCGTGATGGAGTCAATGGCGCCTAAATTGGGCGTTGGCGTTCCCTGAATCTGCACATCTCCATCTACATCGCCGATTTTGACAGCATATATCCGTGCGGTGTCATTATCCAGAGCCAACAATTCGTCCAGACTGATTTCTGAAACGCAGTTTTGCTGAAACGGGTTGTTCGGGTTTGGAAACCCGCAATAGTCGGGTAGTAAGCGCCAGGCGTTGTTATTAGGGAATTGGTTGTAGATGTTCAGTAGTAGTTTCCGGCCTTCCACAATATCAAAAGTGGTGATGGAGCCCGACTTATTGATATCTGCCGCAATCATGGAATACGGTGTAGGCAAAGGTTCAATACCCAGAATATGCCTTGACATTTTACACATATCCAAAATACTCACCCCGTTTGCATAACCTGTATCCGGCATCATGGCGCCATAACTGAAAGTGGTACCAGGCAGATAATCGGTGGGCACAATGGCCATATCTACCCCATTTTCGTCTTCATCCAAAGTAAACACCATAGGTGTGTAAGGGAAAGCTGAATTGATGGGCTGGAATACCAGCGTGGCGCCGTTGAGTGGACGAGCGTCTGACCACAATTCCGCACTTAAACGGAAATGAATGGTGTCGTTTGCCGGCGCCTGGCCGGCTACTTCCACCAAGCCCCAGCAAGAATTGCCGGTAACCTGATCCCGAATCCTGCATTGAAAAAACTGACCCACATGCGAGTCGTTAAAAGTTATGTTGCCTGTAGCAGGTTGCCAGTTGCCACTAATACTTGCTTGAGTACTCAGGACGCCATTAGGACAAATAACGCTTAAATCGCCACCTGCCAGCACCTCCGGCAATAGTTCATAGGAACCACCGGAAGGGACGTACACAATCAATTCATCCTTGCAGATAATGGGGCATTGAGCCTCTGCAAACGTGGATAGAAGCATCAGGAGAAAGAATCCTGATAGTTGGAGCGAAGTACGGAAAAGGATATTCATGAGTTGAGTGTGTTAGTGTTTTGGTGAAAGTTTATTGAAAAACAATAGTTCCGGTGCTTATTCCGGCTTTTTCCAGCTGTATTTGGTAAAAATAAGTTCCTCTTGGGAGGTCTTTACCGTTTAATTGAAACGAAGCTGCGGTGATGGTTTCGCTTAAAACCTGTTTGCCGGAGGCATCAAACAAGGTTATCATGCCGCTTACCGCTTCTTTGGCGCCCAATTGTATCTGCACCCACTGACTGGCTGGATTGGGAGAAACCTGTACCTCCACAGCCTTTACTTCAGAAGTAGATGTGCTGGTAACAGCCGAGCAATTCCATCCTTCTATACGATGCAAAATAAGATCATAATCGCCCCCGGGTTTGAGTCTGCTGCCACATACCAGGATGGCGCCATCGTTGGTGTGGGTTAAGCCATTGGCAAACTCAGAAAAAGGCGCTCCATCGTATAAAGCGGTCATGGTTTGCGCCTGCCCGTTGGCGTTTACCCGCAACACATAAAATCCATCAAATGGATCCACTCCCGACAAGCCAACGGCGGCATATCCTCCTTCCTGACAAGGAATGATATCAAACAGTTCGTCAGGTACCGGCAGCGGACCCGGCGAAAAGAAGTTCTCGGTCCAGATTTCCTGGCCCTGATCATCGAGTTCCATCACTAAATTATCGAGGCTGGTGGCCGAACTGTATCCCATTCCGGCAATACCCATATGCCCGTTTGCGAGGGCCGCGATGGCGGAACCTTTGATGGCATTCGGGCCAAAAGTTTTTGACCACAACTGGTTGCCATCCAGATCCGTCTGCAAAGCCCACACGCGATTTCCAACACTGGGCAATTGTGAGGTGCCGGTGGCAATAATGGTTTGGTTGGAGGAAAGGGCTACTCCATACAGCCAATCTTCTACAACCTCATCGCCATAGGTTTTCTGCCATTGCATGACTCCATTGGCATCCAGTTTCATCAAAAAGCCATCCAGTTGGGCATCCTCGTTCCGGCTGTTGGTATTTCCGCATATAATCATTTCGCCATCAGGCAATGCGGTGATTCCCAGGCCATTATCCGTCTTATCCCAATCAAAGTACACGCGCCATATCTCGTTGCCATCCAGGTCAAATTTAGCTACCGCCACATCTGCATCAGTATAGTTATTGGTCTGATTAGGGGTGCGCGTGCCCACTGCCAGCACGTGGCCATCAGTGCTGAGCACGAATTTCAGGAACCGTTCATTTCTGACAAATTGTCCATCTGCGGTCGTAGCGCCAAAACGTTTCAACCATTTCATATTTCCGCTTGC
>JAEUUS010000528.1 GCA_016787545.1 Saprospiraceae bacterium
TAGATCTGAAACCAAAATGTCCGGCATGTCACTCACTCCTCAGGCTCTCTACCGGGTTTTCCATAGCCGCACGGATACTTTGATACAATACCGTGCCTAAGGCTACCAGCACCACCACCAAGCCCGATACCAAAAACATCCAGGCCTCCAGGTCAATCCGGTAGGCATAAGCCTCAAGCCATTGCCGCATCAACCAGGCCGAGATCGGGGAGGCTACCATAACTGCCAGCAAAACCAACTGCAAAAAATCGCGGGTAAGCAGGGTGGTAACACTGAGTATGCCGGCGCCCAGAACCTTGCGGATGCCAATTTCTTTTTTGCGCCGCTGCATCTGAAACGCCGTAAGGCCCAACAATCCCAGACAGGAAATAGCAATGGCCAGACCGGCAAAAACGCCAAATAAAGCGCCGAATCTGGACTCCTGCCGGTATTGACGGGCAAAATTCTCGTCCAAAAACCAATACCTGAACGGCTGATCCGGGTACAACGCTAACCAGTTTTGCTGCACTGCTGCCAGGGCAGACTGCATTTGTTCCGGATGTATTTTTAAGGTGGTATACGGCAACTCTTCGGGCGAAAAACAGTAGTACAATGTGGGTTTTGGGGTGTTTTTCAAGCTTTCGATGTGAAAATCCTCCACGACGGCGCCAACTACCATAGTGGCCCCGCCTTCGCTGTTTTCGTAGGCAATTTCCTGTCCAATAGCAGCTTCAGGTGTGGGGAATCCCAAGGCTTTGCGCATGGTTTCATTCAAGGTAACATGTCGGAACCGGGCGCTGCGGTCTGTATAATACTTATGGGTTCCTGCCAACATTTTTACCCCAAACAAGGAGAAAAATTGTTCATCTGCTTCTACAAAATAGGACGTAATGCGCGCATAATCGGGTTGTTGCGTCCAATGCAGTGGCCGATTGCTGCCGCTGATACTATTGACCCCCAAACCAGGCACAATGCTGGAAAAGGCCATACCGCTGACGCCCGGGATCTGAAGGCATTTTTGCTGGAGCACTTCCAGTTTGCGCATGCTTAAGGAATCTCTCTGGCCTGTAAAACGCACAGAAACCAACTGATCCAGCGAAACACCCAGCTCGTGTTGCTGTAAAAACTGCAATTGCCGACCAACCACCAAAACGCCGAAAATGAGCCCTGCCGAACAGATAAACTGCGTGGTAACCAGACTTTTGCGCAAAAAACTGCCTTTCATAGGTCCAAACCGACCCCGAAGTGCTTCTGAAGGGCGGAACCCCGACAACACCAAAGCGGGGTATAAACCAGCCAGGATGGCCATACCGGTTACCACACCAACACTTGTGGCCCAAAAACCGGGATCAACGGTGGTGTCGGGGGAAATGCCGGCCAGTTGGGCAAAAGCGGGTTGAAGCTGCATATACAACACTGTAGCCAGGCCGAGTGCTGCAAGACAAAGCACCAGATGCTCTGCCAGGAATTGTGCCACCAGATTGCTCCGGTTGGCGCCTATGGCTTTTCGCACGCCTACTTCCTTCGCGCGCTCCTGCGCAAAGGCGCCCGCCAGATTGATGTAATTGATCAGGGCAATGCCCAGGATTAACAAGCCGATCAAACCGAGGAACTGCACCGTTCGGGCCTGACTGTTAGGCTCCAGTTCGTAGGTGAGATCGGAATGCAGGTGTATATCGGTGAAACGCTGAATATCCAGGGCAATACCGGCGTCTTTAAGCTGGTTTTGGTTGATTTTAGCCAGTTCCTGCCGCACCTTTTCCGGGTTGGCGCCGGGCGCGAGTTGTACATAATTGTAATCCCAGTAGGAGTCAAAATTATCCTGATGGCCGGTGGAATAACGGGTGGCATAGGAAAGCAGTAGGTCGAATTTCAGGTGGGTGTTTGACGGCGGATCAGCTACCACAGCTGCTACAGTGTATTGTCCGGCCATCATGCCATTGCTGATCCGGAGTATTTTTCCCAGAGCAGGAGCTTCCCCGAAGATTCTCCGGGCCTGACTTTGGGTGATTAATGCCTGATTGGGCTGATGTAGACAAGTATTTGGATCGCCTTGCAGCAGGTTTTGCGGAAACATCCGCAGAAACCCGGGGTCGGTCATGAAACAGCGTTCCAACTCAAATGGCTGTTGTTCCACCAGCGCCACTACTTCCGGACTACTGCCGCAATACAGGCGGGCGTAATCCGTCACTTCCGGCAATAATTGCTGAAGCGTTGGGCCTACAGCGCTGTGGGTATTGGCATCTTTGGTAATGACCGTACTGCCATCGGCGGTATAATTGTACACGCGCCAGATGTTGGCAGCATGCGGACTTTGACGGTCGTAGGCGTATTCATGCCGCACATACCTGAACAACAACAACGCTGCTGTGATGCCGATGGTCAAACCGGCAAAATTAATGGCCGTGAATGCTTTGTGCCGGCGAAGGCTGCGCAGAAAGTGTAGGATCGTATAGGGCATGGTTTAAGATGTTAGTCTGAGTAATAGCCAGAATGGCACCTTGCCCCGCCCTTTAGGGCGGGGAATATTAATAATAATTGGAGGGGCTTCAGCCCCATATAATGTAAGGGCTAAAGCCCCTCCAACTCATTGTGACCCTGAATCCCCGCCCTAAAGAACGGGGCAAAGTCTCCTAGCTGGGATAATTTTCACAATTTGGCATAGCCCTCACTCACTCCTCAGCGACTTAATCGGATTGGCCAAAGCTGCCTTGACACTTTGGAGGCTGACAGTCAGGAAGGCGATTAAAATGGCTACAAAACCCGCCAGTACGAACATCCACCATTGAATATTAATACGATAGCTAAAATCCTGCAACCATTTATCCATCAGATAATAAGCCAATGGCGAAGCGATTACAATGGCTATCAGCACGAGTTTGAGAAAGTCTTTGGCCAGCAGCATGGTGATACCGCTTACACCTGCGCCAAGCACCTTGCGAATACCAATTTCTTTGGTTCTGCGCTGGGCGGCATGAGTAGCAAGCCCCAGCAATCCCAGGCAGGAAATAAAGATGGCTATGGCGCCGAAACCTTTACAGGTGTCGGAAAAACGGTTTTCATCCAGGTAAAAATCCGCAATCTGCTCGTCAAAAAACGAAGCATCGAACACCTGTTCCGCAAAGGTTTCATCATGCACTTTTTGGATGGCTTCGGTGGTGGCTTTGATGTTTTGGGGTTTGATTTTAACGCCGGTTACATAAAAGCGCTCCAGGTTGGAACTCAGGGTCATGGGTTCCAGTTCGCGGTGGGCTGAATGCGCGTGAAAATCCTGAATCACGCCTACAATTTTGCGCCATTTACCGCTGCCCATCCGCAGCTCCTTTTGCAGAATTTCTTCCGGATTGGCAATGCCCAGTTTTTTAACCATGGTTTCATTCACCACATATTCCTTCACGGTATCGCTGGGTTCCAGCCAGCGGCCAGCCACCATTTTCATCCCGTAAGTCTGCAAAAAGTCAGCATCACCGTATTTGATCGTTGTGTTAAACCGCTGGTAATCAGTGCCTCTTCCCACGGCGAAATTGGTCATCCAGGTACTGCCTGAAGAAGGCTGGTCGGAACTGAACGATACCGACTCTACGCCGGGAATTTGCAGGAGCCGTTGCTTGAACCCGCTCATACGGGATTGCGCTATGCTGTCGCCTGCCATATTGAAGGTATACACCAGTTCCTTGCGAAAACCCATGTCCATATTGCGCAGGTAATCCAGCTGACCGAGGGTAATAATGGTTCCCACAATCAATGCCTGGGCAATCAGAAACTGCATCACCACCAGGCCCTTGCGCAACCCGTTTCCGCTGGAAGCCTGGTTGAAAAGGTCGTTTTTCAGAGCTTTGATGGGGTTGAAACCAGCCAGCACCAGTGCCGGGTAAAAACCGGACAACAGGGTAACCACCAGCGCCAGAGCTGAAATGAATATCCACAGTACAGGCTGGTTCAGGAAAGGCAAATCGGTAGGCACTTCTGAAATGCGTTCCAGCAGGGGTAATCCCAACCAGGCTATAAGTGTGCCCAATAGCACAGAAAAACCAACAATCATGGCTGTTTCAGACATGAACTGGCCAAAAAGAGCGGCATGGCTGCCTCCCAGGGTTTTGCGCACACCCACTTCCCTGGAGCGGCGCAGGGCTTGTGCGGTAGACAGGTTGATGAAATTGAAACAGGCCATCAGCAATATCAGCAAGCCGATAGAGGAGAGCACCCAAAGCCTGCTTTTGGAAATCACATGGGTGGCAAAAGTGCCGAAACGGTCGTCGTAATGCATTCCGGCAAGTGGTTGCAGCAGGTGTCCTTTGTAGGAACTTTGTCCGCCACTTTCATCTACATATTGCTTTTTGCCCACTTTTTCCACGGCTACATTGGCTTCCTGGAATTGTGCTGGGTTGTTCAGGAGCGCAAAAATCTGGTCGTTGGAACTGGTGCTGCCCCAATCATCCCGGTACTCATATTTATCCGGACTGCTGATCAGCGTTTGATAGGAAATCAGCATATTGATGGGGAAGTCGCACTGTGGCGGAGCATTGGTGATTACGCCTTGCACCATCATGGGCTCGTTGTCAATGAGCAGGGTTTGACCAACGGCATTTTGCCAGCTTCCAAAGCATTTTTCAGCCATTTTCTGACTTAAAACCAGGGTGTTTGGTTCTTTCAGAATATTGCCCTGATTGCCGGCCAGCCAGCCAAAATCAAAAATGTCCAGAAAAGCTGGCTCCGCAAAAAGGGCAATTTCACCTTCTTCGGTGTTGAATTTTTTGAGTGGTGCTCCGCCACCGGGATTGGGTACCAGAACGGTAGGCCAGTTTTCCTTGATGCGACTGGTAGCCGCAAACTGGGTGATGGTGTTTTTAATCTCCGACATAGCCGGGATAGGCACACCACGGGTGAAACTCTCCTGGCCTTCGAGTCCTTTCTCCTGCGTGCATACGCGCACGATGCGGTCGTAGTGCCTGAAGTTTTTATTGAACCCCAGTTCAAACTGCACCATTCGGAAAATGAGCAATACGGAGGCTATCCCAACGGACAACCCGAGGATATTGATGATCGCAAATCCTTTTTGTTTACGCAGGTTGCGAAAGGCAAGTTTGAGATTGTTCGAAATCATAGCTCATTCATTTCTAAGTGATTGCACAGGGTTTGCCAGAGCGGCTTTGATGCTTTGGAAACTAACGGTGAGGAACGCAATGATGATGGCTGCTAAACCTGCCACCACGAACATCCAGGCTTGAATATCCACATGATAGGCAAAGTTAGAAAGCCATTGATGCATAAAATGGTAGGCAACCGGGGAGGCTATGAAAATAGCGATCACCACCAGTTTAATAAAATCGCGGGCTAACAGGGCCGTTACGCTGGCCACACTTGCGCCAAGTACCTTGCGCACCCCAATTTCCTTGGTTCTTTGTTCTGAGGTAAATACAGCCAGAGCAAACAATCCCAAACAGCCAATAAACAATGCCAAACCAGTGAATACGCTCAATACAGCGCCCATTTTGGCTTCTGAACGATATATTCTGGCGAAAGACTCATCCAGAAAATCGTACTGGAATGGCGCGTTTGGAATAGCGGCAGCCCAGAGTTTTCCGGTTTTTTCAATACAAGTCTTTTCTGTTCCAGGTTGCATCCTGACCGCCAGGTAGGAGGCATAAACCTTATAAGTATTGGAAGAATGGTGGAAAATGGCGGCCGGTTCAATGGCGGTGCGCACAGAACCCAGGTGGAAATCGCGCATAACTCCTACCACCTGAAACCGTTGGTTTTGGTTGCCGGGATAACGCAGCCATTTGCCAATGGGATTTTCCCACCCAATAGCACGAACCGCTGCTTCATTCAGAATAACCGAACAGGAATCACCCAGCCCCGTATCGTCCTGAAAATTCCTCCCGGCAATGATGTCTAAACCAAGCGCAGGAACCAGGCGGGTATCGCCCAGATAGGAAGACAGCAGGAGGTTCGAAGTAACCGCCCGGTTTTGTTCACCCTGTTCAGGCTCATAAAAATCGCCGAAACTTCCCAGAGAGGGCAAAAAAGTGGCCCTGGATACAGCGCTGACTTCCGGAAGCTGGGCAATCTGCTGGCGGAAAGACTCTACCTCTGTCGGATTTTCGAGGTTGCGGAGAACCGGTAATACCAACACATGTTCCCGGTTTAACCCCGGTGAACTTTTTTGGGCAAATTCCAGCTGCCGCAAAACCAGCCACGAACACAACATCAGAGCAATGGTAGCGGAAAACTGGAACACCACCAGACCGTTTCGGACACCGGCATGGCCACCTTTGATGCTGCCGGCATTCGTTTTGAGCACCTTTCCGGATTGAAATTTCGACAGGAAAAAAGCAGGGTACAAGCCGCCCAATAAGCCGGTCAAGACGGTTAATCCAGCAACCAGACCCAGGTTTTGCCAGGCAAAAAGCTGACTAATGCCCAATTCGAGCCCGGTTAACTGATTAAACAAGGGCAGACTTGCTCCGGCAAGAACGGTGGCCAGTACCATACCCAAACCGCTGTACAACATGGATTCCGTCAGGAATTGTCCCACAAGCGTGCCGCGGTCGGAGCCCAGGGCTTTCCTTACACCCACCTCTCTGGCGCGGGTGGAGGCGCGCGCAGTGGTCAGGTTCATAAAGTTCATACTGGCCAGAATCAGAATCAGCAGACCAATGATACCAAACATCATCACCTGAGTGCCGTCGCCCAGGGTGGTGAGTCGGCTGCTGAGGTTGGGATGATCCAGATGTAAGGATGGCAGGGTTAAAAGTTGCACATTCCAACGGTCGCCTTTGCGAAGTTGTTCTTCAAAATTCTGCCCGATGCGTTCGAATGCCGCAGGCGCGTGTTTGCGCACCATAGCCGGGAATTTAGCTTCAAGTGCAGCCAGGCTGGCCGGAGTTGCCGCTTCTCTCAAACGCACCCAGGTGTCTACCTGCAACCAAATCCAGGACCAGGAAAAGCGCTCCACGACTTTAAAATCAGCCATTGGAACCAGGAAATCGAATTGTACGGTGGAGGCTGCGGGCAACTGCTTTGCTACGCCGGAAACGGTAAATGGCCGGTCGTTGATCAAAAGCGTTTGACCCATGGCAGAATTTTTTCCGAAGTATTTTTGAGCGGCCTTTTCACTCAGCACGAGGTTTCGGGAGTGATCCAGGGCAGTTGCCGGATCGCCCTCCAGCATGGGGAAATCGAATAATTCCAGGAATGAGGTATCTGCTGCGTAAGCGCCGGTTTCTGCAAAAGAAAGAGGCGCTTGTCCGGGTTTTTCCAGCCGAACGTTGCTTTCCTGCAGGTAAAATGTACGTGCGGCGAATTCAATTTCCGGAAAATCTGCAGCCAGCCGGGGACCAAGCGGCGGTGGGGTATTGGTGGTTTTGCCTTCATCTTCACCCATTTTCAAATCCAGTGCAACGGCACAAATGCGGTCTGCATGAGGGAAAAAACGGTCAAAACTTTTTTCATGCCAAACATACAGCCCGATGAGCCAGCATGTAGCCAGTCCAACACCCAGTCCGGTAATGTTGACAGCGGAAAAGAATGCGCGGCGACGAAGGTTGCGCAGGGCGAGCAACAGGTGATGTGATAGCATGGTGTTTTTGTTTTCAGGTTATGAGAGCGTCATGTTTTCACCGCAGAGACGGAGAGTCGCGGAGGGTTTTAGTGACGGGGTAACTGGCAGTCACCCCGTCACTAAAACCCTCCGTGCCTCTGCGGTGAAAAATACTCATGAAACAGCTCCGTCTTTAATCAATTCTTCATTTTCCACCCTTCCGTCTTTCAGGTGGAGGATACGATTGCCGTAACGGGCATTTTCTTCAGAGTGGGTTACCTGAATGATGGTGACACCATCTTCCTTGTTCAGGGTTTTAAAAATTTCCATGATTTCTCTGGCCTGCGGACTTTGCAGATTGCCGGTTGGCTCATCCGCCAGAATCAGCTTCGGCCTTCCGATCAATGCCCGGGCTATGCCCACTAACTGTTGCTGACCACCCGACAACTGATTGGGGAAAAGATCCTTCTTGGCCACCATGTTGAAGCGGTCGAGGATGTCTGCGATGCGACTTTTACGCTCGCCGGAGGGCACTTTTTTGTACATCAGAGGTGTTTCCAGGTTTTCGTACACCGTCAGGTCGTCGATCAGGTGGTAAGCCTGAAAGACAAAACCGATGTATTCCCGGTACATTTCGGTGCGGCGGCGTTCATTGAACTTGTGCACACCTTCGCCGAGGAACCAGTATTCCCCGTCGGTGGGTTCGTCGAGCATGCCCAGGATATGTAGCAGAGTGCTTTTCCCGGAACCGCTGGGCCCCATGATGCTGACAAATTCCCCTTCGGCAATGTGCGCATTGATGTAGCGGAGTACGTAGGTTTTTACGGCTCCGGTGGGATAATATCGTTCAATGTTCTTTAACTCTATCATACAAAAATGTCACCGCTACGCGGTTCTTTGGAAACCGCTACGCGGTTTTTGTTTTTTTTGTCTACTAAAATGGCACCCCTAAAGGGGTTTCGCCCTCTTTAGGGGCTTGGGCTTCTCCCCCTTTAGGGGCTTGGGTTTCTCCCCCTTTAGGGGCTTGGGGCCAGGGGTCGCCAACCAGGCTACCAGGATTTTGGATAATAACAGCTGCTCTTCAGGTGGTTATGTGATACCGGCAGCCGGTTGGCCCCTGAGTGTTTTATTGCTTGAGGGTTTGGGTTTCTGAGTGTTTGAGTTAGCGTTAAGCTTGGTTTTGGTGGGGATTATCAAGAAAACTGCTCCGCCCTTCAGGACGGGGATGCAGTTGAAAAAGAATTCAGGGGCTTTAGCCCCATATGATGCACCATGTAGAATGAGGCAAAAAAATGAGATCTAAAAATTGAACTGATTTCAAATTCTCCATATGAAAATCAACTAATTACTTCAATTTTGACCCATCACACGTGGAAATTTTCGGTGACCACTCGTCCATCGAAAAGATTGATGACGCGGTGTGCGAAGCCGGCATCGTGTGGGGAGTGGGTTACCATCACAATGGTGGTACCACCTTGGTTGAGCTGGGTGAGCAGGTTCATCACTTCCAGACCATTGGAGGAGTCGAGGTTACCGGTAGGTTCGTCGGCGAGGATCACTTTGGGTTCTGCTACAACGGCGCGGGCAATAGCTACACGCTGTTGCTGACCTCCGGAAAGTTGCTGCGGAAAGTGGTTGCGGCGGTGCATGATGTTCATACGTTCCAGCTGTGCTTCTACTTTCTTTTTACGCTCTGCAGCAGGTGTTTTCATGTAGAGTAGCGGCAATTCCACGTTTTCATACACGCTCAGTTCATCAATGAGGTTGAACGACTGGAATACAAAGCCTATATTGCCTTTGCGCAGGTTGGCACGGTTGCGTTCGCTCATTTTGGCCACTTCTGTGCCGAAGAAAAAATATTCTCCTTCTGATGGGTTGTCCAATAAACCCAGAATGTTGAGCAATGTAGACTTGCCACAGCCTGATGGACCCATCATGGCTACAAATTCGCCGGGCTGGATTTCTATGCTTACGCCGTTGAGGGCAGTAGTTTCAACCTCGTCGGTGGTAAAGAGTTTGTGCAGATTAACTGTCTTTATCATGGAAAGGATTTTTGATGTGTTAGAGGGCACACTACTGAAC
>JAEUUS010000588.1 GCA_016787545.1 Saprospiraceae bacterium
TACCCGGCGCCAAACCGGGTGAAAAATGGATGTTGATGGGTCGAATTTTTAGCCTGGGATCCTAAAATTGAAAATAAATAAAGGTATTTGCCCCAAAACTACCTAAAAATGCCAAAAGCCAGGCCAATATCGAAAACAAACCTACACGCACCCAAGGGCGCTCTACCTGAAGCTGGTTCCAGTGAAACCAGATATTGCTGATTTCCACTGTCAGCAGAATACCGATCAAAAACATGCCTTTGATCACCTGAAATTTATTAATCACAGCCCCAAAATGAAACCCTTCTCCGGAAAAAACACCGCTTAATACCGCGTTAGCTGTACCGAAACTATCCCCTCCGGCCAGTCCTACACTGCCGCTTCTGAAATATACCCAGGCCAAAAGGGTGAGCGCATATACAGTTGCCATTTCCAGACCTCCGGATAACATTCCAGGCAACCGAAGGGTGCTCACCAAATGACGCCATACCGGCGCTATGGTACGCTGGAGGATGAGGTACAAACCATGTAAAAAACCCCAGAAAATAAACGCAATATTTGCCCCATGCCAAAGCCCGCCAAGCAACATAGTAAGCATATTGTTCCTGTACGTAGCCCATTTGCCTCCACGATTGCCGCCCAACGGGATATACAGATAATCCCGCAGCCAGGAAGACAATGAAATATGCCAGCGGGTCCAGAATTCACTGAAACTGCGGGAGAAATATGGCGTTCTGAAATTTTCCGGAAAATCATACCCCATCATGCGCGCCAGCCCGATGGCGATGTCGGAATACCCGGAAAAATCGCAGTAAATCTGGAAAGAATAGAACACAACCCCCAGTAGCAAGTGCATGGAGCCAAAAGTTTCAGGAGCCTGAAAGCATTGTTCTACAAATGGCGCCAGAGAATCTGCTATCGCTATTTTTTTAAAAAATCCCCATAATACACGGCCCATACCGGAATGCCAGCGCAGCCAGTTGAAGCGCTTGTCTTCATTCATTTGATGCAAAAAATCTGCCGCCCGCACAATCGGCCCTGCTACCAATTGGGGAAAAAGGGCAATAAAAGTGGCAAATTTCAGCAGCGAAGGCTCCCAGGGAATTTCCTTTCGGTACACGTCTATGGTGTACGACATGCTTTGAAACGTATAAAACGAAATACCCACGGGCAAGATGATGTTCAGGGTAGTCCAGGAGGGCGTCATGCCCAGGGAACTTACAAGGGCTGCCAGACCGTCGGCAAAGAAGTTGAAGTATTTGAAGAATCCTAAAAAGCCCAGGTTCATCGCCATGCTGAGTAACAATACCGACTTGGGTTTCAAGCCAATCCCTGCAACCCACTGGGTAACATCCCCGAATTGCTGCAGCACCGGGCTGCCGTTTTCCCAGCTCCTGCGGGTTTCTTCCGGCCGATCCAGATAACTGAGCCAAAGCCCAAACCACCAGTCCATCACAGTAGAGAAGATGATCAGGGATAAAAACCGCCAATCCCACCAGCCATAGAACACATAACTTGAAAGCAGGCATACCCAGGTACGCACACGTCCCTTCGTCCCGAAATACAACGGAAAAAAGAGCAGGATAAAAACCAAAAATGGCAGCGAGGAAAAGGACACGGCTTACGACTTGAACACAAAGAACGCGGATTTTTATGGAACGCGGAGAAGGATATGGAACGC
>JAEUUS010000604.1 GCA_016787545.1 Saprospiraceae bacterium
GGTGCTATGAGGGCTTCTTCCTCAGTAGTAATGTGGCCGTCTGTATTGGCGGCATAGAGCATGACAAAAGCATGAAATTCAGGATAAGTCCAGTTGTCTGTTTGCATGGCGGTGGCGCTTTTTGTTCAGGTTAAAGGTAAATGATACTCGTGGGCTTACAGGCTATTTTTAAGCAAAATGTTCTGCCTGAGACCTCAATTTTACTGCCGCACCAAACTGGCAGCCCCCGATAAACTCCCTTCGCTCCAGCATTGCAACAAATACACCCCTGCAGGTGCTGCAAGCAGCGGGATCCTGACGAACTCACCTGATGTATCCAGCTCTCCCTGCCACAACAGCCTTCCGGACCAATCTCTTAGGCGCCATTGCTGCAACCCGTGTAACGCCGGTTCCATACGTACCATGCACCAGGTTTCTTCCTTGCTCACCGGATTTGGATAAACCTGAATCAGGTTGTTTTCCGGGGAAATGACTCCCGCAATGATCACTGAAATGGTGTCAGATTCAAGCCATCCAATTGGATCACAAAACGTTTTTACGGTATAATTACCTGATAATGAAGGTGTAAACTGTTGCTGGTTGGCGCCCGGAATATCCTGGCCATTCAGTGTCCATTGGTAAGCAACGGCAGGACTGGCAGTCAAGATGCCGTTGGAATAGGATATTACTGGCAACACAGAAACCGTTATCTGTTCCTGCGCATCTGTACAGCCATGAACATCCGTTACCGTTACGGCATAGTAACCGCAATCCAGCACCTGTATGGCCGGAGTTGTATCACCGTTATCCCAAAGATAAGCGCTGAACCCTGTACTGGCTTGTAAAATGAGCGTATCGCCGTAGGTAAGGGTAATCGGACCGGCAGGAAGCACTGATACTTGTGGCGAAGGATGCACCACCAGCCAGGCACTGACCGTATCCTGGCATCCACTTCCATCCGTTACCCATAGCTGGTACCATCCTGCCTCAGAAACTGATACCATATTCCATTCCAGCACCTGAACATCCAGTGTATCCCCTGCCGGATTAACCCATTGATACGCCACGCCCCCGGAACCTGTTAACCAGGTAGTTTCGCCCTCGCAAACAGGATTTGCCAAAGCAGTAATACCAGCTATCGGCAACGCAGCCACCGCTACGGTAATGGTATTGGAGATACCCGAACAGCCAAAATCATCCGTTGCTTCCAAGGAATAAACGCCCGCTTCCGTGGCTTCCCATGCAGGTCCATCGGCTCCCGTAATCAGCACATTATTCAAATACCATTGATACTGATACTGGCCATTACCCTGCGCCAACAGGGAGGTTGCCTGGCCTGAACAAATTTGGGTTGGACCACCCGCAGATATGGAAACAAGTGGGTTCACGCAAACCACATGCACCATAAAAGTTTCTGTTACCTCGCCACACTCAGCACTAATGGCCGTCAATTGTACGGTATACGCCCCCGGGCCGGGATACTGATGCGCCGGATGCTGAGTGGTTTCCTGAGGGCTTAAATCTCCAAAATCCCAGATATACGTATCTGCATTAAGGGATTGGTTTAAAAAAGTAGCAGTATAACCATTTATTGCTACGGAAAAATTCGGATCGGGAGCAGCCAATGCCTGCACAATTACACTATTCGAAGTACCCATACAACCCAAACTATCCTGCACACGGACCCAATAAACGCCCGGATTGGCGGCCAACCAGGAAGCAGTAGGAAAAACACCCTGAGAGGCGCCATTAAAATGCCATTCATAAAAGGCAAAACCCATTGTAGCCTGCAAAAAGGCTGGCTCACCGGAACAGATACCCATGTTGCCAATCATCTCCAGTTGCAGGAAAAAACTGGCACATTGAATGGTAATCTGTTTTTGAAAACTGCGCTCCGAGCAACCATTTTGCGCAATACAGGTAACAGTATACACACCCGGAGCTGCATATTGATGCACCGGAAAGGCATCCGTACTGATCGGCGTACCATCGCCAAAATCCCAGCTGTAGGTTTGGGCATTTACCGCCTGGGGTGCGAAAGTGACCGTAAATCCATTGACGCTTGATTGTATCCCATCCCATTGTACCTCCCCCGCACCCATATCTCCCTTCCAAATTCCTCCTCCCATAGTGGTCACCCAAACCCTGCAGGAATGCTCCGGGTCGAAAAAAACGCGCTTGGGCCGCCACCATGGATAGGTAAGCACTCGTTCCAGGTCTGGCAAACTGGATTGCAGGTTAGAAGTAAAATACAAACCGTCATTTTCTGCCGTGAAATAGGCAATTCCGGGTTCCGTGGGGTGTATGGTCATACTCTCAGCAGTTTCATTAGCCCAAATACGTGTCCAGGTCAATCCTCTGTCTTTCGTACGATACCAGCCTCCGTTTCCTGCATTATTGGGGCCCTGAAATACCGTAAACCGCCCCCAAACACAGGCATACCAGGTATTTTGTGCCGGGTCATGCGGATCAATGATTAGATCCTTGGTATACCACTGCATGGCATTATCCGTACGATCCTGCCAGGTTTGACCGCCATCTGTGGAATAAAAAATGCCGCTCACCGGCCTCAGGGTTTGTCCATCAGATTCAGCCCGGGCGGAATAGCTCACCACCATCGCGCCATCCTGCAATATCCTGATATTATACGGCCGACCTTCCGTACGCGGGGGCGCCGGTAGGCGCGACCAGGTTACGCCACCGTTATTGGTCCGGTAAATACCTCCATTGGCGGAGTCTACCACACTGGCATACATTCGGTTGGGATTTTGAGGATCCATTTCCAGCCAAACCACCGGTTTACCAAAGTTAAACATGGTATCCCAATGGGCGCCCTGGTCTGTGGACCGCACCACCAAACCTCCGCCAGCCACCTGATCGTCGGTAATCCTGTAACCCAGATACATATCATTCACCTCCGATAGTGCTGCGTAAAGATGCTGATTATCAGGTCTTTTCACCATTCTATACCAGTTCGGGTTGGCTAAGGTACCCCAGGGATAAAATGTATTTCGTTCAAACGTCCAGCCCTGCCCATTGTCTTCTGAATAGGTCAGTCCTATGTCCGTATTGGCGGCGTACAATCCTCCATTACCCGGCCAGAACAACTGATGGGTGGTCGTAACATCCAGACCTGAACTCTTATAAGGTTTTGCAATGGGCGTGGGTGTTCCCGCAGCATTCTGGTATTCAGGCGCCACATAAATGGCTGTCCAGCTTGCGCCTCCATCCAGTGTAATATGGCCAAACCCATCTGTGGTCAGCACCCGATTGGGGTCGTTGTCTGCCACATCAAGGCCCAGGGCGGCTCCGCTCCACAGGTAGGAAAATGCACCATAATCGCCACCCCACCCTGTTTGAACATTTTGATTTTCTGCAGCCAGAAAGGTATTGGTCCAGTTCTGACCACCGTTTACAGATTTATACACCAGAGGCAAGCCACCTTCTTCGCCAGTGGCCCACACGGTTTGCACATTGTTTTTAGCCAAATCAACACCTGTAATACGTACACTGGCAGGAATATTTCCTCTAGAATTAACCCAGGAGGCATTTGCCGAATAGTTCATCCGGTAAAAACCCAGGATATGAGGCCGCATATCCAGCACTTCCAGCCAGGCATACAGCTCGGTTGCCACGGAGGTAATGATAAATAATCGGGTGGTTGCCCCATTTTTGGCGCCAGCCAAATGGTAAATACCCTGAGCGCCACCCAAGCCGCCATGTGTTTCCAGATTGAATTGCTGTCCGCCATCGTGCGAAACCAACAAGCCTTTGTTTGTACCTACATAAATATGATCGCCATCCCAAAACACTCCACCCAACCACATCTGGTCGTCGGAAGGATGGAATACTTCCGTCCAGGAATTTCCTCCATCATTGGTAAAAAACAACCTGTTGTATTCATTCAACAACAAGCGCTGCTTACTCTGTGGATCTGCCTCAATTCGGTGCACACCGGAATCTGTTGGATCGGCCATCGACTGCCAGGAAACGCCGCCATCGGTGCTTTTGGCCAGTTCGCCGCGAAAAAGCGGATCGTTCAGGTTGGTGCGCGATCGTCGGCAAACGTACATAAGGTTGGGGTCTGAGGTAAACTGCACCTTTCCTTTGACTGTGCTCACCATTTCATGATTATCGGCCATTACCCAGTGCTTTCCGGTATCCTGCGACTGGTAAAAGCCCCCCATATCACAGGTCAGGAACAGTTGGCCCGTTTGGTGATGACTCATAGAGGGACTGTACATGTAACCTCCCCCGCCCGGTCCATGTACGGTGAACTGTGCGGGGTATTGTATTTGAGCATTCAGGCCAGGGGCCAATAACAACAGTAAAAGGCGGATAAATCTGGACATGGTGGATGTATTTAATGGCAAATATCCATTTTATCCAAACTACCTGATTCGTTTCAAGCGATTAATCCCGTCCTTTGCGCGCTCAATCCAATTGGTATGGAGCCTTTTCAAATCCTGTTCTCCGATGAGCACTATGTGGCCATCAACAAACCGCCCGGGTTGCTCATGCACCGCACCCGCATCAGTGAAGACAATGTGTTTGTAGTGCAACTGCTGCGCGATCAAATCGGTCAACGGGTGTATCCTATTCACCGGCTGGACCGGGCTACCTCCGGGGTATTGATTTTAGGAAAAACGGCTGAGGCCGCCGGGAAGCTTGGGGAGCAGGTGATGGAAAAAGCCATGGAGAAAAAATACCTGGTCATTGTGCGCGGCTGGACCGCTGAAGCAGACACCATTGATTATGCCCTGGACGATCCGGATTCCGGCAAAGGCAGGCTACAGGCCATCACACACTACGTACGACTCGGCACTTCCGAAATGGACCATGCCATCGGGTTGCGACACAAAACTGCGCGTTTTTCGCTGGTATTGGCTGAGCTGGAAACTGGCCGCCGGCACCAGATTCGTAAACATTTCGCCCATTTGAATTATCCGGTGATCAACGACCGGCGCCATGGCGATGTGAAGCATAACACCTATTTCCGCAATGTATTTGGCATAAATCGGATGCTATTGCACAGTTTCACCCTTAAATTTCAACATCCATACACCCAGGAAGAAATTATGCTCACTGCACCGGTGGATGAAGTTTTTGAAAACACCCTGAAGTTGTTGGAATTGTATGATTTTTGTCCGATAACTGCTTTTCACCACTAAGTCACTGAGGGCACTAAGGGGTACAAAGTTGAATATTGGTAATTTCTTAGTGCCCTCAGTGACTTAGTGGTAATAAAAACTACCACTATTTTGCAACCTCAACGCTACTCCCTCACCGCTGGCAACTTAGCCAACCTCAGCCTCAAATCATTTACCCTTCCAGACCCTGCAACGGGCGAAGTACAAATCGCCGTGAAAGCCATCGGTTTGAATTTTGCCGATGTATTTGCCATTTGGGGATTGTATGGCGCCACGCCTAAAGGCGAGTTCACGCCCGGACTGGAGTATGCCGGAGTAGTGGAAAAAACAGGCGCCGGGGTCACGCACCTGCGCGCAGGCGATCGGGTGATGGGTGTTACCCGTTTTGGCGCTTACACCTCGCATTTGAATATTGAT
>JAEUUS010000623.1 GCA_016787545.1 Saprospiraceae bacterium
TTTGGGAGCTGCCTCCCTGGCTCAGGCGGCATGGCAAAAGCCTGAACCTGCTGTATTGTTTTACGCAAGTGATGACTCCGATATTCAGAGCGAAATTGAGTCTTTGATACACGATACTGGTTTTGCGCCTTTAAGCGTAGGCGGTCTGGACCAATCCATCCGAATCGAGGTTTTTGGCGATTTGCATGAGTTTGGAGCTCTGGGAAAACCAGTGGTACTATCTGAAGCAAAAGCAAAAATTTAACTGCATACTTCCACTCAAGAAAGTAAGTTGCCAACTGCAAGTGGCGTTTTTAGCGTTTGTTCTGCAAAAAAGTAATCGGAAAGAAACAATCACTTGTCAGGTAGTTTGGTTCATAGCAATCAAGTTACCTATCTTAGCGGCAAATTTTCGCTAAACTGATTATGCTGAACAAACGCATTCGTAAAGTTGCCGTTCTTGGCTCCGGTCTTATGGGTACCGGAATAGCTGCTCATCTGGCCGGTTGCGGCCTGGAAGTCATGTTGCTTGATCTCCCTACCGAAGGCGGGAATCGGAACAAGATCGCTGCAGATTCGTTGGCTAATGCCCTGAAAGCCAAACCTGCACCCTTTTACGATGCCAAGTTTGCCAGCAGGATTACCACCGGCAACTTCGACGATGATTTTCCTAAAATAAAAGACTGCGACTGGGTTATTGAGGTGGTGGTAGAGCGTTTGGACATCAAGAAGCAGATCTACGAAAAAGTGGATCAGTACCGGTCTAAAGGTTCCCTGGTAACCTCCAATACTTCCGGTATTCCCATCTATTTGATGGCGGAAGGCAGGAGTGAAGATTTCCGCAAAAACTTCTGCGGCACCCACTTTTTCAATCCGGTGCGCTACATGCGACTGCTGGAAGTGATACCTACGGCAGACACCAATCCGGAGGTGGTGGATTTTTTCATGCATTACGGAGATGTCATTCTGGGCAAACAAACCGTGTTGTGCAAAGACACCCCGGCATTCATTGCCAACAGGGTTGGGGTGTATGCCATGGCCAAAATATTCCAGCTCACCCATGAACTTGGGCTGGGCATTGATACTGCAGATGCACTGACCGGACCGGCTATTGGCCGGCCTAAAACAGGCACTTTCCGTTTGGCTGATCTGGTAGGCATGGATACCGCCGTGCATGTAATCAATGGCATGAAACAGAACTGCCCGGACGACGAGCAGATCTCGAAAATGAACGTTCCGAAGTTCTTGAACTTCCTGGTGGAGAACAAGTTCTTTGGCAACAAATCAGGCCAGGGTTTTTACAAAAAAACGGGCGAAAAAGACGTGAAAGGCAGGCCCGTTATTCTGGCACTCAACCTGGAAACCCTGGAATACGCCCCATCCCAAAAGGAAAAACTGCCAATTCTGGATACCCTGAAGCAGATTGAGGAATTACCTCGCAGGATGAAAGCCATTTTTAATGGCGCCGACAAGGGTGCAGAGATGCTGCAAAAGTCGTTTCTGGGCTTGTTTGCCTATGTATCCAACCGGGTTCCGGAAATTTCCAATACAGTTTACGCCATTGACGATGCCCTGCGCGCCGGGTTTGCCTGGGAGGTAGGTCCGTTCCAGTACTGGGATATGGCCGGAGTAGCGGAGTGTGTGGAGCGCGCCGAAAAACAAGGCGAAAGCATTGCGGCCTGGGTGAAGGAGATGCTGGCTGCGGGCCACCAATCTTTTTACAAAACCGAAGGGGGTAAACGTCTGTGTTACAACCCGTTATCCAAACAATACGAAGCACTGCCTGGAGGAGAAGCATTTGTCATTCTGGATACCTACCGGACACAAAAACCGGTTTACACCAATTCGGAATGTACCCTCCATGATCTGGGCGATGGTGTGTTGTGTCTGGAATTTCATTCCAAAATGAACGCCATTGGAGAAGGCATTTTGCGTGGCATCAACGATTCCATACAGATTGCAGAGGAACAAGGCTGGAAAGGTATTGTGATAGGCAACAACGCCCAGCAGTTCACGGTAGGAGCCAACCTGATGATGGTGGCCATGATGGCCTATGAGCAAAACTGGGATGAGCTGAACATGGCTACCAACGTATTCCAGCAAACCTCCATGCGCATCCGTTATTCCGCTATTCCGGTGGTGATTGCCACCCAGGGCTATGTATTTGGCGGCGGCTGTGAGTTTTCCATGCACGCAGATTCGGTACTGGCAGCGGCGGAGACTTATATTGGATTGGTAGAAGTAGGTGTGGGCCTGCTGCCTGGCGGCGGTGGCACCAAGGAATTTGCCGTGCGTTTGTCTGACGAAATAACCCGCGAAGGTGATGTGCAAATTCCGCGTTTGATAGACAAGTTCAAAACCATTGCTACCGCTCAGGTGGCCACTTCTGCATACGAAGCCTTCAATTATGGCTACCTGATGCAGAATAAAGACATGGTGGTGCACAATACCGCCCGCAACATCAGTGAGGGCAAAAAGAAAGTGCTGGAACTGGCAGACAACTACATTAAACCTATTCCGCGTAAGGATGTTTACGTGTTGGGCCGCACAGGTTTAGGCGCCTTGTATGTGGCTGCCCACTCCCTGAAGCTGGGTCATTACGCCAGCGAGCACGACATTAAAATTGCCCAAAAAGTAGCCTGGGTATTGTGTGGCGGCGATCTGACGAGTCCACAAACCGTTAGCGAGCAATACCTGCTCGACATTGAGCGCGAGGCATTTTTGTCGCTCTGTGGTGAACAAAAAACCCTGGAACGGATACAGTTTATGCTGGAGAATGGCAAACCATTGCGGAATTAATGTATCTTTGGACATTGAATGATGCATTATGGGTAATTTGATCATCCCTGATACTGTTTTTGAGCAACTTAAGATATCTCCAGCGGAATTACGACTGGAGATAGCAGTATATTTATGGAACTCTAAGCGACTTGATTTCACACAGGCATGTGAATTTGCAGGCATTCAACCTGATTTATTCAGAAAAATCCTTCTGAATAAAAGTCACATTCTTTTGAACCCTGAGACTTCAAAGGATAATCATTTTCTCCATGAAATACTTGGGGCAATGGATGATGTTACAGGGGATGAACTGGAATCTGTTACATCCAATGAGTTTCAAGCAATTGAAGGCGAATGGTAGGGGTATTTGATACCAATATCCTGGTGGACTTACTCAGAAATCAACGAGAAGCTCCACGGAAAATTCTGGATTATACAGAAATTTATATTCCTGCTACTGTTGCTGGTGAGTTGCTTTTTGGAGCTAAGTTATCCTCCAGGCCATTGGAAAGCACTGATAAGGTGCTGTTACTCCTTCAAAAATCCACTATAATTGAAGCCAACCTTCAGGTAGCAGATGCATACGCTTCCATTCGACACCATCTGAAGGTGAAAGGGACTCCCATTCCCGAGAACGACATCTGGATTGCTGCTTCTGCCTTTACCTATGATTTACCGCTTATAACACGCGACAATCATTTCTCACAAATTGACTTTTTGAAGGTTGAGTACTGGGACTAAATTTCTTTTAGCAAGCCTATGACTAACCCAATCGCCCAATTCCTTTCCACCCTTGGCCATCCTTTTGTTCTATTGCCATTGGCGCTTGCTTTTCTTTCTGTGAAACGGGTAGGATTTGAGCAAGCCTGGCCTACACTGGCTGCCATTTGCGGGAGTCTGGCTGTGATGGGAATTTTTCTGTTTTTCAGAAAAAAACAGGGAAAAATTTCCAATTGGGATGTCTCTACACGCAGCGAACGTTCACGGAATATTTACCAGCCAATCCTGTTTTTGGTATTGACGGTAGCGGTGTTGTTGTATGTATTTAAGCAGCCGTTTTGGGGAGAAACCTTGTTTTTTGGCTTGATGATGCTAACCTGTTATGCCATCAATGCCCGGTTGAAAATTTCGCAACACACCTTAATGGTATTTTACCTCAGTATGCTGCTGCTTGATGCTGATCTGGCCATTGGTATACCGGTACTTATTCTGGCGCCTCTGGTGGGTTGGTCGCGCGTAGTATTGGGGCGGCATCAAACGCCTGAGGTTTTAGCCGGCGCTGTGGTGGGAGCTATTTTTGGCGCCTTGCAGAACTGGATTTTTTAAGATTTACGCATGGACCGGTTCCGACAAATATGCGCCATGATCTGGATTGCCGTTTGTGCCATAGCCATGCTGGAACAAACCCGAATATTGCTGGGAATACCCGTGAGCATTTCCTGGCTGGAACTTTTTGTCTTTAGCGGAACCATTTTCGGATATCATTTTAACCACCCGGTTTGGGGCTTGCGGGTGCTTGCCTGGAGCATGGTCATACCTGTTGCACTGAGCATGTGGCAGTTGAATTTGCCCTTTTGGCTATTGGCTACACCGGCATTGGGTTGGCTGGCCTACTATGGTTTTGAGCAAAGTGGGAAAACAGGTTTAAGAAACCGTATTTGGGCCAAACCAATCACGGTGGCGCTTACCTGGGCCTGGGTGACGGTGGTATTGCCGGCTTATCCGGACGCCCACAGCCCGTTTGGCTTTATGTTTCTGGAGCGGAGTCTTTTCATCTTTGCCCTGGCACTGGCATACGATCAAAGCGATGTTGCGTATGATCAAACCCAGGGCTTTGGCACCCTGGCTATGTCGCTGGGGCGAACCCGCACCTTAGCACTGATTTATGGATGCATGCTGGCATCTGGCATCGCGGCCTTCGGCCAACAATACGCCTCCAAACACCTGCTTGGGATATGGATCGCCCTGATCATTGGCGCACTTTGGTTGCGCACCATACTCCACAAACCCCGGTGGTATCCCTGGCATAAACCGATGATAGATGGGGTGATGGTGCTTCAGTGTTTTGGTGTTTTGGTGTTTTAGTGTTTTGGTTGGCGTTCGGTATGGTGAGAAAGGTAAGCTTGAGTTTTTTTACCACTAAGCCACTTAGGGCACTAAGATATTGTCGTCTTAGTGCCCTAAGTGGCTTAGTGGTAAAAAAACTCAAGCTTACCACTCAAACACTCATTTCAACGTAATCCTGCAGATAGGCGAACTCCTCGGTCAATTGACCGTTTTCGGCGATCATGCCGCGGCAAATGGCCGGACTTTGGCGTCCTTTGAGCAATTCCGGCAGGATTCGTTCCAGTAGTTGCCTCCCGAAGAAGGCGGAGGCGTCTCGTGGGAGCTCTGAAGGGAGGTTGTCGATGGTCATCATATCCACTCCGTTGGGTTGATAAGCTGATATTTCCTGTCCGGTTTCAGGATTGAACCCATACACCGGATCGGCAATTTTTGTAGCACGGATGGTGCTTGGCACAGAAGATTGCGGCATGATATCGCAAGTGATGTCGGCAATAACCCGGATCTTGAAATCCGGACGCTGCATATCTTCCTGTGTAAAGAACATGGGCGCTTTTTTGTCGTAAAAAATCCCATTCATGAAGATATCTGTGCAACACCAGAAACGCTCAAAAGTGCTTTTATATTCATCGCCATGGGCGTAAAAATGCGCTTTTTCAAAGGCTTTACCTGCCTTGTGCTGCACATAATCTGCTGCCTGGAGTTGGGTAAAGACGGCGTGATCGAAGGTTTTAGTCAGGTATTCTTCCGGTGTCACCTGTTGAATCCCCATGTCTTTGAGGTTTTTGGCTGCTCCGGTTGATACTCTCCCCCCCCCGGTGAGCACGATGCGCAGTGCCGGCAGTTTAAGCTTTTCATACACCTCCAGTACTTCGGCATAATCATGACTTTGGTACAAACGAGGCAGCTGAAAATCGCCGGTGCGCTGGGCCCAGGTCCACATACCATTGTGCGCGCCAACAATGCCGGCATAAAAGCCGAAGGCAATGAGTCGCTCGCCGTTATCGTTGGTAAGCACTTCGTAATCAATGAGTCGGATTTTTTTCTCCAACACGGCTTGCAGCAAAGCGCGGTTATAGGGTTGTTTTTTGATGGTGTGTGAGAAAAACAGGTATGTTTTTCCCGGGATCAGTTTTTCGATGGGCACTTCTTTGACCCCCAGGAGGATATCGCAATCAGACAAGTCGTTTTGCAGGTGAATGCCGTGTTTGGTGAATTCCTCGTCTTTGAAGCAACGAATGGGCGAGGGTTCTACCACAACACGAACGGGGAGTTCTACCTGGGCTTCGGCGCATTGTTCCGGGGTGAGTGGCACGCGGGAATCTGGTGGGACTTTGCCTTCTCTGATGATTCCGATTTTAATGGTTGAATTTGGCACAGCGAATGGTGATGAGTGGTGGATTGGGAGGGGGGTGAAGGGTTTGAGGGGTTTGAAGGGTTTGAAGGGTTTGAAGGGGTTTGAAGGGTTTGAAGGGTTTGAAGGGGTTTGAAGGGTTTGAAAGGTTTGAGGGGTTTGAAGGGTTTGAATTGCCTCTTTTCGGGCTGCAAAGGTAGGGCAGGGATTGTCAGGAATTGGTCTGGATTAGGGTGTTAGAAAGTATTAACAAGCGGGAATGAACTTTTGGTAAGCGGATTGGGTTTATCTTTGTGACATGGAAAGACATTATAGTCATTTTGAAGTCATTAAATGACATTAAATGACCTAAATGACTCCAAAATGACTCCAAAATGACTTATTAATGTCTCTTCAATGACTCAAAATACGGGGCTGCTTTGGTATTGACGGGAAGGTGTAGTCGTTTCGTAAGCATGCAGGGGCATGGTCGGTTACCCCTCAAAAAACAACGACCAAAATGTAACTGGCGAATACCAGTACGCTATGGCTGCCTAATTCTAGCGAATTAGGACGCTTTTGTGCCGCGTGAGGGCCACGCTCAGCGTCCCCCTCTTAGCCTAGACTTCCGATAAGGGCCGCCGCGCATCAAACTTTTTTCGGGATAGTCTCACAGGATGCTCCGGATGTGGGATGAAACTCAGGGGATAAGGTGCAAATGTGTGGGTCACTGAACCAGTCTTGCGCTCGAAAACCTAAGCAGTGAATAAGCATGTAGAAGGCGTTGCGACGCTTTGTCCGGACGCGGGTTCGAGTCTCGCCAGCTCCACCATCCATTGTTTCGGGTTAGTTTAGGTTGGTTTCGTGTTGTTGATTATCAATCAGTTAGCAATTTCGGAAGCCTAAACTAACCCAAACAAAACCAACCGGACGGAAAATTTTTTACACCACTTTTTGCACCACCAATTTAATGACTTACTTTTGTAGGGACGGTATCATTCACCAACTGCAAAAAGTGACTCATGCGCAAACCCCGCTTCGCTCCGAAGCCTGACACCCGGTTTCCTCATTTCCAGATTTTCTTACAGTACACCTACACCAAGGGGAAATTCCTACGGTACTACACAGGTGTAACCGTCCCAAAGGAATTTTGGGACAAAGAGAAAGAGCGGGTAAAAACCGACCGCAAGTTTCCAGACTACGCCGAAATCAACGCGCAACTGAATCGGATTGAAACCGAAGCCGCCCAAATCGCGCTTCGCAGTCAGTACAACAAATCCGAACTCAACAATGAAATTTTCAAAGACGAACTGGATACCTTTTTAGGGAAAAAAGCGGAAGTAGAAAAAAGCCCGACTTTCCTGCGCTACTTTGAAAAAGCCATTGCGGAAAGAGCAGCCAACCCCAACTATGCCAAAAGCAGCATCAAAGTGTATGTTTCGACTTTCAACCACCTGAAAGCGTACATAGAGGGCGTTTTGCGTCGTGAAATCACCTTTGCCGATTTCAACCACGTCTTTTTTAGTGATTTCTCCAATCACCTCTTTGGCAAAGGCTTTGGGAACAACTACGTCCACAAACTCACTTCCACGCTCAAAACCATTCTGAGGGAAGCCGACCGTCGGGATGCAGCACCCGGATTGAAAATAAAAGATGGTTGGTTGGTGGCCAAGCGGGAAGAACCACCCGCCATCTATTTGACCGAAGACGAACTTGCCCAACTATTCAACCTCGACCTTTCCGACAATCCACGCCTTTGCCGGGTGCGCGACCTGTTCCTGATTGGCTGTCATACAGGGTTACGGTTTTCAGATTTTACCGTATTGAAGC
>JAEUUS010000641.1 GCA_016787545.1 Saprospiraceae bacterium
TTTTCCGTGAAACAAATAGCGCCCATTTGTGCCCCATCCAAAGGGTTGCTATGTTTACAAAAATCCGAGTCAAGCGTTTCAAAATGGTGGTAAAGCTGTCGGAAAAAAGTCTGTTTGGGCAATGGTTGAGAAGGCTGACCTTCAGGTGCAGCGCAAGCCGCAAACAGGCTGATAATTGCAAAAAAGAAATAACCAAATTTCATGATTGTGCCATTTTGGGGTAAGATCCACCAAAATATACTCTAAAAAATCGGATTAACGGGTATTTAATGGCCTTGATAAGGGTTTGATAACGTTCTATCGGCGTTTCTCACACCCCAAACCACGACTTTCGTAGAATTCCCCTCCTTAACCCCTTCCGCTCTTGGTAACATTGCCGTGGATGGAACAATGGACGATGGACGATGGACGATGATACGACGGTTGTGAGCTTGAGTGTAGCGAAAAATCTGGCCAAGACAAAAGAATAAAAATCTGTGCGAAACCTGTGGGAAACCCACTCCACGGGAATCCACATCATGCATTCACTAAACCCAAGCCCAACGCCTCTGCGAAAATCTGCGGTTCAATCTGTGAAAATCTGCGGGAAACCCACTCTCCGTGCGAAACCCACGCTGCGGGAATCCCACTTCACCAGACGCTTCGCTACGCTCAGGGAGACAAATACACCGTTTGCATTTACCCTAATCGTACCATCGTTCATCGTACCATCGTTCATCGTTCATGAAACAAACCATTCTCCTCTGCCTCCTCCTTTCTTTTTCCAGCATTTTTGCCCAGAAAAAAGAAGAATCTAAAGACAAAAAAGCCGAAAAACCGGCGCTTTTGCAATCCTCCAGCTATTCCGCACTCAAATTCCGCAATGTGGGACCCGCCGTAACCTCCGGCCGGATCAGCGATTTTGCCGTTCACCCCGCCAATCCCGCTGTGTACTATGTAGCCAGTGCTTCCGGCGGCGTTTGGAAAACCAACAATGCCGGCACTAACTACACTCCCATTTTCGATGGCCAGGGCTCCTATTCCATCGGCTGTGTGGTGCTTGACCCCACCAATCCCAACGTAGTATGGGTAGGCAGCGGCGAAAACAATAACCAGCGCTCTGTAGCCTACGGTGACGGCGTATACAAAAGCACCGATGGCGGCAAATCCTGGAAAAACATGGGCCTCAAAAAGTCGGAACACATTGCCAATGTGGTGATAGACCCCTCCAATCCGCAAACAGTCTATGTGGCTGCTTACGGACCTGTTTGGAGCGATGGCGGCGACCGCGGCGTGTACAAAAGCACTGATGGCGGCGAAACCTGGACCTGCGTTAAAACCGTGAGCGAGTACACCGGCTGCAATAACCTGGTGATGGACCCGCGCGATCCAAAAGTGCTGTACGCCGCATTCCACCAACGCCAACGCAAAGTATTCACCTACATCGGCGGCGGACCGGAATCGGCGGTGTTTAAAAGCACCGACGCCGGCGCTACCTGGACCAAGCTTGAAGGCGGACTGCCCGGCGGCGAACTGGGTCGTATCGGCATTGATGTATCGCCCGTTAACCCCGACTGGGTTTATGCCGTGGTGGAAGCCCGCGAAGGCAAAGGCGGTATTTATCGCTCCACCGACCGCGGCGCCAGCTGGAGCAAAATGAGCGATACCTACACCAGTGGCAACTACTATCAGGAACTCACCTGCGATCCGCGCAACCCGAATCGTATTTTTATTACGGATACCTATTACAAGGTGAGCGACGACGGCGGCAAAACCGTACGCAACCTCGGTGAGCTGAACAAACATATTGACAACCACTGCATCTGGATCAATCCGGCCAATACCGACCATATTCGGGTGGGTTGCGATGGCGGCATTTACGAATCCTGGGACTTTGGAAAAACCTGGGAATTCAAACACAACCTGCCCGTTACGCAGTTTTACAAAGTGTCTACCGACAACGGTTTCCCGTTTTACCATATCCACGGCGGCACACAGGACAACCTGAGTCTGGGCGGCCCAAGCCGGACCACCAGCTCCAATGGCATTCCAAATTCCGACTGGTACGTAACCAGTATCGGTGATGGTTTTGAAACCCAGGTAGACCCCACCAATCCGGACCTCATTTACGCCCAGAGTCAATACGGCGGTTTGCTACGTTTCGACCGGAAAAGCGGCGAGTATCTACCCATTCAGCCGCAGGCTGGTGAAAACGAACCAGCACTGCGCTGGAACTGGGATGCTCCACTTACCATTTCCCGCCACCAGCCTACCCGGATCTACATCGGCGCCAACAAGGTGTTCCGCAGCGACGACCGCGGCAATTCCTGGCGCGCCATCAGCCCAGACCTTTCCCGGGGTGAAGACCGCAACAAATGGCCCATCATGGGCAAAGTGTGGAGTGTAGATGCCATTGCCAAAAATGGCTCCACCGATATTTTCGGGCAAACTACCAGCATTGCTGAAAGCAGTCTCAACCAGGATATACTCTGGGTAGGCACCGATGATGGCCTGCTTTGGCTCACACGCGATGGAGGCGCCAACTGGACAAAAATGGACAAGCTCCCGGGCGTGCCCGAGCGCTCGTATGTGCACCAGGTGATTGCATCCCAGTTTGATCAGAATACGGCTTATGTTTGCTTTAACCACCACCGTTATGGCGATTTCAAACCATACCTGCTCAAAACCACCGACGCTGGCAAAAGCTGGCAATCCATTGCCGCTACCCTGCCTGAGCGTGGCAGTGTGTACAGCGTGGCGGAAGACCATGTAGACCGCAATCTGTTGTTTTGCGGCACCGAATTCGGCGTGTTTTTCAGTCCGGACGGTGGAGAAAACTGGATTCCATTGAAGTCTGGCTTACCCACTGTTGCCGTGCGCGATATTGAAATCCAGCGCCGTGAAAACGACCTCGTTTTGGCCACTTTCGGACGCGGTTTTTATGTGCTGGACGATTATAGTCCGCTGCGCCAGGTAAAAGCCGGCACTTTCGACAAGGCTGCTGAAATCCTGCCGGTTAAAGATGCCTGGATGTTTGTGCCCAACATGCCGTTGGGTTTGCGCGATAAAGGCCACATGGGTAGCAGCTATTATGCTGCGCCGAATCCACCGGCAGGCGCAGTGTTTACGTATTGGTTGAAAGAAGACTTGAAAACCCTCAAAACAAAGCGCCAGGAAGAAGAAAAAGCCAAAGCCGACAAAAAGGAAACGGTGTATTATCCGGATCTGGAAGCCCTGCGCAAGGAAGACGAGCAACCTGAGCCATACCTTCTGTTCACCATTACAGATGCTTCGGGCGATGTAGTGAGGCACATTAAAACAGATGCTTCCGCGGGTTTGAAACGTATGGTATGGGATTTCCGGTACAACACCCCTGCGCCTGTTACAGGCCGGTATACTCCGGGCCCGGATCAGTTATTTGGCGATGCTGAAAAAGGGCATCTGGCCATTCCGGGCACCTATTCTATTACCCTCAGCAAGTTTGAAGACGGCGAATTGACCCAACTGGCTGGTCCGGTAAGCTTCAATGCCAAATCGCTTAACAATGCCACGCTGCCGGCAGCGGATCAGAAAGCGTATCTGGAATTTTGTAAAAAAGCGGCCAAACTGCGCAAATCCGTGAGTGCCCTCAACGATGTTTACGGAACATTGAGCGGCCGTCTGGATCATTATCAGCAGGCCCTGCTGGATATGCCTGCTGCGCCAAAGGATGCGCTGAAGAAGAGTTATGAACTTAAAAAACAGCTCAGTGATTTGGGCATTCAGCTTTCCGGCGATGCCACGCGTGCGCGCAGGGAGTTTGAGGTTGCGCCCAACATCAACGACCGGGTAGGGCTGCTGCAATATGGCATGTGGAACACGACCAGCGCACCTACCAAAACCTATGAGGAAAGCTACCGAATAGCCGTTAAGCAATTTAACCCGCTGCTGGACGCCCTCAAATCCATAGAGCGCGAACTGGATGCCCTGGGTCGCCAACTGGAGCAAAGTGGAGCGCCGGGTACGCCGGGCAGGTGGCCGGAAAGGATGTAGATTTACGATATCCGATTTTCGATATTCGATTTGCGATTGGGATTTGAGATTTCCGATGGTATTGCTGAGATGCAGCAATAAAGTGCACTTGGGATAGCGTATTAATTGATGCCAAGGTGCTTTACCCATAAATTGCCCAGCTTGAAATCCCAATCGCAAATCTCAAATCCCAATCGCAAATCGGATATCGTAAATCGGATATCGTAAATCTCCATCCGTCCTGCCTAAAACGCATACCCCAGCGTCAAACCAATGCCCCTGTTCCTTCGGTAAGGTTTGTTATCGTTCTGGTTATCGGCATCCTGATCAAGCAGGTTATTGATGCCAAGGTTATATCGCAGATCCAGGTAAGCCTGTCCGAACTTTACACCTCCACCGAATGAAAAGCCCCAGTCGAGCCGGCGGTTGCGATCATCCGGATCATCGTTGTCGAACGAAAACTCATCTTCAGAGCTTGAAGTTACGCCAAAAATGGTTGTTTTTGATTTCACCTTACCACTTATGGCCAGGCCGGCATAAGGGCCTGCTTCCAGGTAAAAGCCGGATTTGCTTTCTTCTCCATACAGTTTCAACTTGGCCATAACCGGAATTTCGATATAGTTGTAGTAGTATCGATTTTCCACCTTATTGCTTTCGTTGATTTCGTAGGTTACTTTGCCACCCTTTTGGATGAATAATAGTTCCGGTTGAATAGAAAACATGGACGATGGCGCCAGATCAAAGGCCAGACCGCCCTGGAAACCCAGAACGGATTGTTTGGATTGCTCGTTAAACGTTTCCTCGCTGGCATCTTCCGCCACACTGGCGAGGTTGACACCGGCTTTGATTGAAACCTGGGCAAAAACAGCAGAACCCTGCAAAAACAGGATGGCAAAAGCCAAAACAATTTGATTTTTCATAATAATTTGAGCTTTTGACGAACACGGATGTGTCCGTCGGGTGAACACTGATTACCGGGAAAGAACGCTGATGCTCTGGCGAAAAGTGTGGAACGCGGATTTTTGGTTGGAAACCCTGAGTTTTGGAACGCGGGGAACGCGGATGGTAATTGGAACGCGGATGACGCGGATGACGCAGATTTTTTTTTCTGCTGCCTTCGGCAGCAAGATCACGTGAGTCCTTCTGCGGAAATTTGCGGTCAAATCTGCGAAAATCTGCGGGAAACCCACTCTACGCCCCTTTTGCAGGCACCTGGCTCGGCCGAACCTCAATTTTGCTCGGCAGGGTGCGTGGATTCATCTTGAGCAGATCCACCACCAGTTCGCCGATATCTTCAGGCTGAATTTTCCAGGCATCTGATGGGTTCGGTTGGTGGTTGTTGAAATGAGTGGCTACAGAGCCCGGCATGATGGTAGAACACTTCACCCCGGCTTCACGCAGATCCAGCATTACGGCCTGCGTAAACCCTACCAGTCCGAATTTGCTAGCATTATACGCCGATCCGGCGGCAAAGAAATTTGTGCCGGCCAGACTGGCAATACTGATGAAATAACCTTTGGAGGCAGTAAGCGCTTCCAGCGAAGCTTTCAGGCTGTAAAACACCCCCGTGAGGTTGGTGTCCATGGTTTCGTGCCACTGCTCCGGTGTCAGCTCCTGGATAGGGGCAAAATGACCGAGGCCGGCATTAGCCACCAGCACATCTATGCCTCCGAAGGATTCCAGTGTTTTGACCACTGCCCGTTGCTGCGCCTGAAAATCCCGCACATCAGCCACAATACCGATCACTTTTCCAGAGCCGATGCCGCTTAATTGTGCCACCGCCTGATCAGCGGCTTCCTGTGTTCTGCTGGTGATGGCCACATTCATGCCTTCTTTCAATAAAGACTCAGCTACTCCGTAACCGATGCCCTTGCTGCCCCCGGTGATGAGGGCTGTTTTAGTGTGTAGGTTATTCATAATACATCAAAACCCACGGGGCGTAAAATAGTTGAATCCGAATGGCGCAAAAAGACGCACATCCGGATTCAAACATTAGGTGATGAAAACAATATCAGCCTACCACTTTATTCAAGTGGGCGGATATTCAAAAGATTGACCATGCAATTCTCCATATTACCAATGGTCAAAACAAAGTTTTGTTTGATTTTCAACCCGTTAGAAAACATTGCCGGCTTCCAGCCTTTCATTTCTGAAATTGCTGTTATCAGCATGTCGTCAATTTTCGAATCTTTTGAAGGCAGCCTAACCTGAATATTTACAACATGTCCCTTTTCGGTAATGGTAAACTCAATGGCGGTCAGATCAAAGCCTGTAAAACTTCCTGCTTTAATATTTGCCATGCAGTTTTTTTGCAGATATTGAGTCAATTGCTCCGCGCCTTCGCCATAAACAGCATTATGATCAGGCATGACGGCCACCTTGAAATCGTATTGCTTCACGGTGTTTTCGCTCAACGAATTTTCAGGCAAATACATGACGCTTACAGCAATATCGCTGCTGCGATCAGCCGTTAGTATCAGCTCTTTTTGCGCTGCATTTAAGACGTCGCTGGTACCCGAAGCCTTTGTTTTCACGCCATTTTTATAAGCTGAAATTTCTACGGAAATGTATTTTTCCACCCATGAAGCAGGGTAACGTTTGTCCAAATCTGTGAGCGTATTTATGTCAGCCATTTTATTTTCCTGGATGGAAATGAATGGCAGAACCTTGTTTACTTCAAATGCCAAATCATGCTGTGCAAAGCCGTCGAAAGCGTACCCGATAACAAGAAGCACAATGAGCAAAATCTGATTTTTTTTCATAACTGCATTTTTTAAAAAGCTTTGAGCTAATGGTGAACCAACTTAGTTCTAAGGGTAAAGGTCAACTATTCAGAGAAATTCTACGCCAATTAATTCAGATTTCGGTGAATTAATTGTGAGACTTCCTGCGAATGATACGCCAGCAGGCTTTTAAATCACCCGAAACTCTACCAGAATAGTAGCCAGCACCATCAGGCCTACAGCACCCAGTACCAGAGGGATCAGCCAGTTATTTCCGCTTTGCCTGACTACTGGAGCGGCTTGTGGTATCGCGCCGAAAGTAGGAGTGGCTAACGGAGCAGGTGCAGGGTTTACCACTGGTGCCGGAGGAACGTTTGGTGTATAAACCGGAGCTTCAGATACCGGAGCAGGAGGAACGTTTGGTGTATAAACCGGAGCTTCAGATACCGGAGCAGGAGGAACGTTTGGTGTATATACCGGAGCTTCAGATACCGGAGCAGGAGGAACGTTTGGCGTATAAACCGGAGCTTCAGATACCGGAGTTGGAGCCATGGGTGGTTCCGGTGTGAAAGATTCCTCTATTACCGGTACTGTTGTGCTAACGGGGGCTTCCCAAACAGGCGAGGGAGGAGCAGGTATCGTTGGAGGCTGTACAGGCTCATTTGACTGAAATGAGGGCGCTGGCATTGGCTTCCAGGAGGATTGTATGGGTTGCTCCGATTGGGTGAGCGGCCTGCTTACCGGGGCTTTGCCCTGAGGAGGCGTCTGAAACGTGGGTATATTCCCCAGGGCCGGGCTTGGCTGCTGTTGCCGCATCCAGCTAAGGGCTGCCGCTCCTGCCAGCGAAAGCAGGCTTATCCAGTAGGGCAAGGCAAAGCTCAGTGTAACCATTCCATTGGCTTCTTTGGCGATGGCCGATTGCAAACTCAGTTTGAGCACCAGGAGGGCCACAGCGCCGGCAGCGCCAGCGATCAAACCTGCCTGGCTTTCCTTTTTATGCCGTATGGCATAAAATACCAGTCCGGCGGCAGCAGCCAGCAAGGCAATGGCTGCCCAGGGGTTGGCAGGCATGTCTTTGGTGTTTGGCTTTGGCGTGCCCATACCGAAAATACTGCCGGAATTGGCTGAAGGCGTTTCCACTTGAGTGCCTGTGGCCAGGGAGAAGCCTGAAATCTCGGCAAATTTGGTGCCCTGGCAGCTCATTTCACAAAAAGTAAAGAAAAACATCAGTATGGCAACGGCGAAGAGGCCCGTGGGGAAAGTGCGGTGGCGGGTGATCGCGATTGGATCAACAGTTTGAAGGTTGGTGGGTTCCATGATGAAAGAAAATTGAAGGTGAAGAATAGGTTGTTCCGAAGGGTGAGTTCTCTGCCAAAGGAGTCCTTCCAGGCATTGGTTTACCATTCCGAGAAGGAGCTCCCTGACGAGAAAAACTTCACCAAATGTTTTGAGATCAGGCTGCCATTTTGGTTTGCAGCTTGTTCATGAGTTCGAAGTTGACAAAGAAGCCGCGGATGATTTCGAAAGGCAGCATGACGATGACCATGAAGTAGTGCATCAGCCGAACACCCGTGCTGAAGATGAAGCGGCGCCACATCAGGTCCGTGAAAGAGGTGCTGTATAGCGTCACTTCACCCATTTGGCGACTAAAGGCATCAATGCGGCGCACGATGAAGGGGTCGCGATCGTCTTTTTTCAGGTATTGAAGGTTGAACAGGTAGCCTGGTTTCAGTTGTGATACATAATAGGCAGCCGCCATCATTCCGAGCAGGATACCGGGTATATACATTCCGAACAGCAACAGCAGCCCGCCTGCTACTGCAGGCACCTTCAACAGGAATTTGTACCCGGCAAATTTGCGTTGCTCCATTTCCTGCAGGTACTGTTCCATTCCTGCGATCTGCTGGTTGATGGAGGGGTTGGAGCCGTCAATCAGTTGTTTGGCGCGTGCCAATTGCATGCGGGTATATTCGAGGTGATCAGCCTGGGTGGCATAGCTCTTTTCCGGGTTTTCCGGGTCTTTTTGCCAAACTTCGAACGACTGCTCGATATAGGCGATGGCCAGTTGTTCCCGCACGATTAAATCGGTGTAGGGGTCCAGGGCTTGTTCCATGCATTGGCGTCCTTCCTGCAGGAAATTAATATTGCCGGTTTGACGCCCCTTTTCATGCACCAGTCGGCCGTAATGTCCCAGATATTGGCGGCTGGAAGGATCCAGGCGACAGGCGGTCAGGATTTGCTGCCGGGCGGATTGAAAATCTTCGCGACCTTCGTGTGCCAGGCCGATCCGGAAGTAGGCTTCCGCAAAATCCGGGCTGATACGGAGGGCATTTTCGTAGTGTTCAATGGCTTTGTTCCAGTTGTGCATATCAACAAACACATCGCCCATAAGGAGGTGTGATTGCGGGTCCTGGGGATATTCAGCCACCAGGCGATTGGCGCACTGAAGTGCTTCAGAGATATTCTGCTGGTAGCGGGCGGTCTGGATTTGCTCGAGGATTTGCGGATTCATGTGCAAGACAATTTAGATGGTGAAGAATTGAATTGTTTTGCCCATTAGTACCGGGGGCCTGGAGCTGGTACCCAAGAATGGAAAAAAAAATAAAAAAAATTTGAGGGGGGGGGAGATGAGCTTGGAAAGTGCTGGTATTTTAGATGCAAAATTTATCAACAATGAATATTAGAAATTGTAAAAAAGTGCGGATTAGCCGATTATTTCCCTTCTTTCTGGTTTACTTTTTAGGTAATATCAACGCTCAAAGCACAGCGGCACCTTGCAACCTAAGCGATACAATTATTGCTTTTGACCTACTCAAAGGGATTAACAAACTGGTCGAGGAAAGTAATTTTGATCAAGCCCTCACCGATGTTGATAAAGCCTACGCTATTTACAGTTGCCTGTTTGGAGAGCAGAGTCTTCAGGTTGCTGAGACCTTTAACTCCAGGAGCATGATTTATTATTTTAGTGGTAAATATGAAAATGCCGTGGATGCTGTTTTAAAAACTTTGGAGATCAGGAAAAAACAACTTGGGAAGCTACACCCCAAAATTGCAGACTCCTACAACAACCTGGCTAATAACTACGATGCCATGGGTAATTCTGCCAAAGCAATTGAGCATTATCAAAATGCGTTGGATGTACGAATAGGTGTGTTTGGATTTTACCATCCGGATGTTGCACAATCCTATAGTAATTTAGGACTTTCATTATTATGGGTAAATGAGTATCAAAAAGCCCTTGAATATACTAAGAAAGGTCTTGAGATACGTCAGAAAATTCTGAATCCTGATCATCCGGACATTGCAGTGTCGATGCTGAACATGGCTGAGGTCTTAACAGAGTTTACAGAATACGACCAGGCGCTGAATTATGCTAAAAAAGCCTGCGACATTTACCTGAAAAGATATGGCTTGCAACACCCCAATGTGCCAAGTTTCCTTTCTACACTGGCAAAGTGTTATTCTAACAAAAGTGATTACAACCAGTCTATCCATTATCATCACACAGCTCTTTTATTAAAGAAAAAGCTATATGGCGATTGGCATTTTACAATGCCTGAAAATCTCGTCGGATTAGGAATTGGATACAATATAAAGGGAGACTTCGAGAAAAGTAAGGAGTACTTTTCTGAAGCACTCCTGATAAGTAAAAAATACTTTGGCGATTTACATGAAAACACAGCCATCATTATAAACAATATGAGTGCATCTGCTATCAAAAATAATGAATATGATGCTGCATTGCAATACTTAAATGAAGGATTAGAGGTTTCAAACAAGCTTGGTATTGAAGCACTTGTAGCACTATATACCAGCAATATGGGTGGCTTGTACCTGGAATTGAAGGACTATTCCAAGGCTCGTGTCTTGCTGGATTCTGCACTCAACAAAAGGATCAGGTTGTTCGGAAACGAAAACCCTGATGTAGCAGAAACACTCAGCCTGCTTGGACACTACTTTTCACGAACTGGCGATTATGAGCAAGGCATTGAATATCAGACAAAAGCGATTTCCTCAGGAATAAAAGCGCTTGGTGAGCATCATGCGCTAATTTCCAACTATTATGCAACCATCGGAGAAAATTATGGCAAAATAAAAGCCTATACCCTGCAAGACAGCTTTTACCGAATATCTTTAAATGTGCTAAATGTTCAAAGTTTTGACTCCCTAGAAAAACATCCTAACCTTGAGGAAATTCCAAAAGTTCTTTCAACCTATGCAAATGCTAAATATTACCAATATAAAACTACCCTTGACAAAAATGCTCTCTATTTTTCAACCCGGTTGTATCAAGCTACCCTACAATTGTTAGACATACAAAACCGAAAAATATCACCTGCCTCAAAATATGCATTAACCAATCAGGCAAGGGATGCCTACTTCGGAAAAACGACTAATTTCATAGAACTCTACCACCTCACCGACAGCCTCCACTACCTCCACGAAGCCTTCTCCTTTGCCGAACGCTCCAAGGCTTTCCTGCTCTACGAAGCACTTCAGGAATCCAAGGCACTGCAATTTGCCGGCATCCCGGACTCCCTCCTGCAACAGGAATACGACCTGCGTATCGACA
>JAEUUS010000662.1 GCA_016787545.1 Saprospiraceae bacterium
AAGTGGATGGATTATGAAAACCAAGTCGCACCGCAAGGATAAAATCAATGTCATCACGCTCGGCTGTTCCAAAAATCTGGTAGACAGCGAGAACCTCATTACCCAACTGCGGGGAAATGATTACGAAGTTACGCACGAAAAAGACGAAAGCGATGCCAACATTGTGATTGTCAATACCTGCGGCTTCATTGATGTAGCCAAAAAGGAAAGCATTGATACCATTGTGGAATATGCCGACATCAAGCGCAACGGGGGCATCGATAAACTCTATGTAACAGGTTGTTTATCACAGCGTTATAAAGACGATCTGGAGGAAGAAATCCCTGAGGTGGATGCGTTTTTCGGGACCCTGGAAATGCCCGCGCTGCTGGCCCGACTGGAAGCGGATTACAAACACGAACTGCTGGGTTCCAGGCAGATCACCACCTTGCCACACTACGCCTATCTGAAGATTTCAGAAGGCTGCAACCGCACCTGTTCATTTTGTGCTATTCCGCTCATGCGGGGAAAGCACGTGAGTCGGCCGGTGGAAGAACTGGTGATGGAGGCCAAAAATCTGGCTAAAAACGGGGTGAAGGAGCTCCTGCTCATTGCACAGGAACTTACCTATTATGGCCTCGATCTGTATAAAAGTCGTGAATTACCCCGTCTGCTCCATGCCCTGGCTGATGTGGAAGGTATTGAGTGGATTCGGCTGCATTATGCCTACCCCAGCAAATTTCCATTGGAAATACTGGATGTGATGGCAGAACGCAAAGAAATCTGCAATTACCTGGATATTCCACTCCAACATGCCTCTGATCCGGTATTGGATGCCATGCGCCGACAAATTACCCGGGCAGAAACAGAGGAACTTTTGGCCACCATACGGGCAAAAGTGCCGGGAATAGCCCTCCGTACCACGTTTTTGGTTGGTCACCCGGGCGAAACAGAGGAGGATTTTGAAAGTTTGCTGGATTTTGTTCGCGAACAACAATTTGAAAGGGTAGGGGTGTTCCAGTATTCACACGAAGAAAATACCCGGGCTTATGAAATGGAGGATGAAATACCGGATGAGGTAAAAGCGGAACGCGCACAGCGACTAATGGAAGTGCAACAGGAAATTTCCCTGCGCAAAAATGAGGCAAAAATTGGTCAGGTAGTAAAAGTGTTGTTCGACCGTAAGGAGGGTAAATACTTTATCGGACGTACGGAGTCTGATTCTCCGGAGGTGGATAATGAAGTGCTGGTGCCTGCCAAAAACAACTATGTGCGCTTGGGCGATTTTGCTCAGGTGCGCATCACCGGCGCAGAAGAATTTGATTTATACGGAGAGTTGGTGTAAACCATTCAAACCCCTCAAACCCCTCAAACCCTTCAAACATCGGCGGCTAAACCCGCCGGTACATCAAACCCCTCAAACCCTTCAAACCCCTCAAACCCCTCAAACCCCTCAAACCTATCCTCCATCCATGTCACAATCCGAACTACTGGATCATCTGGAAGAAAGTCTCCAGCAACTGCTTAAAGAAGTGCGCGAACACTTTGCCGATGCACCATTGGAAACGCTGAAGCGCCGGCCCTCGCCAGAGCAATGGAGCGCTATGGATTGTTTTGCGCACTTGAATGCGCAATTTGAAGGCTATTTATCGCGTATCGAATTAGCCCTCCACAAGGCTAAGGCCCGCAAATGGACGCCTGGACATGAACGAAGTTCCAACTGGCTGGGAAGTAGTGCCATTCGAAAGTCAGATCCTTCTAATACGCAACCCCGCAAAAGCCATAAGTCCATAAACCCACTCAAAAAACTGGCCGTGCGCGATACAGAACTCAAGGCTTTCCTGATTAACGGGGAAATGCTGCTTCGTCTCATCCGACAAGCCCGTGAGGTAGATATCAATAAAGCTTCAGTCAAACCATTGCGGTGGAGCATCTACCGCTTTCGTCTGGGTGATCTGATGGAATACCTCATACTTCACGCACGCAGGCATTTTCTCCAGGCCAGACAAACCCGCTAAGACTTTTGCTCCATCCGGTACCAGGCCGGTAACATAGCCACGCTGAAAAAGCAGGGTGTAAGCATCAGGTAGACATACGGCATCTGGATAAATCCGTAGAAAAAGGCAAAGTAAAATTTTAGACTGCCCAACAAAAACAAGGGCAGATATTGCATTTTTTGCCGATTTTTCCACCAATACAAGCCACTTAAGCCTACCGCAATCAGAGATACAACCAATTGCCATCGTTGTAAAATAGCCAACCGTATGGCCATATCTCCTGGAATCTCATCCCTGAAAATGCCTGCAATACCCATACCATCGTACAACGGACTGGGTTGCCCTTCCTGGGCCCAGCCAGCCAGAGCTGCCACTGAGTAATATTGCAGCCCTTTAAAGTAAACCATTGGGTCTTTCAAAAGGAATGGAAAAACGAACAAAATCAGCACGCCGGCAAAAGCAGAAACTGCGGTAGTCAAAAATAATTTTCGGTTTTCCATCCACACGATCAGGCAACACAGCGGTAGCCAAAGCAGGAACGCATATCTTGATAACAGGCACAAAAGCAGGAAAAATGCCAGGATAGCACCGCTTTTCCATGGGTTGCCCCGAAGATATTCCCGTATCCGATCCATTTGCAACGCCCACATCATATAAAATCCGGCAATCATCAATTCAACGGTGTTCCCGAATGTTGCACTGGTGCCCTCTTCAATTAAAATAAAATGCATAAACGGCAAAACGGTCACCAACCAGCGTGCCGAAACACTTAATCCCGCACGATGTGCATGGCGGATAACCATGAAAGCCGCTAAAGCCCAAATAGTAAAGGCAACCCACCGGTCGTCGAAGTGAAACAATGCCGCTGGAAAATAGGGCAGCCACATCAAGGGCAAATAGGTTGGAGAAAGATCGTACCCGAAATCCTGAATCAATCCATAGGCATATTGACCCGCCAATAGGCGCTGGTTCATCACCTGAATGGTTGGGATGATATCCGAGATATGGTGGTCTATGGGAATGACACTGATTTCTCGCTTGAAATGAAAAATGGCTAAAATAAAGCCCAGTATGGCTACACCTCGCATAAGCCATAAGTCTTTGACAGCCAAATCATTATGTTGAATGGTGGCGTTTCTTATTTCAAAGGCAGCCAACATGGCCAAAACACCCATAATTGCAGCCAGAAGGATGAGCACTATGGCATTCTCCCGCTGCCCCAGATATCTCAATCGCTGAGAACTGACGAGCAGAATTTCTGCAAAAAGTAACAGGATAAATAGACTTCTGTAAAGACTGTAACGCATAGGTCAGAATCAGGATGTTTTGGGGGGGATTGTGCTTTCCTGAACAATATAAGGTGGCCGACCCTTGGCCTGCAAAAACAAACGACCCAGGTATTCGCCAATAATTCCCAGGGTAAGCAGCTGCAATCCGCCGATGATCAGCACCGACAAAAGTACAGAGGTCCAGCCTTGTACGGTTTCTTTCAGCACTAAATGCGCATAAAGTGCATAAATCGCATACGCAAACGCCAGCCCTGAAATACAACTGCCCAGAAAAGTAGCAATACGTAATGGTCGAACAGAAAACGCTGTGATCCCGTTCAGGGCCAGCCGGATCATTTTGCGCAGGGTATACTTGGATTGCCCGGCAAACCGCTGATCAGGTTTATAAGGTATGGCAAACTGCCGGAATCCCACCCAGGGAATAAAGCCCCGGATAAACAACTCTGTCTCCTGCGAATCCCGGATCAGATTGACCACCTTGCGGTCCAGCAATCGGAAATCTGCCGCGCCAGGCTCAATGTTTACATCGGAAAAACGGTTCATCAAACCATAAAAATATCGGGAACTGGTGCGTTTAAACCAGCCGGTTTTTTCATCATCCTGCCGGGTAGTGTACACGATTTCATACCCTTCGCGCCATTTTTCCAAAAACACCGGAATGTATTGCGGCGGATGCTGCAAATCCGCATCCATACAAATCACTGCATCGCCACGGGAATGATCATATCCGCACCGGAGCGCACTCATGTGACCAAAATTGCGCGAAAAACTCACAAAATGAACCCAATCACTGTGTTTTTGGTGCAATTCCCGAAGCAATGCCAGGGTGCGGTCGCTGCTGCCATCGTTCACAAAAATCAACTCAAACCGATATCCACCCTGCAATGGAGTGGTTTGTTCGGCAATCTTTTGCACCGCCATAGCCAGGTTTTCCTCCTCGTTATAGGCTGGCAAAATGATGGATATAAGTGGCTTTGATTCCATGTGGCATTATTTCTTACCGGCAATTTTTACCAGCTCATTCAGTTTCCAAAGGGCATCCATGGGGGTCATGGTGTTGAGGTCCAACGACAACAACATCTCCTTGATTTTCAACGTATAATCGTCTACATCAAAAATATGCAACTGCAAAGGCGCTGCTATTTGCTTCACTTTCTGGCGCACTTCTGCAGGTGTGGTCATGCCGTTGTTGCCATCTCCTTTGGTTTCTACCGATTTCTCCTCCAGGGTTTTCAGGATTTCATTGGCGCGCTGCACAATGCTTTGCGGCATGCCGGCCATACGCGCCACATGTATACCAAAAGAGTGGTTAGAACCCCCAGCCACCAGCTTGCGCAGGAAAATCACCTTGTGTCCAACCTCTTTGGTACTCACATGGAAATTATGGATACGATCGTGACTTTCGGCCAGTTCGTTGAGTTCGTGGTAGTGGGTGGCAAACAGGGTTTTGGGATGCGCCCGCTCGTTGTCGTGCAGGTATTCCACCAAACTCCAGGCTATACTGATACCGTCGTAAGTGCTGGTTCCGCGTCCAATTTCATCCAGTAGAATGAGCGAACGATCGCTGATGTTGTTCATAATCAGGGCCGTTTCATTCATTTCCACCATGAACGTACTCTCGCCGCCGCTGATATTATCCGAAGCGCCCACCCGGGTAAATACCTTGTCTACCCAACCTATCCGGGCACTTTTAGCCGGCACAAAACTGCCCATCTGCGCCATTAGCGTAATCAACGCAGTTTGTCTGAGCAAGGCCGATTTACCGGCCATATTCGGACCGGTAATCAAAATGACCTGCACCGAATCGCTGTCCAGCATCACATCATTGGGCACAAATGGCTCGCCAATGGGTAATTGGGTTTCAATAACCGGGTGCCGGCCTTCCTTGATATCAATCACTTTGGAGTCGTCCAGCTCGGGCCGGGCATAGTGGTTTTTTTCTGCCACTCGGGCAAAAGACAACAGGCAATCCAGTCGCGCCACCAATTGGGCATTGTGCTGAATAGGTTGAATATATTGCCCGATTTCCTCCACCAGCGCGCGGAACAATTGTTCTTCAAGCGCCTGTATTTTTTCCTCAGCGCCCAGAATCTTGGCTTCCAGAATTTTGAGTTCTTCCGTAATATAGCGTTCCCCGTTGGCAATGGTTTGCTTGCGGGTCCACTCCGGCGGCACCAGATCTTTCCATTTGGAAGTTACTTCAATATAGTATCCGAAAACGTTGTTAAACGCCACTTTCAGACTGCTGATACCTGTGCGGTCTATTTCCCGCTGCTGGATTTCCAGCAAGATTTCCTTGCTGTTGCGCACTACATGTCGCAAATCATCCAGTTCCTGATCGCAGCCATCAGCCATGGCGCCACCCTTGCGGATATCCACCGGCGGATCAGGTGCAATGGCGTTTTCAATACGCGCGCGCAAACTTTGGCATGGGTTGAGACCTTCTGCGAGGCGGGTAAAGGCCAGGTTGTTGGCCGGGAGTTCCTGCAATAATTTCTTGATTTGTTCAATAGCACCCAAAGCCCTGCGCAATTGCATCACTTCGCGCGGGTTGATTTTGCCCACCGAAGTTTTGGCCATCAGGCGCTCCAAATCGCCTATATGTCGGATATGCGGCTCCAGTTCCTGGGAAAAATCCGGATTATCGAGAAAAAACGACACCGCATCGTGCCTTTCCCGGATTTGTGTCAGGTTGGTGAGCGGCAACAGTACCCATTTTTTCAGCAGGCGCGCGCCCATGGGCGAGATGGTTTTATCCAACACCTGCAACAATGAAATCCCGTTTTCATGGTTGCTGCTTACCAGCTCCAGGTTCCGGATGGTGAAGCGATCCAGCCACACGAAAGTTTCCGTTTGCAGCCGGCTGAGCGAAATAATATGCGAGAGCCGGTTGTTTTCCATGGCTGCCAGATAGTGTAAGGCAGCGCCGGCAGCTGTTTGAGCCAGATCCAGTTCTTCTACGCCAAATCCTTTTAAACTGGCCGTTTGGAAGTGATTCAGCAGTTTTTCCCGCGCAAAATCGTGCGTGAAAATCCAGTCTTCCAGGGTATTGGTGTAAAACTTGTCGCCATACAGCGCAGCAAATTCTTTCAGTCTGCTTTTGGGCAAAACCACTTCTGCGGGCTTGAAACTCTGCAAAAGTTTATCTACCGCGGCAGCATCGCCTTCACTCACAAAAAACTCACCGGTGGAAATATCCAGAAAAGCCAGGCCGTATTGCTCTTTTTGACCATACACCAGCGTGGCCAGAAAGTTGTTGGCGTTGTGGTCCAGCAGGGCATCATCTGTGGTAACGCCCGGGGTAACAACCTCGGTAACCGAGCGCCGCACTACTTTACCGGGAACGGGCTTCTCCATTTGCTCACAAATGGCCACCCGGAAGCCTGCACGCACCAACCTGGGAAGATATAAGTCAAGGGAATGGTACGGGAAACCTGCCAGTTCAATATCCGAACCGCCGTTGTTCCGGCTGGTGAGGGTAATGCCCAGCGCCCGACTGGCCTTTACGGCATCCTCGCCAAAGGTTTCATAAAAATCGCCCACCCGAAACAGCAATACAGCATCCGGGTACTTGGTTTTTACCTGGATATACTGCTGCATCAGCGGGGTAGTAGTGCCGCCGCCTGTGCCTGGTGTTCCGTCCTTTTTTGTTCTTGCCATGGATGTTGTTGCACTCGAAAAGGCTGAAAAATGGCCTAATCCTTATAGGTTTCCATATAATACACCATAGGTGTGAGTTCTCGCTCCGCTGTATCTCCCGGACATTTAACCTTGATTTCGTCAAATATATAAACATCACCTGGTGCAGCTTCAGAAATCAATTTTTGTGCATCTGAATCGAACTTTGCCCCGGTGTTTTTCAAGCTTTTAGTAAACATCTTGCCATCCGTGAAATCTGCCCCAATTTGTGTGATCCTGAAAGAAACTACTTCGCATTTATCTTTCAGTTCCGGGCTTTCTGTATGAAGCCAAATTCCTGCCATGGCTTTGAACATCCCTAATTGAACAGTATCGGAAGTCTTTTGAAAGGAGCCCAGCAAAGGTTTTGGATCTGGCACGGGAACAGCCTGGAATACCTTTTTTTGTTTGACTTTCCCTTTTACCCATACCTGAACGGTTACCTGCCCGGTTGAGGTAGGTTTGAGTTTGAACAGCTCATTGTTGGTCCGGATAATGGTTCCTTTGTCGGTAGTGACCACATATTCTGCAATGGTCAGGCCGGGGCAAACAACTTTTATCAGATTGTCTACACCCACATAAATCGTCTGGTTCCGATTGGATTCAATCGTGATTTCGCTGGGATTTTCCGTGTTTTGAGCAGCGATACTGCCTATGAAAATGCCGTATCCGAGTAAGGCCAGGATCAAGGGTTTTTGCATGGCGCCAAAAGTATTGAACGGCAAATGTAACAAGCCTTGCGGCACTACCATAACTTCGTTTTCCACAACCTGATATTCATTGGTTCAAGCTAATACATCAAGGTTTACATTTGTGACATGAAGCACCTGTTAATCTTATCCTGCCTGTTCCTTTACGGAACCTCTGGAGCCACCACCTGGCTGGTTGGCCCTACCCGTCAGTACACTGTTCCTTCTGCTGTTTCTAACCTGGTGGCGCAAGGAGATACCATCAACATCGATCCGGGACTGTACACCGGCGATGTAACGAAATGGTTCGCGTCAAACCTCGTTATTCGTTGCATCGGGCCGGGGTATGCGCACTTGGAGGCCAACGGCAATTACGCCGAAGGCAAAGCCATTTGGGTCATTAAAGGCGCCAATTGCACCGTGGAAGGCATTGAGTTTTCCGGCTGTAAGGTGCCAGACCACAACGGCGCGGGCATTCGTCAGGAAGGACAGCACCTGACCCTCCGCAACTGCTTTTTTCACCACAATGAAATGGGCATCCTGACTTCCAATGACGGGATTAGCGATTATGTATTTGAGTCCTGTGAGTTTTCTTTCAATGGATTTGGCGACGGGTATTCCCACAATATTTATGTAGGCTCGGTGAATAGCCTGACCATGCGTTATTGTTATTCTCATGATGCGCATGTGGGGCATTTGGTAAAAAGTCGCGCCAGGTATAACTACCTGTATTACAACAGATTCACGCTGGAAAACGGCGACGGAAGTTATGAAGTAGACCTGCCAAACGGAGGGCGGGCATATCTCATTGGCAACCTGATTGAACAGGGCATTAATTCCCAGAATACCGGCATCGTTTCCTTTGCGGCAGAAAACCAGAACCATCCGGAGCAGGAAATTATACTTGCCCACAATACCATCGTTAACAACCGCACAAGTGGCCGTTTTGTACAGTTTTCCAACGGTATCGATCTGGTGAAAATGGTGAATAACCTGTTTTTAGGCGCAGGTACTTTGCTGCAGGGAACAACGACCCAGATTGATACAACCAATAATCTAAGAATTACCTCCCTTGCCGCTGGATTATTAACCGACCCGGCGAATTACGATTATTCCCTCAGCGCAAATTCACCCTGCATCAATGCAGGTATACAGCCTGGTGAATATGCCGGAATACCGCTCATGGCCACCTCAGCCTACCTGCACCCCATGGGCCACACAGCCCGTTGGTATTCTGGCAGCGCTCCGGATGTAGGTGCGTATGAGTTTTTGACTTCGCCATACCGGAGTATTCCGGATCCCGGCATTACCAGGGTGCAAATTTTCCCCAACCCTGCCGTAAAAGGGATGCCGGTTTTGGTTCAATTCAGTGAACCGATGCTGCAGCCGGCACCATTGACTATTTGGGATCTGCAGGGCCGATTAATCAGCCAAAATAACCTGGAAAAAGGACAAACAACGGTAGAAATATCCACGGGAATGCTGTCGCCGGGATTATACCGGATTCAAATTCCGTCGTTGAACCAGCAGAGCTGGATAATGACGGTTTTGTGAATATCCAATAACCAATGTCCATTTGCCCTGCGAGGGTCTTACGACCCCGCAGCCCCACCAGACGCGTAAGGCCGAAAAGCCCACGATACGTGTTGCGGGGTCGTAAGACCCACGCAAGGCGGGCAGCACTCACGATTTCTTCAGGCTCCCAACAGGCAAGCGGAGACCATAAAATGGCCTTAAATCCACACGCAAGCCCAAACCCAGCGCCCTGCGAGGGTCTTACGACCCCGCAGTCCCATCAGGCGTACCTGAACTGGATAAGCCCAGGAGAAAAACCAGACAATGTGCTGACGCCCAACAGGCGCACCACTTGGATATTGGATATTCACATCCGTTCTATTTTTCCACGATATATCCTTTTGCCATCATTTACCGAAACCAAATACAGCCCCGGGCTCAAAGTGGTTTCCAGGTTGATTTCCTGTTGGTTGGCAGTCTGACGAAACAACTCCTGACCTTGCAGGTTTCGGATGGAAATAAAGGCGTCGACGGATGGGGATTCAGGTAGTTTCAGGGTAAATGCGCCTGTGTTGGGGTTTGGAAAAACATCCAGTTGGGCAGTTGCTGGCTCTTCACTATCCGTGATGCCGGATTTCATTTTGGTCAGAAACCCTCCCCTGGCATTGAAGAAGTATCCTTCTTCCTCAAATCCATAAATATAGATGCCATAGCCATAGACATTCCCCTGGTCGTCTAGCTCAATACAGGATCCATAACCTGCATTTGAAATCAATTCGCAGCCGTTTTCTCCAATGGTGCGAATGCCCAGTGGATTACCTCCAGTATTGCTTATTGTTACCAGCGCATCAAAACAGCCATCAGATCCTATCGTTTCAGAACCAAATTCAATGGACGTGCTGATAGTTCCGGCAGTATAGATATGACCAAAATCGTCCACTTTTACATCGTCAATAACGTTGTAATCTGTGTTATTGAGGATAAAAACAGGAGCGGAGTTACTCTCAGCATTGAGTTTAAGCACTACTCCGGCAAGATTGGGTTTAAAATCTGAAATCGTATTATTGTCTACACTTATGTCATTCTGCGCCCACAAGGCAGTGTAAGCATTTCCTAACATATCAATGTCTACGGCTACCAAAGTGGTGGCTGTGCCACTGGAACTGATTTTTTTAGCCCATTGGGTTGTGCCATCAGCATTCAAAATGGCTACAAAATAAGAGCCTTCAGGCTGACCGGTTCCCAGGGAAATACCCCCGGAAAATACAACCTGGTTGTTAAAAGTGCCAGTAATCACACTCTGCCCGGAATTATTCATGGCAAAGGCTTTGGCATATACTGCATTGTTAGATATGATTGGGAATATGGCATCCGTAGTTGCGCCGTTATCGGTATTTACATACGCCAGTACCAGTCCTAACGGCGACAGGTTGTTGTATTGAAAATTGGGCCCAAGATCAATTTGCCCTGAATAGTATCCAATAGAAACTGCCACACGATTGTTTGGCGCCGCAGCTATTCCGGTAACATCCAAAAAGCCAAAGTTGCCTCCGTTAAAAGCTCTTGCCCATTTGGCTTGCCCGGTATTGTCAAATTTTGCCAGCAACACATTGGTACAATTTATTCCACTACAGTTTCCGGACACCGTAATTCCATTGCCCAGCTGTAGTTCACTTGCCGTAAAAGTGGTGGTTAGATAAACGCCGTCTTCCTCAGGAGCTGTCAGATAAACGGTAGCGCTGATGTCATTTTCCAGGGTTTTTATCCAGGAAAGTTGGCCATTAGATTGGTATTTAGCGAGAAAAATGGTGGTTGTTTGCGCATTTGGGCTTATTACCACACCAGGCGCAAAAGTGCAGGATGCAAAACATGACCCCGCAATATACACTTGTCCACCCGGTGAAACCGCTATGTCGGTAATAGCCAAATCAAGTTCATCCGGCGTTACAGGCGCCATGGAGGTAATGCCATTGATCCACTCAATATTTGGGGTGACCAGTTGAGCAGAAGTAAACAATGCCTGAAAAAGCAGGCAGGTAAGTAGAATGTTGTGTTTCATAAGATAAAAATGTTTTTTCGGACTTGCCCAAAACCAATTGCCTGGCGTCAGCAATAGGTTTATAGATAAGCATTTATCACGAAGACATCTTATCATGAAAAAAGGTTGGTGTTTTTTTGAAAACACCAACCTTTCCTAACATTTCCTGCAATGCTGCACTTAAATGATTTGGATTTTGCCGCGATATATCCGTTTGCCATCCTTAACGGTTACCAGATACATGCCTGCACTCAGGGATGTTTCCAACCCGATTTCCTGTTGGTTGGCCATCTGACGGAATACTTCCTGCCCTTGCATATTGGAAATGGAAATAAGGGCGTCTGATGGCGGAATTTCCGGAAGTTTAACGGTAAAGAAACCTGTAGAAGGATTGGGGAAGATATCCACGGCGGCAAATTCAGGTTCGTTTACGGAGACAATACTGGTATTGATCTTGGTGACAAACCCACCCCTGCCGTTGAAACTAAACCCATCCTCATTAAAATTGAAAAGGAATCCACCGGCGCCGTATAAAAAACCAAATGCATCCAGCTCAATACAAGAGCCATAAAAGAAGTTGGTTATGGCTTCACAACCGCCACCTCCAATGGTACGTGCTCCGATCGGTAAACCATCCGCATTGGTTTGTGTCAGCAGGGCGTCTGAACAACCATCAACTTCCACCAAGTCATTGCCGAATTGAATGCTTTCACTCGTGTAACCAATTGTATAAATGATGCCCCATTGATCTACCTCCACGTCCATGACGGCAAAATCATCCGTATTATAAGGTATAAATACCGGGATAGAAAATCCGTTTGCATCAAGCTTAAGCACCGCACCGGCATATGATGTATTGATACTTAAAATGGAGTTGTTGTTCAGCAGTAGGTCCTGACTCGCATCTATGGCCAGATAAGCGCTGCCCAAGGCATCTACCTCTACTGCCAGGATGTCGGCATAATCGTTTGATCCTACCTTATACACCCATTCCACCGCACCAAAGGGGTTTAAGCCGGCAATAAATTGGTCGCCGTTGGGATTGGTACTATTCAGGGTTACACCATTGGAAAAAGTGATTTGGTCGTAGAAAGTACCACTCACCGCCCCAACGTTTTGTTGATTATAAGCCAGTGATTTACTAAATACTTCATTGGTGCTGCTCATGGGGAATATGCAGCCTGTAAATGCGCCGGTTTCCGCATGCATCATGATCAAACAAAACCCTGGAGCGCTCAGATTGTTGAACGTTAATCCCGGGCCTAAATCTATAGTTTCCGAGTTGTAATTGACCAATGCAGCCACGCTTCCTGTATTGTTTTGTTCGATTCCGGCAATTTGAAAATAGGTAGCCGCATCACCTTCAATCGTTTTAGCCCAGATGGCTTCTCCCGAAGGGCCAAATTTGGCCACCAAGCCGTCGGCACAGCCCGATCCGGTACAATTCCTGGTAACAGATATGCCATTCCCTAAATCTACATGATCGGTGGTAAAAGAAGTTGCTAAATAAACGCCATCCAAGTTGGGCGCTGCAATATGAGCCGGAGTGCTGCCAATGGTTCCCAGGTCCTTGACCCATTCAAATAGCCCGTCATATCGATATTTGGCAATGAATAACGACTGCCCTCCGGCTTCCGGTACAACAGAAACGCCCTGGGCAAATGCACAAGGGAATGTACAAATACCCACCACATAGGTGCTGCCTTCCGGAGATACAGCCAGATCAAGTACTTCCATGCCGAGATTATCCGGCGAATCGGAGGCTGATTGAATGGGGTTAACCCAGATTAAACCCGGACCGGCTTGTTGAGCTAATAATGGATTGCAGAGTAGGAAAAGGAGGAAATATGCATAGTTGAGTTTCATAACAAGCAGTTTTGGTTGAAATTGTTTGGTTTCAACAAAGATAAAACTGCCACCCGGCTATCTATAATAATGTTTATAACTATGTAAAATAATAGCAATAAGTACCAGCGTTTGATCAGTCTTGCGTCAACTTCCAAAGCTGAATCACTTCCATGGCTTCTCGTACGTCATGCGCGCGCAGGATGCGTGCCCCGTGTTGCAAAGCTACCATGTGCAGGGCGGTAAAGTTGGATATTGACGGTTTTGTGAATATCCAATGTCCAAGCACACGCACTACCTGGACATTGGATATGAAATGATTCTCTATAAAACAGTCACTTTTTGCTGATAAACGCGTTTTCCGTCAATCACAGACACAAGATATATGCCGGAGCTGAGGTTGGTTTTTACCAATATTTCCTGTTGAATTCCAGATTGCCGATACACTTCCTGGCCGCTGAGGTTGGTGATGCTTAATAACGCCTCCGATTCCGGTATTTCAGGCAATTGAATGGTAAAGGAGCCTGAGTTTGGATTAGGAAACGCGTCAAGTGTCAGCACCTCTTGCTCGTTGGTGCTTAAGGTAGGGGTGATAAATCTGGACACAAAACCGCCCCGACCATTGAAATTGATACCATCCTCATTGAAATTGAACAAAAATCCGCCAGCGCCGTAGAGATACCCTGCTTCGTCAAACTCTATGCAAGAACCGTAGTAATAATTACCAAAAGCTTCACAGCCGCCGCCTCCGATCGTGCGCGCGTCATAGGGTGCTCCGTCTATGGTGGTTCGGGTTATGAGTCCATCCACACAACCATCAGGTATAATAGACTTATTACCAAAGAAAATGGGTTCACTGGTGTACCCCACGGTGTTAATGTTATCCCAGGGATCTATCGCCAAGTCCATCACTGGATAATCGTCTGAATCATACGGAATGAAAACCGGGATGTAAAAGCTGTTGCCATCAAGTTTCAATACGGTACCGGCATAATTGGTGTTCACCGTCAGGATCTGATTGTTATCCAGGTATAGAACTCCACTTACATCAAGGGCCAAATAGACATCGCCGGCATTGTTTACTTTAGCACTTAGCAGATCTACATAGTCGGAAGAGCTTAAATTAGATACCCACTGGATATTTCCAATAGCATCCATACCTGCTACAAAATAGGAGCCAAATACATCTGTGGTAGTCAGGGTTACGCCGTTGGTGAATGTTATTTGGTCAAAAAACACCCCGGTAATCACTCCGGCTCCGTTTTGATTGAACGCAAGGTTACGGCCTTCTATAACACTGGGTGAATTGCCGGGAAATTTCACATCGGTGGTGGCTCCGGTTCCGGCATCGAAAAAGGAGACGAAAATACCCGTTTCAGGTTTGTCATCGAATACAAACCCCGGGCCGAGATTCAGCAGCGTAGATCCGTAACTATACATGGCTACCATCTTTCCAATACCACTGTGTACAATGCCGTTGGCCTGGAAACTGCTATTGGAATCTCCTGTATAAGTCTTGGCCCACAACGTGGCGCCTGTGGGGTCTATTTTCACCAATAAGCCATCGGCACAATTGGAACCCGCGCAGACTTTATTGACGGAAATACCATTCCCAAGATTGACGGATGCTACAGTAAAAGAGGTGGCCAGATAAACCCCGTCCAGAAAAGGCGCAGTGATATGAACCGACCCCTCACCAATGGTTCCCAAATCTTTTACCCATTCAAATTGTCCGCTGGGTTTGTATTTGGCTATAAATATGGATTGCCCTCCTGCATCCGGAGTTACGATCGCCCCCGGGCCAAAAGCACAAGGTGCAGTACAATATCCGGTTACATAGGTGTCTCCTTCGGGAGAAACGGCCAGGTCCATGAATTCCATACCGATGTCCTCCGGGGAGTCTGAGGCTGCCTGAATCGGAGTGGCCCAAAGAAGTTTAGGATTGATGGGAGATTGACCTAAAAGGGTCAGTGTGCTGAATAAAAGGCTGAAAAGTAGATAATTGTGTTTCATAATAATTGTCAGTAGGTTGTTTATACAAAGATAAATCCTGCAATACGTGAATTGCCAATTTATCTTGTGTTGTGTAAAATAAGGACAAAATAAAAAGGTTTACGCCTTCACCAATGGCCAGAGCCGGATCACTTCCATGGCCTCCCGCACATCATGAACACGGAGAATCCGGGCGCCCTGTTGAAGGGCAACCATGTGTACAGCTGTGGTCCCATTCAAGGCATTTTCCGGAGATATGCCCAGGGGCTTACAGATCATGGATTTTCTGGAAAGGCCAGCCAAAACAGGAAGCCCAAGTACACTTTCAAATACGTGTAAATGTTTGAGCAGCGTATAGTTATGCTCAACTGTTTTGCCAAAACCAAAGCCTGGGTCTAACACTATATCCTTCACCCCTGACGCCCTTAACCGGGCAGTTTTTTCAATAAAATAATCCAGCACCTCGGTTACAACATCTTCATAATGAGGCTGTTGTTGCATGGTTTGTGGTGTGCCCTGCATATGCATCAGGATATAAGGCGCCTGCAATTTGCCTGCGGTGGCAAACATATTGGCATCCAGTGCCCCCCCGGAAATATCGTTGATAATATGCGCCCCTGCATCGATCGCAGCTTCTGCTACAGAGGCACGCCAGGTGTCAATGGACAATATGGCTTCAGGAAATCTTTGGAGAATACCTGCCACTGCTGGTAAAACACGGCGCATTTCTTCTGCTTCCGGAACTTCAGCAGCGCCTTGTCGCGAGGATGCACCACCTAAATCAAGTAGGGATGCGCCTTCCTGCAACATTTTTTCAGCTTGTCGCAAAATGGCATCAACATGGGTGTATTGACCACCGTCGAAAAACGAATCCGGTGTGAGGTTGAGAATACCCATGACGATCGGATTGGAGAGATCCAATAGCCGACCTTTACACAGTATGGTCATTTTGATTTATTCGGAAACAGCTTTCGCAAAAGCGTTAACGGCGAAAAATCCGAGGGCGAAAAGGTTGATTCCAGAAAAACAAGTTTCAAACGTCTGCTTGCACTGGAAACGGCGATCAAAAGGGCATTTTTACCTTCCTCATGCACTTTTTGAACTGAATCCAAACGCCAGTCGTTGGGTTGAGCGCTTTCTTCCGGGTGATCTGTATGTGTATCTGCTAAATGATATCCTTTGGCTTCCAGATTTCTTAAAGCCTCAGACATGGATTGACTTTGTTGCATGGTTACGTGGTGCGAACTTTCAGGTAACGATTGGTTGATTGTTTTCTCCTAGCTGCTTCACTTCAATTATTTTCAAAGCAAAAGAACGAATTAACTCCCATTTCCGTTTCCTCATTCCCTTATTAATTTTCCACATTTCCTCAGGTTCCCAATTCCAACTGTTCCCTGACCAATTGATAATAGGCCCCTCGTTTTTGGGTTAACTCCTGATGGGTTCCCTGCTCAATGACCTCCCCTTTGTCCAATACAATGATGTTTGCGGCATTACGCACGGTACTAAGTCGGTGTGCCACTATAACAACCGTTTTACCATAAAAGGCAGTTTCAAGGTTGTTCATGATCACTTTTTCGTTGTGTGCATCCAAAGCATTAGTCGCCTCGTCGAAGAAAATGTATTGTGGATTCTTGTATAATGCCCTTGC
>JAEUUS010000664.1 GCA_016787545.1 Saprospiraceae bacterium
TTGGCATTGGCGCTCCGTTTACCATTTTCAAAAAGTAACTGCCATGAAAAAATATGCATCCTTTTGGTTTGGTCTCCTTGTATTGCTTCTGACGCCAAACTCCTGTCAAAAAGTGGAAATCGGGCATACAGAATCCTGCACCAATGTGCCGGTTGGTCAGGCGCACCCCAAAGCAGCTGCCTATCAGGCTGTACTGGATAAATACACCGCAAATGGACTGCCCGGTATTTCCATACTTATTCGCGATGAGGACGGTGTTTGGGCTGGAGCATCCGGCAAAGCAGATATATCCAAAAACGTGGACATGTCGCCTTGTACGGTCTCCAAGGCTGCCAGTGTTACCAAGACTTTTATTGCTACCCTGGCTTTAAAATTAGTGGAAGAAGGGGAGTTTGGTCTGGACGATCCTTTGACAAAATGGTTGCCGGAAAAGGTGCTGAATAAACTCAAAAATGCCCGCGAAAGTACTGTGCGGCAATTGCTCAACCACACCACCGGCATTGTGGATGTAATAGAAGACAGCGATTTTTATCTATCTGTGCTGAATAATCCAGCCCGCAAATGGACGCCTGAGGAGTTATTGGAGTTTGTGTACGGTGATGAGCCTGAATTTGCACCTGGCGGCGGCGTTTCGTACTCCAATACCAATTTTCTGTTGCTTGTAATGGTCATAAACCAGGCCACAGGCCGGGATCACAGTGAATTACTTCGGGAAAAAGTATTTACTCCATTGGCACTTGAGCAAAGTTTTTACTATTGGCATGATGATCTTCCGACCACGGTGGCTCAGGGTTATTTTGACCTATACAATAACCAGACTATCGTAAACGTCACAAACTTCAATACCGGAAGTGGAAACGGATATGGCGGTTTGTATGCCAATGTATTTGATTTACAAACTTTTATTGAAGCGTTAGTTCGGGATAAAACGCTTTTGACTCCGGAAACCCTTGATCAAATGCTCACCTTTGGCGAACCTGAAGGAACTACGAACAAGCGACTCGGTTTGGGTATTTTCAAGGACTTTCTGGAACGTGCTCCTGACCAGTTTGCCTACGGACACCGTGGACGGGATTTGGGTTACACAGCGGATGTATTCTGGTTCCCGAATCAGGATTATACTCTGGTGTACCTCATCAATTACGGAACTGATGCCAAAACAGAATTAAGGCAGCAATTCTATGATTTCCGGAAGGAAATAGTTGACACCTTAATGAATTGAGAAGGCACAAAAGGTCAAAAAGGCGCGAAGTCGCGTTGGCGCAAAGGCACAAAAGCACAAAGGCGCGAAGGCACAAAGACGCGAAGAATTGGCTTTCGGCATTGTATTGAGTTAGTTGGCGAAGCCAACTAACTCAATGAATTCTTCGCGCCTTCGCGCCTTTGTGCCTTTGCGCCTTTGTGCCTTTGCGCCTTTGTGCCTTCGCGCCACCATGCCTTCGCGCCTTCGCGCCTTTGTGCCTTCGCGCCAACGTGCCTTCGCGCCACCATGCCTTCGCGCCTTCCGGTCACCCTTTATGCCTTGTCCCAATTGTTGTACTCAGTATGAGCGTGGCATTTAACCTGGAAAAATCCCATAGATTGGTATCCGGAAAAATGGTTGCGACTGACAGACCCAAATACACCGGCTTAAAAATAATACCCGCTTGAATACCAATTTCCGGCAGTAAAATAGGGTTTTTTTGCTCGATGTTTTGGATGTGATCCAAATCATTGGCATTAATAGAATAGGAAATTTTGCCTTTGGCATAATTAAGCCTGGAAAGTCTGATCGCTACGGCCGCCTGAAAATACTCACTTCGATACGCGTACCCAGGTTGAACAAACCAACGTTGCAAATGCAATATTGCGCTGTTATTTAGTTCATAATTGTTGAAGATGCGTCCAGCCCCCCAACCTGCCGTTATACTGCCAACCCCTTTATTATAGGTTTCATACAACCCTACAGCTACCTCACCCAGGTGGAAATCAGTACCCAGCTTGGTTTGTTGTCGCACATCTCTTCTTCGTGCATTAAAATAATTGCCCATGACCAACCAATGCCTGGC
>JAEUUS010000667.1 GCA_016787545.1 Saprospiraceae bacterium
TCAGGACTTTAGCGCCGTTGCTACGCAAGCGGGCACCTATTCCATTACGGCTATCTCATCTACCAACGGTTGTATTGGCAATTCCGCGGCTGTAGTGAGTCTGGATGTCACCCCTCCTGGTTCTGCAGCGAGCAATAATGGCCCTATTACCTGTGTTCAATCACAGGCAACGTTGATTGCCAGCAGCAATGTACCAAATGCTGTTTTCAACTGGGTTGGCCCATGCGTGGTTGGTAATGGCACTGCAGAATGCGCTGGTGTTTATACGGTTACAGTAACAAATCCTGCTAACGGGTGCACCAGTTCAGCAAGTACCATTGTTGAGCAAAACATTACCCCTCCTACTGTTACCGCGCAAGATGCCCTCATTACCTGCAACACCCCAAATGCACCATTGGGTGCCTCTTGGACGCCTGGAAATGCCACCATTCAATGGAGCGGCCCTTGCGTACAGCCAGGCAATCCGAATACAGCCAGTTGCCCTGGTCAATACACTATTGTTGTAACTAATCCCCTGAATGGGTGTACTTCCTCAGATGTTGCTATTGTAGCAGAAGACACCAATGTACCCATTATCAATTTACCACCAACGCCACCGCTCACCTGTACAGCACCATGTTTTGCTTTTACGGCGCCAAATTTGCCAGGATTTGAGATATACATTGGTGGAATCCTGATTCCTCCGGGTACAACATTCGATATCTGCGCTCCCGGAACCTATACGGCCACCATTAAATCACTTCTCAACGGTTGTACCCGTGATATTGATTTAGTTGTAACGGAAGATGTAACTCCACCAACGGTGAATGCCGGTCCTGACATGTTAATTTCCTGTAATGCCCCATCCGTTCAACTGAACGGTAGCGGTAGTGGGTCTTTACTTTGGGCAGGTCCAAATGGCTTCATTTCCACCTCACCCAATCCTGTTGTAACCCAGGTAGGTACTTATGTATTAACGGCCATCAGCACCAGCAATGGTTGTACCGCCTCTGATCAGGCCCTGGTGGACAGCGACGGCAGCCTGCCGGTAGTGAATGCTTCAGCCAGTGGAGAACTGAATTGTACCAATCAAAGTGTATTGCTGCAGAGTGGCAATAATGATCCTAATGCCACCTATGCCTGGACCGGACCGAATGGCTTTACCTCGAATTTACCAATGCCCCTTGTCACAGTCCCGGGTGTTTACACCGTTGTTGTCTCCATCGGCATATGCACCGCTTCGGATGCTGTGGAAGTTACCAAGGCTCCGCCACTGGTTGTTGAGCCTACAGTACAGGTACTCCCTTGTGATGTAGTGGCTGAAGTTTGTCTGGATATAGAAGGAGGCACACCACCTTACATGGTACAATGGTCTAATGGCAACACGCTACCCTGCGCACAACTTGGCGCGTCTGGAACCATTGGTGTAACCGTTACGGATGCCGGAGGATGCATTTTCTCCAGCACCCAAACCGTTGTTATTCCTCCTCCAATGGCCGTAAATATCACGGCGCTCATCAATTGCACCGGTTTGGAAAATGTTTGCGCTACCGTCACTGGCGGCACTGCGCCTTACACCTATCACTGGTCGAACAACACCAATGCCAGCTGCACTACTTTGCCTGGAGGAGGTTTAATCAGCCTGACCGTTACAGATGCTGCAGGGTGTACCAAAACAGCGTCCGCAACCATCAATGAGGCCCCGGCCATTGCACTAACCATTACCACCACTGATGCTTCTTCTTCTAATGCACAGGATGGATCGGTTAATTTGACAGTTGGGGGCGGGAGTGGTAGCTTCTCCTATCAATGGAGCAATGGTGCTACTACGCAGGATCTTGGCAACGTTGGCGCCGGAACATACACCGTTACCGTAGTGGATAATGGCTCCGGTTGCACAAGTACCAGCACCGCCATCGTTAGCTTTATGGTTCACACCAATGAGGCCGAATGGGTATCGCCATTCCAGATTTCACCTAATCCAACCGAAGGCCTGGCACAGCTCTCTTTACGTCTCCTTCAATCCAACGAAGTCTTGATTGAGGTTCATGCCATTACAGGACAATTGATTTGGGCATCAGGCAATCTGAAAGGAGATCACATTCAGCAAACCATAGATCTGAGCCAAAGCCCCTCCGGTATGTATACGGTATCTGTGAAGTTAGCTGATCAGGTATTCGTGCGCAAATTATCGGTGATTAGATAGGATACCGATAGCCGGCCAAACCTGATTTTTCCACCCGCTTTACAACGGATCGTTGTAAAGCGGGTGTTTTTTTGGCAATTCTCTGAGCTGCCTTGTACAAATTGGCTTAATTTTGGCTGCTTTTGAACATTACCAAACCGATACAAGGATGAATCGAACGCTGTTGTTATTTATTATTTGCGCCATATCGTATTCCTGCGGAACCAATCACTTGCCTAAGCGCGACAAGCTTCGTGAAAAAGCGGAGCCTTACGATATGTTTTCCTTTCAACGGTCTTACCCTTATCCGGATTTTGATTGGCAGGGATGGCGTAACGTCATTCATCAAACCCGGGCTTCAGAAACAGCACAACTCCGGGGCAATGGTGGCTGTGGTAGCAACCTGACTAACTGGATTAATCAGGGCCCGATGAATGTTGCCGGGCGCTGTAATACCATGGCAGTCAAACCAGATGATGAAAACACACTGTTAGCAGGTTTTTCAGGCGGAGGTCTGTTTAAATCAACAGATGGAGCCGTGAACTGGCACCCGGTTTTCGACGAAAATCCGGAGTTGAGTATTGGTGATATCGTGTTTGCACCTTCCCAACCCAACCTCGCCTTCGCTGGTACCGGCGATCCCAATATGCCTTCCCTTGTATTCAACGGCAACGGGATTTACAAAAGTCAGGACGCCGGAGAAACCTGGCAACATCTTCCAAATGGTCCTACCGGCATTGTATCTAAAGTGCTTGTCCACCCGCTGAATCCCGACGTGATTTGGGCCGCAACCATGGGAAATCCTTATATCAGAGACAACCAACGAGGGGTATATAAAAGTATAGATGGCGGAAACTCCTGGACCCATGTATTGTTCGTAAGCAATCAGGCTGGCGCCAGTGATTTGGTTATGTCGCCGGCGAACCCGGACATCCTATATGCCTCGTTTTGGGATCGCATCCGCAATAATTTTGAATCTGTAGCCTATGGCACTAATGCCAAAGTGTATAAAAGTACAGATGGGGGAAACACCTGGACACAATTGGGCGGGGGATTACCCACTGAAATCATGGGCAGAACGGGGCTGGCGGTTTCGCAAACGAATCCCGATAAGGTATATGCAGTGTATATCGACAGCCTGCATACACCAGGAGGACTTTTTAAAACCACTAACGGTGGCACTACCTGGACAGCGCTTAATATCCTGCAATTGGAGGACGCCTGTGCTGATTTCGGCTGGTATTTTGGCAAAGTACACCTGAATCCTGCCAATGATGAAGATCTGTATTTTCACGGCATACACCTATGGCGAAAAGCAATTAATGGCTCGGGCTGGTCAATAGCCTCAGGAGGCCATGCCGACAGTCATGATCTCGTATTTACGCCCAGCGGTCGACGCTACTGGGCAAATGATGGCGGTGTTTACAGAAATGATGGTCAGGCTTCCTGGACAAAATCCAAAAACCTGCCAACTACCCAGTTTTACCGGACAACTTACAACCCTCATGAGCCGGACAAATACTTTGCGGGAGCACAGGATAACGGGATACAAAAAGGGAATGGTTTGAACCCAAATGGTTGGGTTCAGGTCTTTCCGGCAGATGGATTCAGCTGCGCTTTTGATCCCAATAACCCGGAGCATTACTGGGTGGAGATCCAAAATGGAACCATCCATGAAACCAATGATAACGGCGACAGCTGGCAATTTGGAAGTGCCGCATTGGGAACCAATGACCGTACCAACTGGGATACGCCTTTCTTTGCCAGCACACACACTGCCAACCGGCAATATGCTGCAACTTATCGGGCCTATGCCAGAGATCAGGGAAGTGGTTGGGGCGCCATTTCCGGCGATCTGACTGATGGTATCATCCTGGAACCAAGATTTCATACCGCATCTTGCATGAATGAATCGCCTGTGATTCCCAATAAATTGGTGGCTGGCACCTCCGACGGTAATGTCTGGCGCAGAGAAGCTAATGGAAACTGGGCCAGTATCTCCCCGGGACTCCCTAAACGTTATGTCACATCCGTACATTATTCTCCAACCCTGGCTAACCGGATTTTTGTGACACATTCCGGGTTTCGTGACAATGAAAATCTGCCGCACATTCATCGATCTGACGACAATGGAAACACCTGGCAGGATATCAGTTCTGATTTACCGCAAGTACCTGTAAATGACCTGTTTGTATTGCCTGGCTTTGCAGACGAAGTGTTGGTGGCCGCCACTGATGCCGGAGTGTATTACACGACAAACGGAGGTGGTTTCTGGAGTCGTTTGGGTGGCAATATGCCCTATATTCCAGTATTTGATTTTGCGCATAATCCGGTTAAAAAAGAGTTGGTAGCAGCCACCTTTGCGCGAGGCATTTGGACCTTCCCGCTGGACTCCATTTTTGTGCAGCAACAACCGGTGAATGTTACCCTATCCGGAATTGTACAGGATGAATTAGGCGAAGGGGTGGAAGCTGTAGCGGTTCAAAATACCCTCACGGCCTCCAATGGTACGTTTTCAGCCCAAAATGTGCCTGGTTGTGCCGCGTACACACTCACTCCCTATCGGAATGACAATCCGTTGAATGGATTGACAACCTACGACCTGGTGCTTATTTCAAAGCATATTTTGGGATTAGAGCCCTTCAGCTCGCCCTTCAAAATGATTGCGGCAGACGCAAACCACTCCGGAAGTATCACCACCTTCGATATTGTTCAACTGCGGAAGCTGATTTTAGGTATTGATACAGCGTTTGCCAATAATACCTCCTGGCGATTTATTCCAGCCTCTTACGTTTTTCTCAATCCAATGAATCCATTCCAGTGGCCCGTTCCGGAAACCCTGGATGTGCAGGTACTTGCAGCACCCGTGAACAACCTGAACTTTATCGGACTAAAAGTTGGAGACGTGAACAACTCTGCGATACCAGGTTATTCCGGAGTTTTGACGGAACGTACAGAACATGCCTGGCCGTTGCAGGTGGATTGGGCACAAGATGGTGAAAAATGGGTAGCTACAATAACAGCGCCGAAATCAGACATCTGTGCCTTTCAAACATCCCTTGGATTCAATCCATCCTTGTGGCAACTGGAATCCATTCAACCGGTTTGGTCAGAACTCACCGACGAACATTTCGGACTTTCCAGGATAAAAGAAGGATGGATAGGTGTTGCACACGGAACCGCCTCCCAACATGCAAACCAGGATGGTTTGACACTTTTCAGACTTGTATTCCAACCCAAACAACAATCCTTTCAACCACCTGCATTAACGCTGGGCAACCGGCCTACCTTGTCAGTTGCATACCGAACAGATGGCGTGGCTATGTTGCCCGTTTTTGAACAGGAATTAAACGCCGAAGTGCAAGTGTTTCCTAACCCGTTTGGCAAAAACGGCTGCCGGATAATGAGTCGGACTGGTGGACTGCTGGAGATCCAGGATGTATCAGGAAAGCCCATTTGGCGCAAAATGACACAGCCGGATGAAATTATTCTGTTGGAAAGCGACATTTTCCCCAATACGGGAGTCTACTACTGGAAATCGGGCAAAAACTCCGGAAAATTATTGTTTTTTCCTTGAATTTATTCAAAAACTCCTTTTTATTAGTTGGAATCATTTGTCTTTCAAATGACGAATTTCCTAATGAATTGCAATTTTAACATCTCAGGTGTTCCATACCTGAAGATTGTGTAAGATTTTTGCCGTCCCATTACAACTTTTTTAATCAGTTGGTCGTTAAGGCCCACTCCCAGCACGCTGAATAACAAACCGGTTACCGGGCGTCCTTCGCCTGCTCTTTTTTCCAGCTCAACCAAATTAAAGTTCATGGATTTCGGGGCTTTGCCCTGAGATGGAGGCTTTTTCCCCATTGAATCCTCTTCCGTACCGCAAACCGTAAAGCAGTTGAACAAACCATGCAGTTAAACAAGTCCGTTCCGTACTGGTTGGCGCTCGCTCTGATCGTGTTGACCAATGTAATTGTAGTTGCACAGAAAGAAGAAGTACCCCAATTATCTGACCTTGAAGATCCTGTTGATACCACAGATATTCTGGTTGCAAAAGGTGGAAATTCAATCACAATAACCGACGAAATTTTACGTGAAAGGCTGGGCTCGCTCAGCAGTTGTCTGGAATTGCGTGCTACCGCTGTTGTGAAAGGTTATATCAAAACCTACGTTCAGGCGCAAACAGAGAAATCCAAAAATATGTTAGGCAAACGCCTTACCTATTTTCCGCTTTATGAAGCTAAAATGCGGGAATATGGCGTACCCGATGATCTTAAATTCCTGTCTGTTGTAGAATCTGCATTAAATCCAAAAGCAGTTTCAAGGGTTGGCGCAACCGGTTTGTGGCAATTTATGCCAAGCACCGGAGGTGAATACGGCCTCAAAACCAACAGTGCCGTAGAAGACCGCAGCAATCCGGTAAAAAGTACAGACGCAGCTGCACGTCACCTGCGCGATTTGTATAAACAATTTGACGACTGGGCCCTGGCCCTGGCAGCCTACAACAGTGGCGCCGGCCGGGTTAATTCGGCCATCCGCAGAGCAGGAAGTCGTAACTTCTGGAGCATTCAGCGATTTCTGCCGGCAGAAACCCGAAATTATGTACCGGCGTTCATTGCAGCTACCTACATCTGCAACTACTTTAATTTACATGGCCTGACGCCCAATGAGCCGGATCTTGACCTTCAACTCACCGATTTTGTGAATGTGTACGAAGGCATCTCCTTCCGCGACATTGCAGAGGCTACCGGTATTTCCTATGAAGTGATTAAGGACCTCAATCCGGGTTTTAAACGCGATTATGTGCCACCTACAACAGATGGCCACTATGTAATTGTGCCACAAAGGGTTATGCCTGCTTTCATCCGTTACCTCAACTCAGTGAGCAGCGCCCGCAAATACAAACTGGAAAGTATTGAGAAATACACCAGCGCCGATAATGGCGATGGCCGATACTGGATTAGCAAAGCAAAGCCACAGGAAATGGAACATGTGGACCAATTTGCGGCTCGCCTGGGCTTGTCTGGGGTACAAATCAGATCCTGGAATGATATGGAATCCAATTTCGTTCAGCCAGGCCAGATGATTAAATTGTACCGCCCGGTATATGTACAGAAACACTCTGGTATCCGGATCGAGGCGCCAGCAACCTCCACGCCAACGGTTAAGCCGGCCACGGGTACCAAGCCAGGCACCTCTCCAACTAACAAAACCAAACCGGGAGGAAGTCAGAGTGCACTTGTGCCTCAGGAACAACCATCACTACAACCCAAACAATATCAGTACCATACTGTACGTAGAAATGAGTCGCTGGAAGATATTGCCCGACAATATGCTACCTCAGTGGAAAGCCTCCGGAAATTGAACAACCTGGATCAGGTTCGGTTTGGAGCCCGCTTAAAAATCAGGGAATATTAAGAGCACTTTCCCCCGAATCAGACAAAAAAAGCATACAAATCACGTTTTCTTGGCCCGTCGAAGTTTAACTGAACTTCGACGGGCTTTTTTTGAAATAAAAAGTGGATTTTTGCGCAAGCCTAAACAAATAATCTACCTTTCACACCCCCTTCATCGATTAACAATCAACCGCCTACAAACATGCTGACGCGCGCACTTATTATCGAAGACGAACCCGAAGGCCTTGAAAACCTCAAAAACCTCCTGCGCATGTGCTGCCCTGAGGTAGATGTCGTGGCCGAAGGCGGCTCCAACGCCGATTTGCTCCGATTAGCCGACGACCGTGACAACCGATTCGATGTTGCCTTTCTGGATATAAGTTTGCCAGATGGCCTGGTATTTCAGGCATTGCAACAATTAGAAGAGGTACCCTTTGATATCATATTTGTCACAGCTTTTGACAAATATGCGATCAGGGCTTTTGAATTTGCGGCAATAGATTATGTCACCAAACCCATAGAGCGTGAAGAGTTGATACGGGCTGTAAGCAGAATCAAGCCACGTAATACGGAAACCAAAGCCCGATTGGAAGTACTGCAACAAACCTACAACCCCAATGCCCCTAACGCCTTTAATAAAATTGGCATTTCTGCCATGGACGGGGTACATTTCGTGCGTTTGTCTGATATCACCCGATTAGAAGCGGAGAACAACTACACCCATTTCCTGTTGAATGGAGGGCATAGAATCACAGCCAGCCGGACCATCAAGGCCTATGAGGATGCCCTGAACGGCTTTAATTTTGTTCGTGTACACAAAAAGCATATTGTGAACATGAACTTCATGAAAACCTACATCAAAGGCGAAGGAGGATATCTCATTATGGAAAATGGAGATAGTATTGAAGTTTCCAGACGCCAAAAAGTTAACCTCATGGATGCCCTCAAGCGTACGCATGGAGAAACCTGGAAGTAAGGTCCAATAATGATAACCGTTTTAACCCCTGAATGATGGGCTTTTTTGACAAATTTTTTAGCAAAGACAAAAAGGAGGACCTTGACAAAGGCCTTGAAAAAACCAAAGAAGGGTTCTTTGGCAAAATTAACCGGGCCATTGCCGGAAAGAGTTCGGTGGATGTGGAAGTGCTTGACGAATTGGAAAACATTCTGATTTCCAGTGATGTAGGCCTGGATACTGCCGTAAAAATTATTGATCGGATTGAGCAACGGGTTAGTCGTGACAAATACGTGGATGCTGCCGAGCTGAATGAAATACTGCGGGATGAAATTGTTGACCTGCTTTCGGAAAACAACACCCGGGACACAGAAGATTTCGACCCGCCAGGCGGCAAAAAGCCCTATGTGCTTTTAGTCATTGGGGTGAACGGCGTAGGTAAAACCACCACGATCGGCAAATTGGCTTATCAACTCAAACAACGCGGCTATAAAGTTGTATTAGGTGCGGCCGACACCTTCCGGGCTGCAGCAGTTGATCAGTTGAAAATCTGGGCAGACCGCGTAGGCTGCGACTTCTACTCCAAAGGAATGCAGGCCGATCCGGCAGCAGTTGCTTTTGAAGCTACTAAATATGCCGTCGACAATCAGTGTGATATTGCCATTATTGATACTGCTGGTCGATTGCACAATAAAAGTCATTTGATGCTTGAATTGGGCAAAATCCATCGTAGTATCGAAAAAAACCTGCCTGGTGCTCCACATGATGTTTTATTGGTTTTGGACGCCAGCACCGGCCAAAATGCTCAGGAACAAGCCAAGCAGTTCACAGAAGTAGCGCCCATAACGTGTCTGGCACTAACCAAACTCGACGGTACTGCCAAAGGAGGTGTTGCTATTAGCATCAGCGATCAGTTCAAGATACCCATCCGATATATTGGTGTAGGCGAGAGTATAGATAAACTACAAATTTTCAATAAAAGGGCATTTGTAGAGTCCATTTTTGGAGGGAAGCAATTGGGATAAGGGTTACAAGCGGGATTTACCACTAAGCCACGGAGAGCACTAAGGGAATGTTCTCTTAGTGCTCTCCGTGGCTTAGTGGTGAAAATTCACGTTCTTTGCGCACTCATACCAAACCCCAACCAACATACTAAACCACCAAACATGATCCAGGTTCTGCACATTTCCGCTGAATGTTATCCGGCCGCTAAAACGGGAGGCTTGGGAGATGTTGTCGGCTCGTTGCCGAAATACATGACACAAGCAGGCGTACTTTCTGGCGCTGTTATTCCAAAATATGCGTTGAAATGGATACATAACCAGGAGTGGACTACAGTTTACCATGGCGCTGTTCGTTCTGATTGGCGCACCATTCCTTTTACCGTACAACAGGAGAAAGGAAATAAGCTTGGATTCCCGTTTTTTGTGGTGGATATTCCCGGTTTATACGATCGTCCGGGGATATACAATGATCCCAATGGTTGGCCATATGATGATGAAGTAGAGCGCTATCTGGTTTTTCAGCAAGCTGTATTGCAGTGGCTGATTTCTTTCCCGGAACAGGATCGTCCGAGGGTATTACATTGCCATGATCACCATACCGGGCTCATCCCATTTATGGTGAAATACTCCCCGGATTTCAAGGCTTTGGCCGAAACTCCAACCGTTTTCACCATCCACAATGGACAATACCAAGGCGCGTTTAGCTGGAAAAATCAGCATCTACTGCCCTTCTATTATGCTGGAGCCAGAGGATATATGGATTGGAACGGCGCGGTTAATCCGATGGCATCTGCCATAAAATGCGCCTGGGCCGTAACCACCGTTTCGGAGAGCTATTTGTTTGAGTTACACGAAAACAGTCTCGGTCTGGAGCCATTATTCCGGTCGGAATGGCATAAACAATGGGGAATCATCAATGGAATAGATGCCCAGGTTTGGGATCCATGTACAGATAGTGCCTTACAATTCAAATTGCCTGACAACTCCCCTACCCCTTCTTTAGAGGCTATACAGGCGTTTAAATACCGCAACAAACAGGCGCTTTGCGAATGGTTTGGATTCCCTATTGATGCCCCACTCATTAGTTTCATCGGTCGAATGGTAGGAGAAAAAGGCTCCGATCTATTGCCTGATGCATATCGGAATTATATCCATGCCGGAGGTTCCGGCAGTTTTTTGGTTCTCGGCACAGGAGAGGCCTGGACGCAAAATCAGTTCCGCAGTATGGGACACCAATATCCAGGTCGGGTAAATGCCGTTATTGACTACAACGAAGCCCTGGCCCACCAAATTTATGCAGGATCTGATTTTTTGATCATGCCGTCGAGGGTTGAGCCTTGCGGTTTAAATCAAATGTATGCCATGCGGTATGGCGCAATACCCATGGTGCGAAGCATAGGCGGGTTGAAAGATACTGTACCAGATATTGCTTCACCTGGCGATACCGGAAGAGGTATCCGATTTGATCAGTTTAGCCTGAGTGATATTGGATATGCCATCCACCGCGGAGCAGCCATGTGGCACAATGAACCAGGTATTGTTGCCCTCTTGCGCCAACGAATCATGTCGATTGATTTCTCCTGGGAAAAAACGGTTGATAAATACTTCTCTGTATACCAAAAAATAGGCGCACGGGTGGCTGCTGTTCAAGCTGCACCAAAGGCAGATCCAATAATCGCGCCCCCAACAGAGCAGGCTTCAAACAAGGGTAGTTCAGTCAAAAAGCCCGCTTTAAAAGGTGAAAAAACAGCTCAAAAACAAAAAAAAGCAGCAAATACGCCTGGTGCTGCTCCTAAAAAATCAAAAGGCAAATAGGTCAGACAGCCCCTGAAAAAACAATTCGTAGGGCTTATTACTTATTTAGCAAATAAGAAATGGCAAAAAAGTTGGGGAACAATGTGGCTTGATGTACGTTTGCTCTGAATCAAACAGAAAAACAACACCTGCCATGATAAAGATGATTTGCCTGATTCTCGGTGGTGGCGCCGGTAGCCGACTGTATCCGCTTACGGAAAGTCGTTCCAAACCGGCCGTACCCATTGGCGGAAAATACCGCCTGATAGACATTCCTATTTCCAATTGTATCAATTCCGGGGTAAAACGCATGTATGTACTCACGCAGTACAACTCCGCTTCTCTGAATGCACACATTAAGAACGCCTATAACTTCGACCATTTTACCCAGGGTTTTGTAGATATTCTTGCTGCTGAACAAACTCCAGGCAATAAAGAATGGTTCCAGGGCACCTCTGATGCCGTTCGACAAAGCAGAAAGCACTATGACCGCCAGGATTTTGATTATATCCTGATCCTCTCCGGCGATCAGTTATATCAGATGGACTTTGAGGCAATGGTTAGACACCATATTGCGCAAAAAGCAGATCTCACGATTGCCTGCCTTCCTGTAGATGCGCGTGATGCTACCGGATTTGGGATCATGAAAGTTGACGACAAAGGGTATATCCCGCGATTTATAGAAAAACCAGATACGGATGTGTTGCCTGATTGGGCTAGCGAGGTAAGTCCGCTGAATAAGAAACGCGGTAAGAATTACTTAGCCTCCATGGGTATCTATATTTTTAACAGAAAGGCATTGGACGATTTGTTCGATAACTACCCTGATGCAACTGATTTCGGCAAAGAAATCATTCCTACTGCCATTGCAGAGGGGCGAAAAGTTGCCGCTTATCAATATGAAGGTTACTGGACGGATATTGGTACTATTCGGTCTTTTTTTGAAGCGAATATTGAGCTCACTGACCATATCCCGTCGTTCAACCTCTTTGATTCCAGGAGAGTCATTTATACGCGCGGCCGTATGTTACCTCCGGCCAAATTCTATGGTGGCACCCAACTTAACCGGGCCTTAATTGCAGAAGGTTCCATTATCCATGCCCGGGTAATTGATGGCTCTATCATTGGATTGCGCTCCAGAATTGGCGAAAACACCGTGATTAAGGATTCCATCGTTATGGGTAATGATGCCTACCAAACTTTACAGGAAATTGCCACCAATCAGGAAGATGTACCCATGGGCGTTGGCCATTATTGCCATATTGAACATGCCATTCTCGACAAAGATTGCAGAATAGGGAATAACGTGGTGATTAAAGGCGGACCACATCTGCCGGATACCGATGCAGATGAATTTGTAGTCCGCGATGGTGTGGTTGTCATAAAAAAAGGCGCAACCATTCCGGAAGGGGCGAGAATCATGTAAAAGCAATGGAAGTTCGAATTGAAGCAAAAACATCCAAACGTATACTTGGCATAGACCCCGGTACCAATGTACTGGGGTTTGCCATTATTGATGCCGACAAAAAGCAGGTCAAAGTAATTGAGATTGGAGTGCTCACCTTTGCCCATGTAAGTGAGGATCATACGGTAAAACTAAGGTATATTTTTGAGCAGGTACAAGACCTTATCCGACTGCATAAGCCGGAGGAAATGGCCATTGAAGCGCCGTTTTTTGGCAAAAACGTGCAGTCCATGCTCAAACTTGGCAGGGCTCAGGGCGTAGCCATAGCCGCGGGCATGGTCAATCAACTCGTGATTACCGAGTACATGCCCAAAAAGATCAAACAGGCCGTAACCGGTAACGGAAATGCCTCCAAAGAACAGGTAGCCGGCATGTTAGAGAAAATTTTGCACACCAAATTTTCAGAGAAGCACTTCGATGCCACCGACGCCCTTGCTACGGCCCTTTGCCATTGGTATCAGGCATCCAGTGCCGGATTGGCAGGCAAAAAAAGTTATAACAGCTGGAAAGGATTTTTAAAAGACAACCCGGACAGGAAGATGTGAACGCCGAAGATCGTGCACTAAGGTTGCTTATATCACTAATTCCTCAGCCTGTTTTTTTCCGGCACACCGTCAAAGAAAAAACCATACCCCCTGAAAATCCCCCCCATAACCCGATCCTGGGTGAGCATAAAATCTTCGTTATTGACATCAGTGAAATAACGGGAAACAAAGGGAGCGCCATCATCGCGGCGATATTCCACTTCTACCGGCCAAAAGCGCACTTTTTTCTCCATACCATCTGTCTTTTTCATAGTAACAACAGCAAAAGGAACCAGGGCCGTCACTGAATCGCGCAAAGGATTTTGGGTTTCAAAGGCTTCCGCTACCAGCGATTCAAACTGGATCAGATAAGCTTCAGCCACCCCTTTTCTGCGGGGTGTTTTTGCACGGGTTGTGGTGGCATGGAAAGGCTGAACGTCGTAGGTAGCCTCACCCGTTTTTTCCAGCTTGAAAGATTCATTTTTACGTTGTGGATACTCCACAGAAACGGCCTGAATTTCTTCCGGTTTCTCCTTGAAAACAGCCCGGTCACGCCATTCATCATCCCCCAACAAGTAGCGCAACCTCAATTGGCCAATAAAGCCCGGAATATGTACCACATAAGGCTGTTCTGAACCATCCATAATCATGATGGTACCACGTTCATCTGTGGTAACGCCACCCACATAATAAACCTTGACTGGTTTGTTATCGCGGTCGTATATCTCCACCTTAATGCCAACGGCGGCAATTTCCTTTACCATATTCTGTATGGCGCCATTGGGTGGAATATTCAGTACATTGACGGAAGAGATCGTTTCCAACAGATTATCTACTGCAGAAGGGCGGGCCGGATATTTGCTGTTATACATCCAGCCTTTTGGCGTACGTTCCAGCGTGGCTGTGCGCCCCTCCCGGTCGGCAATAAAAATCTTCCCAATCTCATTGGTATTGGCAACGGCAAACTCCATATCCCAGGAGTTATGAGAGCCTGTTTGTTTGTTTTTTTGGGTAATCACATACCATGCAGCCCCTCCGAGTACCAGGAAAAGCAATCCTAAAATCAACGTTTTATTCATAGAAATGATGTTTTGTAGGGCTGACGTGAAAAAACGGCGCAAAGCTACAACTCAGGCGGTGCATGAAAGACGGAGATCTGAACATTTGGGTTGGCGAATAGCAAAAAAAAGCCGACCCCTGCATTCCGCAGAGGCCGGCACATCAAAACAAAACGAAAAACCAACTTTTTATCTTGGAGTCCGTATGAAACGGCTTTTTTGTCTAATTGTTGTTTCTGGTTTTTAACCTGACCGGAATTTCGCGGCTATCGCCATTGCGTAACACGTTCAGCACCAGTGTTTCGCCCACCTTAGAACGTCCAATCAGTTCCATTAGTTCAGAGGTAGTTGTCACGGTTTTGCCATTTGCTTTGGTCACCACGTCATTTTCCTGCAAACCTGCGATAGCCGCAGATCCTTCAGGATCCAAACCAGCTACAACAACGCCCTGTGTGAATGGGATACCTAATTCTTTGGCCACATGTGTATCCATGGTAGCCACATTTACACCCAGATAAGCCCGGCGATACTCACCGTATTTCACCAGATCTTCGGCAATACGTTTTACCAGATTGACCGGAATAGCAAAGGAGTATCCTGCAAAAACGCCAGTGGGAGTAGCGATGGCTGAGTTGATGCCAATCAGTTTGCCATTCACATCCACCAAAGCGCCACCGGAGTTGCCGGGGTTCACAGCTGCATCCGTTTGGATAAAGGATTCAATGGCTTTCCCTCCTTTAATGATGTCTATATCGCGTCCTTTGGCACTGACGATACCAGCTGTTACGGTAGAGGTCAGATCGAAAGGATTCCCAACGGCTAATGCCCATTCTCCAACCCGTACCTCATCGGAGTTGCCAAGTTCAATGGCAGGAAGGTTATTGGCATCAATTTTAATGACTGCCATATCGGTGTTGGGATCGCGGCCAACCAAACGGGCACGAAATTCGCGATTATCGTGCAAGGTTACTTCAAATTCATCTGCGAATTCCACCACGTGGTTGTTGGTGAGAATATACCCATCCTCCGAATAAATCACACCGGAGCCTGTACCTGAACGGGGTTGTTGTTCAAAACTGAAGGCATCGCCAAAGAAGTATTGGAATGGATTGGATTCGCGGGAATTGCGTTGCCGCTGAATAGCAGCTTCCCGACTTTCGGATGCTTTAATATGAACCACAGCAGGCATAGCACGTTCTGCGGCTTTTGTAAAATCAAAAGGTACCGGAGCCCCTCCATAGTTCACATGTTTGGAGTAAGTTTGCTGCTCCGGGATTTGGGAAATTTGGGGTTTTTCGAGCATTTTGGCTGCGCCCAACGTAATGAGTCCGCCCATTGCGCCAGCCAGTACCGTTGACAACCATTTATTCATTTGTTCAAAGTTTAATTTTTGTTGCAAAAATAACCTCTGTAAAACGTTCCCGAAAGGGGATTGCTGCCGGGAAAGTCGAGTTTAACGTGCTGTTAACCAGCGTATGTTTTAGAGGTTAAAAATCGAAAACTACACCACGGAACGATCTGAACTGCAGGTTTGTTTTGAGCGTACCGACCAACCACACCAATCAGTAGACAAACAGTTGTGAAACGCCGTTTATCAACCACCATACCGCCATTGCACGAACTTCTGCTGCCGGAAACGGAGCTGGAATGGCACCTGCTGGAATTGCCGGAGTTTCGCCATGGCCTTTGGTGGGGTGAACCC
>JAEUUS010000671.1 GCA_016787545.1 Saprospiraceae bacterium
CAAGCGGGAAAATCGGCGACAAAAAGCTGAGCCCCAGCCAGGTGCAGGCAAAAGTGAACGTTATGGCGGTCCCATCCACCTCATCCCTCCGCGAGATATCAAAACCTTCCTGGATCAATATGTAATCGGGCAGGATGATGCTAAAAAAGTGCTTTCTGTAGCGGTGTACAACCACTACAAGCGCTTACAGGAACTGGAAAAAAACAAAGGCAAGGTGCGCAAGGAAGATGATGTGGAAATTGAAAAATCCAACATCCTGCTCGTAGGCCAAACCGGCACCGGTAAAACCCTGCTGGCCAAAACCATTGCCAAACTGCTCAATGTACCCTTCGCCATCGTGGACGCCACGGTATTTACCGAGGCTGGTTATGTGGGCGAAGACGTGGAAAGTATCCTGGCGCGTTTGCTTCAAATTTGCGATCAGGACGTCGAAGCCGCCGAACGCGGTATCGTTTATATTGACGAAATCGACAAAATTGCCCGCAAACAGGACAATCCAAGCATCACCCGCGATGTTTCCGGCGAAGGTGTACAGCAAGGTATGCTGAAAATGCTGGAAGGCTCTGAAGTGATGGTGCCTCCACAAGGCGGCCGGAAACACCCGGAGCAGAAAATGGTGAAGGTGAATACCGAAAACATCCTGTTTATCTGTGGAGGCGCATTCGACGGCATTGAAAAACTCATTGCCCGGCGGGTGAACACCCAGGTAATCGGGTTCAACAAAAAATCCACCGCGCGTATTGACCGCGATAACCTCCTGCAGTACGTTACCCACGCCGATGTAAAATCATTCGGTTTGATACCGGAATTGTTGGGGCGTTTGCCTATTTGCACCTATCTGGAGCCGCTGGATCTTGATGCCCTGCGTCGTATCCTCACCGAACCGCGCAACGCCATCATTCGTCAATACCAGAAGCTGTTTGCCATGGAAGGTGTAGAGTTGATGATCGAGCCAGCCGCTATGGACTTCATTGCTGAAACGGCACTGGATTATCATCTGGGCGCTCGCGGCTTGCGTTCGCTCTGTGAAGCAATTTTCACAGATGCCATGTTCGATCTGCCCAGCGCTGCCAACCACGCCGAAAAACGTCAGCTGGTCATTGACCGCGATTACGTAGCCGAAAAACTGGAGCATTCACGGATTGGGAGGCAAAAAGCTGCTTAAGAGAGGCACGGAGTGTTGATTTACCGCAGAGGCACGGAGGCGCAGAGTGATGTGTGAAAAAAAACTCCACTCTGCGCCTCCGCGCCTCTGCGGTAAAAAACACTCCGCACCTCACCTACTCCACATACAGCACCAACCCCTTTAAATACGACCCCTCCGGATGAAACAAACTCACCGGATGGTCCGGGCTTTGGGATAAATGATGCAATACCCGCACAGGCCTGCCAACCTCCATAGCCGCAGCAGCCACAGTGTGGTAAAACAATTCCCGATCCACTACCTGCGAACAGGAAAAAGTGAACATGATGCCTCCAGGGGCTACTTTGCGCAAAGCCTCAGCATTGAGGCGTTTGTAACCCTGCACTGCATTATGCCTTTTCTCCAGGCTCTTGGCGTAAGCCGGCGGGTCAATAATCACCACCTCATAGGCTTGTTCCGTATTTTTCAGGAACTTGATCACATCCTCGGCAAATCCTTCGTGTTTGCCCTCAAATGGCGTATTCAGATCTGTGTTTTCGTTGCATAGGGCAATGGCTCTGGGTGAAATATCCACTGAATGAACCAATTGCGCGCCAGCCTGAAGGGCGTAGCAGGAAAACCCGCCTGTATAGCAAAAAGCGTTTAAAACCGTTTTTCCGGGGGCATATTGGGCCAATAAGAGTCTGTTTTCCCGTTGATCCAGGAAAAAGCCTGTTTTTTGTCCGTTCACCCAGTCTACCCGGAATTGAACGCCATTTTCATTGACGATGGCACTGTCTTCCGTATGTTCCGTAGCGCGCCACAAGTAGCCATTTTGCTGCGTTTCGGCGTATTTGGGGGGCAAACTTTCCACACTTTTATCATACACCGCCCACAGATTTTTACCCAGCACCTCTTGAAGTGCTGCTGCAATCAGAGCCCGTTGGCGGTGCATCCCGATGCTGTGGCATTGCACCACGGCCGTTTGGCCATACACATCCACAATCAATCCCGACAATCCGTCGCCTTCTCCATGCACCAATCGAAAAGCAGTGAGGGCGCCGCCGTTCAGCGCATCTGATATCTGCGGCAGGGCTGCCAAACGGGCATCGTAAGCCGTTCGGAGCTTATCAGCCCAAAAATCTACCTCATTAAGGTTGGCCGGACCAAAACTGATGAGTCTGACGGCAATGCTGCCATGGTGAAAATGCCCGATGCCCAGTAATTGACCGGATTTATCGTGAACAGAAGTCAGGTCGCCGTCTTCCGGCTGACCTTCCGTGCGGGCAATTGCGCCGGAAAAGACCCATGGATGGAACCGGAGCACCGGAATTTCCTTGCCAGAACGGAGAAAAACGCGAATTGAAGGAATCATTTTAAAAATTAAGGCTGCAAATTCGTGCTTTTGCGCATTTTTGGCGGCACAAACATGCATATGAATAAGGCCGCCCGAATTTTTTATCATGTGTACCTGATGCTAACCCTGTTTGGCATGGTAGTGGGAGTATTGTATTTTTTATTGATGCGGAACGATTTTCTGACCCAATACCCTGATATGGAGGCCTATTATGCGCAATATGTGGCTGCTGCGGCACTTACCGGATTAGGCGCTATTGGGTCCCTGAGAAACCAACGCTGGGGAATGTGGGCCATGATTTTAGGTATGACCGGGGCGTTTGGAATAGAGCTGATTACAGGGTTTCCCTGGTATCAAATGGCAAGAATTCCCATATCCATGGCGGCACTGCTGCTGTTGATGCGCTGGAATAAGCTGATATAAACTAACGATGGACGATGAACGATGTTACGACGGCTTGGAATGGTAATATTACATGTCAGTCGGATATGCTGAGGTTGTTTTTTCCTTTCAATTGTTTGAAAATCAAAAAGATATGTCAAAGTTTCCATCGTCCATCGTCCATCGTCCATCGTAACCAATTACACCTATGCCTATTACATTTGACTGGTCCAAAACCATTGCTGAACTACCCGGAAGTCCGGTGCCTGCTGATTGGCTCACTGCCAATGGCGAGGGCGTTAAAGTAGCCTACATTGACCGGGGCGTAAACCTCGGACTCGCCTCTTTGGAGCATGTAAACCAACCTGGCGCTAAGTTTTTCACCGGCGCTCCGGGCTTTTCCGTAGCCAAACTCACCGGTCAGGACCTGGTAGGCGAGGCCTTTGGTACGGAAGGTCGCGGACACGGCACCTTATATGCCTCCCTGCTGGCAGGCAAAATACCAGCTGTGCCACCTGCAGATAAAGACCTGGTGAACGGCTTGGCCAATGGCGCTAAATACTTCATTATCAAGGCGCGAAATGCCAACGATAAAAAGACTACGGCTAAAAACATCCTCGACGCCATTGAACTGGCCGGAAACCTGAAAGCAGATATTGTTATCCTGGGGCAATCCATTTCCAAGGCCCAGCTGCCGTTTGAAGGACTCAATATGGCTGCGGTTGATCGGGTGTTTAACCTGCCCTCGGTACAGCGCATGTTTATTTTTGCGCCTTTAAAAAACCTGGAACCTTCAGATCCCTGGGCCAATATTGCTGCCGATAATATTCCCAACCTGCGCGCGGAGGTATTTAATGTGGCTCGTTTACCGGTAAACTTTGAATCGGTTGCTTCCGTTATTACCCCGCAGAATATTTCATTTATGCTGGCAGGTTTTTCCGGTAAACTGCTCACCAAAAACGGAGATGCTGCCGACATGGAATTTTCCAATTCCGGCGCCGTTGCCATCATGGGCGGCGTGGCTGTATTGGCCTTGAGT
>JAEUUS010000721.1 GCA_016787545.1 Saprospiraceae bacterium
GGTATCCATAATAGATATAGCGGCCTCCACACTCATGCCTCTTTTTGCAGCGTAAGTGTCTACCCAGGTCTTAATCGGTAGTCCGTTCCATAATTGCATATCTGTTTTATACACGAATGCCAACAGCGGGGCAAAAGCATCATTTCCGCTAAATACCAGGAAGAAGATCAGGTTGACTAACAAAAACATCTGCAAAGGTTTGAGATAGGCACTTCTACGCCCGGTGATATAAGCTGCCGATAGCTCACTCGGCCGGGTTAACAGCAGCCGAATGGTGCGGAACAGTTTGGAGTCGAGGTGGGTAAAATCCTCCAACAGCGTTTGGGCATAGTTTCGCAGGGTTAAATCACTGGTAGAGACGCGTTTTTCGCCACAGAAGTAGCAGAAAAGCCCAATAAATGCAGTACCGCAGGTTGGACAGGATTCAGGCGGGGTCTCACTGACATGGATGCCTGAGGCCTTGTCCGTTTGTGTAGCAGCTGGAACCATGTGGCAAATCTAAGGGATAAATACGTTACTTTCCACCTCGCCTGGTCTGCCTCCCGCTTGCGCGAAGCTACCCGAATTCCAAGCCCAACGCACGCTGGCGCGATGTTTCATCGTCATGCCCAATATTTCCGTCTGCTTTTCCGGCAACACGAAGCGGCCAACTTCAACTTAGTGCGGGAGCTTTGAAAAATGTTTGCCATAAAGCAAGTGGACTTGGGTGAATATTTTTTACTGACTGCCCAGTCACCCCGTCAGTAAAAAACATTCACCCAAGCCCCTTTAAATCCTTTTGAAATTACGCATTAAGTAAATGGCACCGGCTGAACTATCTCCCGGAAATAAATGATCATATTGATGGCCAACGTTCAAACTTACTTCATCCATATATATAATGCCCCATATGTCTTTTCGATAAAAAGTTGGAAAATTATCATCAATAGGATATAAAAATATCCTATAATTACTAGTATCAAATTCCCAAGTTCCATGCGTTAAACCTGTCCAATAATCATTGGTGGCATTAAATGTAGAATCTTGATGAAATTCATATATAGCACTAGCATCTATCGAATCTATGACGACCCCCGAAGATGAGTATATTGGGGCTTTAGGCACAATTTCTTTCCAAGTGCCAATTATTCCATCATTTTCTATATTTTCATGCGACTTTATATCGCATGAAAATGAAAGTATGCCAAATGAAAGAAGTGCAAAAAAAATGTTATTTTTCATGATTAGTGAACGTTTGAAAAAGTGTTAATCCTGAATTTTTGATCAATCAAGGGAAATTGAGGTTAGACCTTTATTGTCCGGCAATTATTAATTTGCTATATTTTTATCAATTTTTTCATTATTATAATCCCATTTGTTAGCCTGCAAGAAATTTGGTATATTCCTGGAGATAGGTGTTGTGTACGGAATTCAATTTTATTTAATGAGGCATTTGTTAGATACTTTTCATTATGAATTAATTGACCAAGCCCATTAAAAAGACTCAACTCAGTTATGTCTAGGTCTCTTTTCCAAATTATTTGAAGTACATCATTAAATGGATTTGGGTATATGTATATATCATTATATGATAATAGTATTTGGCTGAAAGGTAGTACAGGGTACTCCATTTTGCTTGATATTAAGTTCTCATATTCTCTAATTGACATATCCGGATTGGCATCTTTATGCACACCAACTTCATCAACAGAATTACTCTTGATTGTTGCATCAACAAATTCATGAAGACTAATTTCTAAGGAGTCAGGTTCATTATTAGACTCTTTCAAAGCAAAGCAAGGATTCGGTACTCCACATTTGCAAATTGTTTCGGTAAGAGGACCACAGCTATATGTTAATAAACAACAGCCAGGACAACTCGGATCCTCTGTTGAGTAGCTATTAACTACAAGATTTGTTTTGGTAACATTAGTGGGAATTAGATATGATGGGTAATGAGTGCCATCTAATAATATATTAGTAAATAAACATGCATCCCCATATGTACATTGTTGACTTCCTAAGTTAAGATCGACAATTTGATTAATGATAAATGATCCAGAGTAGCCTGAGCCATCAAGACAATTTAAGCTACAATCCGCTTTAGTGAAAATTTTAAAATTAGGTACTTGATTCCAAGTTATGGGTTGATTAATATCTATAACCACTTCCCTCATTGGCGTCGGGCCAATTTCACAAAATTTGGTATATGTGTTACAGCTTGTGAATTCTCCTTCAAAAGTAGCCGCTTGTTCTATTTCTACATGGCTACCGCATCTTCTTTCAAAGTAACAGTCGTTTTCTGTTATTCTAGGAACAGTTGAAGCTGAATTATTGGCTATCGTTGCAGAAAGCGTTTTTTGACATCCACCAATGTCAGTGACCGTAACTGTATACACTCCACCTAACATATTATTTAAATCTTCAAACGATGAACCGTTACTCCATGAATAAAAATAAAACGGGTTTCCACCATTAATTGAAAGATTAACCTTACCAATAGGATTATTGAGCTGTGGGCAAGTAAAGTTCGTACTGGCTGACAAATTCATACTTGAACACGGATACATTTGTACACAAGTACTAGTTGAGGAGCAGCCATTTGTCACAGTAACGCAATACAGCCCAGGGCCAATTCCAGATATATTTTGATTTGACGAAATGAACCCATTTGGCCCTGACCATAAGTAATTAAGGTTGCCAAATCCTCCATTAACTAAAATATCAATAGACCCATCTTTTGATGAATTTGTTTGCGGTGCATTGAAATTGGAAACCACAAGATTAATAGCTGGTGGTGCTTGATTGGCAGGCAAATAGCACGGGCTCAGACAACTTGGGAAGGTATTAGGCGCACTAGGATAGCAGCAACAGATGTTTGCTGTAATAGTCTGTGTACAACCATTAGTACTTGTTATAGTTACAGTATATTGTCCTTGGGGTAAGTTAGTAATATTCATCGTGGTACTACCATTTGACCAGACAAAACTCAAAGGAGTTGGTCCAGATTTTATCAAACTAATGCTTCCATTATTAGAGGACCAAACATTTCCACTACAATCAGGAGTATTAGTGGAACAAGAGGTTACGTTGGTTATATTTCCAATGGTTACAAACGTATTCTGAACTAACGTAAAACATCTTGTGGTAGAACACTCAAAATCATCTGTAACGGTAACACAATATATTCCACTGGGAATTCCGATTATATTTTGACTGTTAGAGTGGAATCCTCCAGGCCCGCTCCAGGAAAAATGAAAAGGTTCTTGTCCACCTGATAAATTGAGAGAAATCGACCCATCGTTACAACTTCCAAATGATGGATTTATGATCGTAGCATCAAATTCAATATCTTGATTTATTGGAGCTGATATTGATTGTGTGCCAGAGCATCCCTGTGCGCTTGTAATTGTAACCGTATATGTTCCTGGAATATTAACTGTAATATCCATGTTTGTGGAGCCATTACTCCATAAATAGGAGTATGGGCCACCGCCTCCACTGGATGCAAAGGGATTTATATCGGCAGGGAGGCTGCAAAAATTTGATAACGATAATTCAACATCTAAGGGTCTATATATATAATAATTTGTTCCGGCTACTACTGAATTGCCACATCCATCGGTTACAGTAACTGAATAATAATCGGAGTTTTCAACATATAAATTAAGTTGCGTTGTTTCACCTGTACTCCATAAATAATCATAAGGGCCTGCATATTGCCCTGGGATTGGGAAAGTGATATTTATTGTACCAAAACCGCCATTACAGTTTGGTGATTCGGGATAAGATTCTATTCCAATTGATGTTAAGGGATCAAATGCTTCTATTTCGTAACATTCTGGTTTGGAATTACAACCATACATATCTGTAATCGTTAAACAATATTGACCAGAAGAAAGATTTAATAGGTTTTGTGTGCTAGCGCCATTGCTCCAATTATAAACAAAAGGTGCGGTTCCTCCTGGAGAAGGTGTAATCAAAATGGAGCCATTTCCAAGACCCGGGCATTCATCCTTTATTGTTTGCTGAGGTTGAAAAGCTAAACTGCATTTTACAAGCGTTACACTTAAAGAGGTATTGCAAGACCCATCGGCAAACGTGATTTTTACTACGTACACGCCAGGCTCACATAAGTTAATTAAGTCTTCCTGATCTGTCGTAGTCCCGTCTGGTAATGTCCACTCAAATGTGCAAGGATATATCCCATTGCCGGGAGGTCCTTCAGCAGTGAGGTCAATCTCTCCATCACAAAACCCTGTGGTAATATGTTTTACTGAAGTGATCTCAATGATTGCACTTGCTGTAAAAGGCAGGTGGAAAAGCACTCCAATCACTATGGTCAAAATATGGATACGCTTCATAATTTTTTAGTGTTTAAATGGAAAGGTAAATTCTTCTACGATTTCTGAGGGTGAATAATAGTTATAAAGTTGTGCTGATATACCCTCTAAAGATTTTAACTTTTCGATGGCGATTTCCCGCATTTTTTTCTCGTTTTTTTCAATAACTGACAATCCATACTTTTTGGAAAGCCTTAAATAATATAATCCGTCTTCAACGTTTTTCGATCCTTTAACAACATTATATGCCTTAGAAAGGTACATCGAAGTTAAATATAGCCGGGCATAATCTGATAAGGAAGACTCCGGGAAGTTTTTAACTAAATATTCAGCATGAACTATATCAGAAGTGTCAACATGCGAAACCTCCACAAGTGGGTAAAGAATAAAGTTTGGATTTAACAGTTTTTTTAAATAGTTATAAGCACTCAAATCTACCCCTCTGTATGGGGTTATTGTAAGTTTAAGTGGGGGAGAGTAAATTCTGGTGGTATCCCCAATTCCATAAGGAGCATAAACAATCCTTGCATACAATATTCCTAATCTCAAAAGATTGGTTGGAGAAGGACAATGAAAATCCACAGATCTAAATGTTTCTTTTGGCTGTAATCCAAATGACGGATTGGTAGCCGGATAACCATTTTCAGAATGGGTATTTATAATACAGGGTGTTCTGATCCAATCAGCTGCCGAATCCTGCTTTATTTCAAGTGATATAAACCCTATTTCGGACCTTCTTCCTCCATAAATTGAAACTGGATATATCCGAGCTTCGGAGGCTCCATTGTTGGAGATTTCTAATTTAAACTTCCAAGGATCAATCAATTGCATGGTATCTTCTTCAAAGAAGAGATTCACATCAAGACTGTTCAAGTTTTGAGATTGAACAGTTGCATTCGAAATGGAAAAAAAGAAAAGAAAAAATAATGCTTTTGCCATGCCAAAAAGATTTACAGAGGTGAACTAATCCAAGTATAAATAAGAACTAATAGCCAGGGCTATTAGTTCTTGATCTGATAAGATTTTGATACCGAGGAATTAAATGAAGGTCAGCAGGTGTGATTGGGTTAGGTGCCATGAGTTTCATAGTGCTCGGAAGACAATTCCCTAATGGATCTCCACATTCAGGAATCATCCCACCAAATGCGTCATTATTCCCATGGCCTAAACCAAATTGGTGTCCTATTTCATGTGCTATGGTAATGGAAGATGGGAGATGGACCTCTCGTAAAACTTCCGTGTATATATGAGAGTAATTGAAGCCAGCAACTACGTCAGTATTTGAATTAAAATGAACGCCTAGTGACAGATCATCAGTTGTATTCCCAAGCAAAGCAGGTGCCTCATAAAATCCTGTCAGTTGGCAGGCATCACCACTTCCATTCGATGTTTGTAGATTTTGGTCTCTATCTCTCCAAGTATGATGTTGCCATGCTGTAAGAACATATGCAACCCAATAGCTTGGACTTTCCTGAATGTTAGACCCAATTTCTGCAATAATCTGATCTACATCATTTGCATCATCTCCCAAATTGCTATCTGCTGATATTGCATTACTTCCATTGGAACCAATTGGCTCTATATAGGCCTCATTGTAAACACTCATTGAAGTTAATGATGGATATTGAGGCAAAAGGGAAGAACTTATTCTTGCATCATCATCAAATAGAACAGTCCGTAACCTAAATCCATTTGTAGTTATAGTTGAATTTATTATGTTCGCATTAGTAATCCCTACAGTAGGTGAAGTAATAATTCGAAAATTACCTCCAATAAAATCAGTCAAAACTCTTCCTACAGGGAGAACTATATTTGTTAAACGCCAAATGTATTCAGCTGCTGATATTCTTTGTATAATTATCAAGTCAGCAGTTCCTGTGTAAAGAACCCCGCCAATAGTAATTGTAAAAACACAGTTTATATTATTAAGGTTTAAATTTGAAGCCAAATTTACGTTTGTTATATCATTGCTTAATATTGATGCAAAGGGAGCTTGTCCAGCAACTTTGACTTCACCACCAGAAAATCGTCCAATGCCAGCACAAGGCGGTGCTGGTGAGCCTATGACAGGAGATAAGTCAGGCACCTCACCACCAGGGATTGGATCAATACCAAATCTTAAAGATGTATTAGCATTCAATAGAGTTATTATATTATTACTAGTTGAAGTGGGGCTAAAATAATCAGCAAACACTCTACCTAAGGTATAATCAACATCGCTGGCAAATTGTGACATAGATTCGGAAATGACATGTAAAAAACGCCAAATTGTCAAAACTGGCGAGGCATATTTCATTGGAGAAATTATTTCGTATGGCAACGCTCCCATCTGAGTTGCAAATCTATCCACAATTTTATATTCATCTCTGGCATCTAAATTTTCAAGATTCTCAAGAAAGTCTTTATCTCCGTTAACTACAGCCCTGTAATTGTCCCCTGGATGCATGGAGATGTTGGGAAAAATGATAGTTGCAGAAGCCAATGTGGAAAAAGATATGGGTGCTGAATTGCCAATCTGACCGGCAAACACCCCCGATTTGGTATTGTTAGTCCGGTTATCTTCATGATTTGTAAATGTAACTGCGTTTCCTGTTCCGGGATAAAAACCGGATACTGGCGTACCTGGACTGTCATTTGGATCCACAAAAGCAAGATAATTGGGGTCAGAAAGTCCCGCAGGAATATTATTTGTTGGGTCATCAACATCAAAAGACCGGACATATAAATCCACAGGCTCTACAGGAGCTACACTCAAAGTAACCTCTAATTGAACAGTGTTTAGGGGTACTGTATAATTAGGCGCACGTGCGTCTGGGAAAACCCTCACTCCAGAAGGCCAGGTTGCTGGTACCGGATTGGGTGGCAAATAATTCGGATCAGAATCTAAACTGTTGTTGTTTGAAACAGAATTTCCATTGCCTACCCATGTGATATTTTCTACTCCTAGTACTGTTATGTTTACATTTGTACCACAGTCATTACCTTTATAGGTCATTTTTAATTTGGTTCCTTGTTGGACAGTATGCGCGGAAATGCCTTCAATCCATAGATTTTTCTTTAAATATCCACCATCTAAACTCAATGCTACATCTGTACCAAGCAAATATTCTGAACCAGCTTTGGATTCATCAGTCCAAATTTTAATATCAGTAGCTCCTTGAGTAGCCACAAGTTTAACCAAATTGTCAGGCAGGTCTACAGGTAATAATCTTAGCTCGGCCCGGATAAGTTCATCATCTCCTCCTGCTATACCTCCAGTAGATTGTTCAAATTTGGCATTATCATAATATATGTCGTTATCGTCATTGTCAAGATTAACGAAGGTTTGAGCACCGTTAGCAGGATCTGCTGGGGTGGTTGTATTGCCGGCGATAACTTTAGGTTTGTATAAGACCAGTTCCATCTCAAAAACGTATACCGTCACTTCGTATGATATGGTTCCACCACATGGTGAAGGCGTCGGATTTTTAGTGTTTTTAACCTTTACAGTGTATGTTGTAGTAACTGTTGGATTGACGGTAGGGTTACTTTTCATGTTATCCGCAGGATTTAATCCTGGGGCTGGGTCCCATAAAAAGCACAAATCCGAGCATTCTGGATTTGCAGGATCCATGGCGCAACCAATTTGCACACTTAGTGCTGGTGTTTGTTTGCAAAGAAATTGATCAGGCCCGGCAAAATCTGGGCCGCAAGCGCAATCCACACATGGATCTCCCAATAATTTGTTTGTATTGATGTCATACCGCGCTTGAGATTGGTTGCTTTGAAAAGAAAAATTGGAACTGAATAAGCAAAAAAGAGCAAAAAGAAGCCTGTACATAACTTGTTCTGTGGATTTTATTAGATCGTTAGACTTGTTGTTACTTAACTAACATTATGGTCAAAGTGTGTTTGTATTATACCCATCGGAAAGTGGTTTGCGAAAAATTCATAGAGTAACTTGTTGATTATCAAGACTGCGCCTTCGCAAATCTGAAGCCGTTGAGTATAAGAATCACACTATGTATCAAGAGTAATTACTTTGTGAATATACATCTAAGAATGAGATACAATCACTTTTTCATCTTACATGATACAAGTAGGAGTCTGAATTGCTTACCCTGATAACAAAGCAATACAAGAACATTACCGTGTACGGCACGGCGAATACGAAATGCAAAAAACACAGGTGAATGAGCAGGCGATGATCTTTAACAAAGTGTGCCCACCGGTACCAGATTAAAAAGAATACACAGATAAGTGTCGTGTCAGATGAACTTGGGCTTGCCAAGAGCAAAGCCGGGGTTCTGTTCGGGGTAGTATCTACTACAACTATAAGTATACCATCAAGGCAGAGCAAAGATATAAATTATTATCTGATATAGCAAAGACTTCAAGTGTTAAATAATTTGCATTATTAGATTCCGGCATATTTTCACCCCCACAACCCACTCCCTCATGCACCTCACCCGGCTTGCCCTCTATTGCTCCCTGTTCCTGCTGCCCGCCTGAGGCTCAGATCCTCGTTTTACCGCAGAAAAACCGGCCAAAAATACCCGGACGCCTTCTACCCGCTTCGAACTGTTTTCGCCCGAACGCAGCGGTCATGGCGTAAATAGCGTTACACGTTTGGAAATCAAGGCTTTATAGGTAGATTTATAGTCCTCGGTCAGAAATGACCGATCAATCATTCGGGTCGCTTCGGGTAGCCATTTCCCCAGCCTTTTGTAAACCGCATTGATTTGTTTTTCATTGAGTTTTAGAAAGATGCCAAACTGATCGAAATACCCCTTGTTGAAGTTTTCTTTTTTGCCGCCAAACAACAAGGCCATGTCTTCTTTGTCTTTTGGCAGAATCATTTTTACATTTAACAGGTCATAGGTAGGGGATAATATCCAGCCCATGTCTGATAGCCACATGGAAAAGTTTTTCAGGTGCATATCGTTGTTACCGATGATGAAATTAAAAACGGTCAATTCAAAAAAGCGCAACTTGTCCAACAAGGTATTTGTCGACAAGTCGCCCACTGTTTTTCCCACCATTTCCATAGTGCCTTTGTACTTGTCTTCTAACTCCAGTATTTGCAGCATATCAATCATGTGGATTCTTGTCCCGTCTTGCTTGCGATCTATTCGTTTGGTGATGTAACACAACTCTCCGGAGGCCAAACGAATCAGGTTAGTGGGCACCACCTCTATTGCGAATAATTCGGCCAGTTTCATGGAGAGGTGTTCGTTTTCCGGCATTTGCGGGTATTGCGGGTTTTGTGGTTTAAGGATATACAGGCCTTCCAAAGCATCCATAATGGTTAATCGGCCCTGGTGTCCATTTTCCAGCTTGGTTTTTATCCAGCCCAGCGACAATTTGGGCTGCACACCGGGTACTGTAATGGACAACTCAGCGGCTTTTTTGGCCAATTGTTCCATCTCTGACAAGCGATAAGGTAAGGCTGGAGCCCATGTAGTGCCAAAGAATGCTTTGTTGCATGGGGGGTGGTAATCACCTTCCAGATTGTGTTCCAACTCCTGATAGCAATATAAACATTTACGCATCTGCTTCCTGCTTTACTGGGTGAACACTCACTGCGCCAATAGCATTTTGGCAACAGGCCAGCAGGAGCCCCATTCGATCGTTCGGGTTGATTTTCCAGCTTTCTGCCGCAATATGCAGCAGCCAACCTTCCGGAATCAAGCCATCAAAAAATGGAAATAACCGCTTGCTTCTATACGGAGCATGCCTTACGGGCATTTGAAACGTGATGAATTGATGCGGGTATTTTTGAATATACTGTTCATCATAAGTAAACAGATATTCTCCATTGTCTTCCGCGGTCAAAATACCAGCCAACTCAAGGTTGTACTTAACGATTCCTTGTCGCATCTTTTGCATTTATTGGGGCTAACACATGACCAAACATGATTAGAACCTGGTTTACTTTTGACAAACTCAGGTTTTCTTTGCCCTGTTCAATCTTTCGGATAACCGTTAAGGCAACCCCGGCTTTCTGTGCAAAGGCCTCCTGGGTCATGCCCAATTGCTTTCGACGGGATTTTACAAATTCGGCTAAGTCCTTCATTTTATACTGTGATTTTTGTGATTTTAGTGGGGAAAATACCTGATTTTTAAATGACTATGATCCATCTGTGTTCATAACCACTCTGTGTTGGCTTTATATGCTTTTGAATATAAAGGTAGCGGTTTTTATTTATTTATATGTTTTTACGTATAAAAAATGAAAAAAAACAAAATTTATATGCTTTTAGATATAGTTTTGTAGGAGTGCCCTAAATTTCTCCTTCGCCTCCAAACTTTTCTCCCAAATCGTTGATAGCCTTAGCCAGACACACTTTTTGAGACATTCCCCTCAATCTCCCTATTTTCACCCCCATAACCGCCACCTCATGCACCTCACCCGGCTTGCCCTCTTTAGCTCCCTTTGCCTGCTCGCCGCTTGCAGCTCGGATCCGATGTTCAAACCGGAAAAACCGATAAAAACCACCCAGCCGCCCACCACCCGCTTCGAACTGTTGTCGCCCGAACGCAGCGGTATACGGTTTGTGCCCAATGTCCGGGAAGAATACCGCTACAACTTCATCGCCGATCCCTATATCTACAACGGCGGCGGCGTGGCGGTGCTGGATGTGAACAACGACGGCCTGCAAGACCTCTTTTTCACCGCCCGCCTGCAGGGCTGCCGCTTATACCTGAACAAAGGCGGGTTGCAATTTGAAGACATATCCGAAAGCTCCGGTGTGGCCACTTTCAGCGGCCTGAAAACGGGTGTTACCGTGATAGATATCAATGCCGATGGCCTGCAAGACCTCTACGTGTGCCGCACCTGGCTCACACCCGTACCGGAACGCCGCAACCTGCTGCTGATCAACAAAGGCAACAATACCTTCGCCGAATCTGCAGCAGCCTATGGCCTGGACGATCTCTCCGCTTCCCAGCACGCCAATTTCTTTGATTATGATCAGGATGGCGACCTGGATTGCTACGTAGTCAATCATCCGGTGGATTTCAAAAACATCAACAACCTGGACTATACCTCCGGCCCCGCACGCGCACAACCGCCCAAAGACGAATTTGAATCTGACCGTCTGTACCGCAACGACGGCAGCCGCTTCACCGATGTAACCGCCCAGGCCGGGCTGCGCAACCGTGCCTACGGATTATCGGTAGTGGCCGCAGATGTCAATCGCGACGGCCGGCCGGACCTCTTTGTGGGCAACGATTTTGTGATGCCGGATTTTCTGTACATCAACCTCGGCAACGGGCGCTTTGAAGACCAGGCAGACCGCTGGTTTCGGCATACCTCCAACCACACCATGGGGGCAGACATGGCCGACCTGAACCGCGACGGCCTGGCCGATCTCGTTACGCTCGATATGCTGGCGGAAGACTGGCCAAGAAGGCATCGGCTCATGTCGACCATGAGTCTTGAGCGCGACCGGCAGATGCGCGAGCGCGGATTCGGGCGGCAGGTGATGCGCAATACCCTGCAAATAGCCAACGGTAACGGCAGTTTTTCGGAAATAGGGTGCCTGGCCGGCATGTATGCCACCGACTGGAGCTGGGCGCCGCTGCTGGCAGATTACGACAACGACGGCTGGTGCGATCTATTCATCAGCAGCGGGGTAAAACGCGACCTCAACGACCTGGATTTTTTCCTCTACACAGCCGACAGCATCAACCGTAGCGGCGGGGTGAACAAGAGCCGTTTTGCTGATTTTGAGCAATATGTGGGTCTGATGCCGTCTACGCCCTCCCACAATTACGTGTTTCAAAATACCGGCAACCTGGCACTCACGGATGTGTCGGAATCCTGGGGCTTTACCACCCAACGCGGCTTTTCCAATGGCGCCGCCTACGCAGATCTGGACAACGACGGCGATCTGGACCTGATTACCAACAACCTGGAAAGTCCGCCATCGGTGTATGAAAACAAGTCGGTAGGCCTGAATACCAACCATTGGCTGCAAATCAAGTGCGCAGGAACGGCGCAAAATCCTTTCGGCCTGGGCGCGCAGGTGCGCGTGTACGCGGGCGGGAAACGCCTCTTCACGGGAGAGATGACCAATGTGCGCGGCTTCTATTCCAGCGTGGAGCCCATCTTTCAAATCGGGTTGGGCAACCTGACCGAGGTGGATAAAATTGAAATCAACTGGCCCGATAAACGTCACCAGATCCTGCAAAACCTGCCCGCCAATCAGCGCATTACCCTGAAATGGACCGATTCGGCGCCGGGGCTTTGTCCGGAAGCTCCCGAGCCTGCACCCTGGTTCACAGACATCAGTGCCGGCAGCGGACTGGATTTCCGGCATCAGGAAAATCCGTTTGAAGATTTTGACCAACAAAGACTCCTGCCTTACCGCCTCAGCCGAACCGGCCCCCATATGGCCTACGCTGACCTGAATGCCGATGGCCTGGAAGACCTTTTTGTGTGCGGGGCATCGGGGCAAGCCGGCGCTGTTTACCTGCAGCAGTCGGACGGGCGTTTTACCCATCTGCTGCAACCGGCCCTCCTGAACGATGCGATCTTTGAAGACACGGATGCTGCTTTTCTGGATGCAGACGGCGACGGCGACCAGGATTTGTACGTGGTGAGTGGGGGAGGGGAGCCGCTTTCTTACGATGACCGCTTGTACCTGAACGACGGGAAAGGCAATTTGACCCAAAGCCCGCAAGCTTTGACGGCGGCAGATCATTCCGGCAGTTGTGTGGCGGTGCTGGATTACAATACTGACGGCAAGCCGGATTTGGTATTGGGCGGCCGTTCTGTGCCGGGCAAATTCCCGGAACCGGCGGGCGTACGGGTATTGCAAAATGCAGGCGGCGGCGCCTTCCGGGATGTCACGGCCGAGGTGATGCCGGATGCCCGGGAGCTGGGCATGGTAACCGATATACAGGTGGCAGACATCAATGCAGACGGCAAGTCGGAGCTGGTGATGGTGGGCGACTGGATGCCGGTGAGCATCTTGCTTTTTAATGGAAAACAATGGGAGCTGGGCCAAGCAGACAATGGATTGGCCCAAACCCATGGCTGGTGGAGAAGCGTGCTGGTATCAGACCTGGACGGCGATGGCGATCTGGATATTCTGGCGGGAAATGTGGGCTTAAATACCCGTTTCAAGGCCTCCAATGGCGCGCCTTTGCGCCTGTTTGCTGCTAATTTGGATCAGAATGGTAGTCTGGACCCGCTGCTGTGTACGCCCTGGGAAGGCGCGTATTATCCGGTAGTATCCAGGGATCAGCTGGCGGCGCAGGTGCCTGCTGTCAAGAAAAATTACCTCCGGTACACGCCGTATGCAGATGCGCCGGTGAACCGGCTGTTTCCGGAAAAAAAGCTGCTGGAGCACCGTGTGCTGGAAACCCAAACCCTGGAAACGCAGTGGTTTGAAAACCGGGGCGGTCAATTTGTCGTACATACTTTGCCAGTGGAAGCGCAGATGGCGCCCGTCTACGGGATGTTGCACGCTGATTTGACCGGGGATGGTTTGGCAGACTTGTTTTTGGCTGGAAACGACAGCGGTTTTGACCCTGAAACCTACGATGTAGATGCCTCCAACGGGTGTTTGCTGAAAGGCGATGGGAAAGGAAACTATTCGTGGGTATCCAACCTGCAATCTGGCATTTGGGCTTCCGGAGAGGTTCGGGATTTGGTCCTGGCAAAACAGGCATCTGGTAAAAATGTACTGATTTTGTCGAACAATAATAGCCAATTAGGGGTGTTTTCTGCGAGATAGAGATGGCAAGTTTTTATACATGAAAAAAAATACCCTATCTTGTCCCTGCAATCCACTTCATTTTAAACCCCGTTGATCGAATATTTAATCCTTTAATCCCTTTCCTTCGGCGCGACTTCATTTACTCAGACAACGCTATGACCGGAAATTCGCCCCGTATCCGAAACCGATGCTTATTGATATGGCTCTGGATACTTTTTTTGTTGCCCTTTTCGGTTAGGGCGCAGGAAGTCACTATCCTGAATGCGGATTTTTCGCACGTGCTTGTCACGCCTAAACTCTTGCGCGACTCGGCGCACGTACTACATTTTGATACAGTACGGTCTGATTCCATTTTTCGGCTATTTGAACCAGCCAAGAGTCCTTACCTTACTTTTGGCGCTGACGCCAGCACGAGCGACTGGTATTTGTATTTTACCATAAAGAACGAGCTGCCTACCCATAAAACCCTGGTTTTGTGGCTGAACCGCAAAAACTTTGATGCGTTTTCCCTGCTTCAGCAAAAACCGGATGGCAGCCTGCAAAAGTACCCGGAAGTAGGCGCAGCTTTTTACGACGATTCCCGGTTTTCCTTATCCAACGGCTATTATATTGCAGTGTTGACCCAGCCAGGAGAGAACAAATTTTGGGCAAAAGCTTCGAATAAAGTGGGATCTATGTACCTGGGTCTGAGCCTGCATACACCGGATGATTTCGCTTTGAAGAGTCGGCAAAATGTATTGCTTTTTGGGTTATTTCTAGGGGCAATGCTGGTGTCTATCGTGTTTGCGTTGCAATTGTTTTTCATGTACCGCGACCCGGTGTACCTGTTTTATCTGGCCTATGTGGCGGTAGTTTTGTTGCGGGAAGCGTATAACTATTCAGCGGTTATTGACCTCTTTCCGGTGATGCAGCGCCATGGTATTTCATTCCTGATGGTGGCCACGTATGGATTGTTTTATCGATATTTTATCAGACTTTGGGAAATAGATGCCTGGCTTGACCGCGTAACCAAGTATTACCTGGTTGGTATGTTCTCCCTCACCATCATTTTTACCTTGTTGGTGAAATATGAACATGGTCCGCTGATGCAGGTAATTTTTACGGCTGCCATGTTGTCTATTCTGGTGATCACCTTGATCTCTGTGATTGTGATTATCCGGAATTTCCGGACCAGCATCCGGGCACGTATTGTGGTATTTGCTTTTATGCCACTTGCTGTTGCCTTCATTCTCAACCTGTTGCGCAATATTAATGTGCTGCCCAATTACCCCTTTATTCAATATGCGGTGATGTGGGGTTTTATTCTGGAAGCCATCATTTTCTCCATTGCCTTTATTCGCTGGCATGGTTATCTGGATCAGGACCGGCAGGTATTGCAATTGAAGCTGGCTATGGAGCAGCAGGAAAAACTTCTGGCGGTGCAGGCTGCAGAGCAAAGAGTGAAAGACCGGATTGCACGGGATTTGCACGACGATATTGCAGCCTCTATGTCGGGCATTCGGATTTTGAGTAAAGTTGCGCATCAGCAATTCGCGAGCAAGGTGCCAGATGCGGCGCCGCTTCTTGAACAAATCAGCAAAAGCGCCCAAAGTACATTAGAGAGTATATCCGACCTGATCTGGGCCGTAAAACCACACCCGGATTACCTCAATGATATGGCAGACCGGATGCGTGAGTATGCGCAGAAATTCCTGGATGCCCGAGATATTGATTACCATTTGAACATCCCGCGTAACCTGCCGGTGATGGAAATGGATATTGAAGCGCGCCGGAATGCCTACCTGATTTTCAAGGAAGCCATCAATAATGCCATGAAGCACAGTGAGTGCACCCGCATGGAAATCAGCCTGTTAGCCGATCGGGAAAAAATGACCCTATTGGTTTCTGATAATGGAATCGGGTTTAATGTGTCTGAAAAACTGAGTTCAGGAGTTGGGCTTGGCAGTATGCAAAAACGCGCCAATGATATTGGAGGAGAGCTGAAAATCGTTGCCAAACCCGGACAAGGCACCAAAGTTTCCTTTGCATTACCTGTGAGATAAGGCACAAATGGAAATGCACTAAGGCGCGAGGCACAAAGACGCTAAGGCACAAAGACGCTGAAGCGAAAAGTCGCAAAGACACGAAGGCACAAAGGCGCTAAGTTTATTGCAGCTTCGCTGCGTGTAGATAAATTAAAACTTTATGCCTTAGTGTCTTTGCGCCTTAGCGCCTTAGCGCCTTCGTGCCTTCGTGCCTTCGTGTTTCCCATACCAAGCCCTTAGTGTCTTTGCGTCTTTGTGCCTTAGTGTCTTTGCGCCTTAGTGTTTCCCATACCAAGTCCTTAGTGTCTTCTCCCCGAGTTTACCCTGGGGCGTGTAATCTCTTTCAGGATAGCCTTCGTGGCCGCGCATGTTGGGGAACCATTTCCACAGAAAACCGCCGGCCCACCAGGGTTCGGGTTGATAAGTGGCAAATAAGGCCTCCAGACAGTTGGCCTGGGCATGTTCGTTGATGTTGCGTTCTTCAATACCGCTCTCCAGCTCCCAGTTGCGCCAGCCACATCCATCCACGCTGAGGTATCCAAACTCCGTGAACAAGACCGGTCGATCCTGTTTTTGACTGAAGGCCTTCAATCGCGCAAAAATGGGTTTCCAGGCTGTCTGGAGGTCTTTTACTTCAGGGGTAACAGCCTCCACCAACGGAAAATATCCGCCCAACCCGATATAGTCAAGTTCCTTCCAGAATGGCACCCGTTCCCAGTCGTCCCAATTGGCAGAATAAGTGAGTTTCCCGCGGTAAACATTCCTGATTTTGGCAATCAGGTTAGTCCAGTATTGTGGTCGTTTTTGAATAGCCACATTAAACTCCGTTCCAATACAAAACAGTTCTGCGCCGGTGGAATCAGCCAGAGCTGCAAAGCGCAGGATATAGCGCTCATAAGCAGCCTCCCATTGTTTCCAATCAGCATCCGTAGGGAAATCCAGCGCGCCGGTCCAGCCTCCAGGCACGTACACCTGGGGTTTGAGCATCACCTTGATGCCATGCTCATGCGCCTGCCGGATGGTTTCTCGCACGCCTTCCGGTCGCTCCCCCCACCATTGTCCGCCGTGCTCACTGAACCGCACATTGGGTACGCCTGAGCGGGTAAACGCATAAGGTACCACCGAAATCCAGCTGGCATTCACGGATTTCACCGCCGGCATGGGATTTTCCGGAAATGGTTCTGGCGGGGCTACAAAAGTTAGCCCGTGCATTTTTTCACCATCGGCAATTTGTCCGGTAAACGGATAATTGGGCGCTGGCAAAGCCCTGGCAGCGGGACTGGATTGGGCTGCTGGCTGGCAGTGCCAGCAAAACAGTAAAGGAAAACATAAAAGCAGGTATTTCATGGCTGAATTGGATTCATCATTATGTTGCAAACATTCAACAAAATCTGATGTTTCTAATGGCTATTCCGGATATTTGTACAATAGCATTAAATTTTATGGAACAACTCAAAGACAATCGCCGGGGTTTTCTGGCAAAAGCCTCCCTCGGAATGCTCGCCATGCTGGGTCTATCCTGGAATAAAAAACAGGAAGATACCACCTCCTCTGCAGCTGAAAAAGAAGCTGATCCTGTGCTGGAAGTAAAGCCTATGGGCTTTGCCTGGGACACACTGGATCCGTTCCTTTTTTGTGTACATCATGAAGACAAGTTCCCCAAAGGCAATGATGAAATGGGCCCTGCTGTTTCCCTGAAGGGTCGGTCAC
>JAEUUS010000046.1 GCA_016787545.1 Saprospiraceae bacterium
CAACGCCCTGTATCGCATTTTGTGGTACAGGGCGTTTTTGTTTGTACCAGAATGATCCCAGTCTGATAACTTTGCGCTCATGCGTTTTGATATTATTACAGTAGTTCCGGAATTATTGGAAAGTCCACTTAGCCATTCCATTATGCAACGTGCTAAAGACCGGGGACTTTTGGAGGTTTATGTACATGACCTCCGCGAATTTGGCATTGGGAAACACAGACAGGTGGATGATTATCAATTTGGCGGTGGGGCTGGTATGGTTATGAAACCTGAGCCTTTAGCAGGTTGCATTGAGTCATTATTGCAGAAGCGAAGCTATGATGCCGTGATTTATACGACACCTGACGGGCAGCGCCTGGAGCAAGGCATTTGTAATCATCTTTCCCTCAAGAACAACATTTTGATCATCTGTGGTCATTATAAAGGAATAGATGACCGAATCAGACAAAAATATGTTACCATGGAGATCAGCATTGGCGATTATGTTTTGTCTGGTGGAGAACTGGCCGCTGCGGTTCTGGTAGATGCGATCGGAAGGTTAATTCCGGGGGTTTTGAACGATGAGACCTCTGCCTTGTTTGATAGTTTTCAGGATGATTTGTTGGCGCCTCCTGTATACACCCGTCCGGCCAATTGGGAAGGCATGGAAGTGCCTGAGATTCTGCTTTCCGGCCATGAAAAAAACATTGGAGAGTGGCGCTATGAACAAAGTGTGGAGCGTACCAGGCAGCGCAGGCCCGACATTTGGGAGAAGCATCAAAAAACTTAAACAACAACACCTTTAATACACTCAACATGAGCAAAGAAAAAGTTTACTTCGAGCCGGCGGATCTGGCTAATTTTGGAAAAATTGGCGAATGGCAGCCCGAATTGGCGAAGAAGTTTTTTGAATATTATGGAGAAGCTACAGGCACAGAAGGCGCGCTAACAGTACGGGAAAAATCACTGATTGCCTTAGCCGTTGCGCACGCCATGCAATGTCCTTATTGTATTGATGCCTATACAACCACCTGCCTGAAAGCAGGCGCGGATGAAGAACAAATGATGGAAGCTGTTCATGTTGCTGCAGTGATGAAAGCCGGCATTACGCTTGTTTTTTCAACTCAAATGATGAAACACGCCAAACAAATTACCATGTAAACCGGTTTTCTGTTGCTGCATAGCAACTGTACAAAATATGTCCATTCATCAACGCACCAAATCCCTCTCAGCCCGCGGGGAGGCACTCTCTGATACTTTTTTCCAATTGAAAGTGCTCAATGGGAAAGCGTTAAGCGCTATACAACTACCAACCTTTCAGGAAAAAATAAAGCAAGCCGGATTTATGGGATTGCAACCTGGAAAAACAGACATTTTCCAGGTGAATGTAGGCAAGCTTTGTAATCAAACCTGTGCACACTGCCACGTGGATGCCGGTCCGGATAAAAAACAGGAAAACATGAGTCGCGAGACCATGGAAATTTGCCTGGAGATTCTTGAAAAGCATGATATCCCAACAGTTGACATTACCGGTGGCGCACCGGAAATGAATCCGCATTTTCGTTGGTTTGTTTCGGAATGCAGAAGATTGGGCAAAAGGGTGATAAATCGTTGCAATCTCACCATTGTTCAGTCAAACCCGAAATTCTACGATTTGCCGGAATGGTTTGCTGAAAATCAGGTTCAAATTGTGTCTTCCCTGCCTTATTTCAGCAAAGGCAGAACAGATGCCCAGCGGGGTGATGGCGTTTTTGAAGATTCCATCAAAACGCTTCAACAACTAAATGCAGTGGGTTATGGCCAGGAGGGCTCAGGTTTGATACTTGATTTGGTGTACAACCCATCAGGCGCTTTCTTGCCATCCGGACAAGCCAGTTTGGAAAGAGAATTTAAAAGTCAGTTGAAACGGAGATACGGTGTAGACTTCAATCAGTTATATGCCATAACCAATATGCCCATCAGCAGATTTTTAGAATACCTGTTGGATTCCGGCAATTATGATGATTATATGACCGAACTGGTAAATGCGTTTAATCCTGCTGCTGTAAGCGGTGTAATGTGCAGGAACACTATTTCCATTGGTTGGGATGGCAGCATTTATGACTGTGATTTTAATCAAATGCTGGATTTAAAAGTAAGCTCAGGCGCCTCTAATCATGTGCGCAATTTTGATCTGGAGAAGCTACGCAACCGGGAAATCATATTAAATCAACATTGTTATGGTTGTACTGCCGGTGCAGGATCTTCTTGTGGCGGGGAAGTTGCAACAAATTAACACAAATAAGTTAATTAATTTGCACAATAAAACTTTTTGTTTTATTTTTGCATAACCATTTGGGTTGCACATTTCCCGAATGACGTTGGTTATGCATCTTTGTCCAAATTGCGCTGCTGATATTATTCCTGGTTCCAAGTTCTGCAACAGATGTGGAGACAAGATTACGGAACGGACCAAAGCTTGTCCTGCTTGTCAGGAAGAGAGTCCTTTAGCGTCTGTTTTTTGCCATCATTGTGGTTTTCATTTTGAAGGCAAAAAGCGAAGTCCGGAACGGCGATATGAACCTGTTTTTTACCTTGATTATGATCCTGATACGTTAACGGAACAGGTAAAGGCCTTGTTTTTCAGGAGTTTACGCAGACGTGTTGAAGAGGAACACAATCCAGAGAAATACAGTGATTATGTGGAGCGGTTTTACCAATCACGATTCAGGGAAATTTATGAATTAAGGGCTGAGCAAATTGCAGAAGACGCCTTGATTCAATGGGAGCGTTTTGGTACAGAAGGGCTGCCAGAAATCGATCTTCGTATTGGGCGTTCTTTTGAAGGTTTGCTGGATTTTTTTATTATTCAGTATTGTCCTGATCTAAATGGCGTTTTGCTGCCGCCAGCGATACTCAAATACGAAAAAGCCCAACCAGGTAAAATAGACCTTGCCTGTATGATCAGTGATTTTCTGGATTTTGGAAGAGAACAGGAAGTTTTTTATTTTGATTTTATTTCCATGAAAAGCGAGCTTTTATCCAATGCCTGTAAAAGTTTTCTGTTTGCGGAACGGCAGGAAAAAGTTTTTTTCATTTGTGATCTTTCTTTGAAGGGAACCTGCAAAGAAGGATTTTCGTTAACTGATCAGGGCATTTTTTGGCGTGCGCCATTCGATCGGGCAAGAAGTTGCAAATTCAAGGATATTAAAGAGATCAAAAGACAAAAAGACTGGATCACCATTAATGGCCACTTTTTTACGGCAAATCCATCCTTGAACCTTAAATTATTTAAACTATTAAAAAAATTGAAAGGCTGGGATCAACCCATCTTAAGGGCAAAAGAGGCAGTAGATTTCCAGGTCTGAAACTTTTTTAAATTTTCCCTGGTTTGATACTTGAAAATTCTCGCACAGGCCTATTATCTTTGCAGCCGCTAAAACAAATGGAGGTTGTAGCTCAGTTGGTTAGAGCGTCGGATTGTGGTTCCGAAGGTCGTGGGTTCGAGACCCATCATCCTCCCAGAAATTGAAAAAGGCGTTGCGGTAATCGCAACGCCTTTTCTTTTTTAACCCTTAACAGGATTGACTAATCCTTTTAACATGATTTTGGTTTCGTTTGGATAGGTATTTGCCGTCACCGTAATCATCTTCTTCTGTTCCCTTATTTTTCCTTCAGTATTAAATTTAGCTCTGATTTCTCCGGTACCACCCGGCGGAATGGGTTCTTCTGGCCATTCAGGCACTGTGCATCCACAGGAAGACCGGCATTTCAGAATGGTTAGCGGAATTTTACCGGTATTGGTAAATCGAAATGTATGCTCTACTATTTCTCCTTCATTGACAGTCCCAAATTCAAATTCCTTTTCCTGAAAAGTGATACGTGCCAACTGATTGGTATCCATTGGCAAATTGGCAGATGCCGGATTTCGGATCAAATCACTATTCGGTCCTGAAGATTGATTTCCTTTTCCTGCGGGATCCTGTTGGCAAGAGGCTATTAGGATAGTAAACGCAAACAACGCAATGGAGACAAATTTCATAAAATCGGCGAATTTTAGTAAACATTCAAGGGATGCAAAGGTAGGAGAACTACCTTTGTTTAAGGTTATGGTACACACCTAACGAAATGCAAACTTCAAAGCACATTTTCCTGATAGGATTTATGGGAAGCGGCAAAACCTATTGGGGTAAAAAATTATCCCGGGCCATTGAATTACCCTTCCTGGATTTAGACGATTTGATTTCTTCTAAAGTTGGGAAATCAATTGCAGATTTTTTTCAGGATTCAGGAGAAGCTGCCTTCAGGAATATGGAAGTATTAGCCTTGCAGGAAATCAGTAGACTACCCACACCTCATATAATCGCTACTGGAGGTGGAACTCCCTGCTTCTTCGACAATCTGGAATACATGAACAAATCAGGAACCACTATATACCTGAAAGTAAGTCCGGAAATTCTTGTGGCACGCTTACGTTCCGAAACAAATACCCGTCCATTGCTTAAAGCAACGCCCGCTGATAAACTTCTGCAGACAATCCAGGAACTGCTCAAGGCAAGGGAAACCTTTTATACCAAGGCAACATTTACCATCCCGCAAATTGATACTTCAGATGATATATTGCCATTACTAATACAGGTCAGCAACCGATTATGATTACTTTAAACGACCATCACCATCCATGCTTAATTTGCCTTCACTCATTAAATAATTCAACACTTGTGCAACCAATTCCTGTCTTTTAGGTGCAAATGCTTGCAAAATCTCCTCCAGGGTTAGCGCTTCATGTTTGAGTATGCTCCTGATTTTTTTCTCATAAACCGCAAAGTCAACTGCCGGTGAAGCCGGTTTATGCCGACCTGTGCAAACATCACAAATCCCACACAGCGGACTATCAGACTCATTAAAATACTGGAGTAATTGTTGACTTCGGCAAATTTGATCCTCGGCAAAATGGATCGCCCTTTCCAGTCTCTCCTCCGCCCGCTTTTTACGCAGTTGAAAAGCGTCCATATCAATCGTCAGGTTTTCTGATGCTACCCGTTCACGGATAAAGGTCAGTTGTGGCTTTTCCGACCTGGGCTCATAAACCAGGACTTCATCCCTGTGGGCAGCTTGCAGCACTTTACACACAAGATCTTTAGGCAAATTGGCGTATTTGGCTATGAGCGACTCGCTGATATCAACAAAATCAGTTTGCAAGCCGGGATAGGCCCTCAAGAGTGTTTTAATAACAGCATCGGCTTGTTTATTTCTAATCTGATAATCATAAATCCCCTCACGACTGGCTGTAACGAAAATCCTGGCAGGCGCAACAGCAGCTTCACTTAACGCAATCCAGCCTTCTATTTCCAACAGTCTCAGCGCCGCATGGGTGGAGGGCTGTTCCAATTTGTAGGTCTGACAAAAATGCGACAACTCAAAGTCGAAACTTTCTCCTAATCCGGCGCCTATGGCAAGCTGCGTATAACTTCCCAGCGCCTGGTAAACATGCCGGACTTTATCCAATGGCGGATAAGCAGCCTGCAAGTGAAATCTTAACGAGGCGCCATCGGCAGGTGTGTATAATAGCGTAGCATAAGATTTTAATCCATCACGTCCTCCCCTGCCGGCTTCCTGAAAATAACCTTCCAGCGTATCCGGAAGTTGCAGATGGACAACAATTCGGACATCCGGCTTATCAATGCCCATTCCAAAAGCATTTGTACAGACGATAATCCTTGTTTTTCCAGTCATCCAGGCTTCCTGTCGGGCATTTCGTTCTTCCGGCAATAATCCAGCATGGTAATAATCTGCATTTATCTGGTGTTGCCGGAGAAAGTGAGCCGTCTCTTTTGTTTCGCCCCTGCTT
>JAEUUS010000081.1 GCA_016787545.1 Saprospiraceae bacterium
GCTTATGTAGAAGACGACTGGAAAGTCAACAGTCAGTGGCGGTTGAACTACGGGTTGCATTTTTCGGGTTTTGCCCTTACCGGCAAGCCTTATTTCTCTTTGCAACCAAGAATAAACGCCAGGTACCTTTTTGGCAGAGGCTGGTCGTTGAAGGCTGGTTTCAGTACCATGCGCCAATACATTCACCTGCTCACCAATGAAACCATAGGTTTACCTACCGATTTGTGGCTGCCAACCACCAAAAAAGTAAAACCGCAGGATGCATGGCAGGCAGCAATAGGTACCGCAAAAACGATTGGAAAGGATTACGAATTCAGCGTGGAGCTGTATTATAAAGAAATGAAGAACGTAATTGCGTTCAGGGAGGGCTCCAGCTTGTTGCAGTTTCAAGGCTGGGAAGATCGTGTATCGCAGGGCAAAGGCACGGCATACGGCGCGGAGTTTTTTGTGCAGAAAAAAACCGGAAAACTCAGCGGATGGGTGGGATACACCCTCTCCTGGGCCACTCGTCAGTTTGATGATATCAATTTTGGAAAAGTATACCCCTACAAGTACGATCGTCGTCATGACTTTGAGATTACGGGTTCCTACCAGTTCACCAAACGTTTTTCTATGTCGGGCAGCTGGGTGTATTCGACCGGGAACGCTGTAACTTTTGGCACCTCCAAATACCTGGGCCCACCTGATTATTACTACGGCAACTATCAACTGGAACTCAGTCACACCCCGGAGCGCAACAACTTCCGTATGCCATCATACAACCGCCTCGACATAGGGTTTGAGTTTACCAAACAAAAACGTCGCTACAAACGTACCTGGGCCTTTGGCGCGTACAACGCTTACAACCGCAAAAACCCGTTCTTTTTGTTCACAGAGGATGAGGAAGAAAACGGTGAAGACCGTACAGTGCTGAAAAAAGCGGCGCTTTTCCCTATCATTCCTTACATCGCCTGGAGTTTTAAATTTTAAATCATGAAAAACATCCTCATCATATTTTGCCTGAGCGCTATCGCCTTGACCTCTTGCGAGAGCTTTTTTAGTCAAACAGTGGAAATTGATCCACCGGCCTACGACAAACAATTATCCCTGCACCTCAACCTCACAGATCGGGATACGGCGGTGAACCTGGTGCTTAGTCGCAACTACGGTATTCTGGAATACGTAGACGACGAGGAGGACTATTACGTGAAAGGAGGCGCCGTCCAGGTACTGAAAAACGGTCAGCCATGGCTTGAGCTGCATCCTGTGAATGCCGACAGCTCATTTTACTTTAGCGGCATTTTGCCGGAACCATTTCAGATAGGGCAGACCTACGAGTTGCGCGCCACCCATCCGAATTTTCCGGAAGTAAGGGCAACACAGGTAGTTCCCGGCGATTTCCAGGCAGATTCAGCGCGGGTAAAACGTCAATCAGCATCAGGTCCTTTCGGTGAACAGTACGATTTGGTAGAAGTGTATCTCAAAGATCCGGCGGGGGTAAAGAACTATTATGAAATAACCATGTACGGCATCTATTATTGGGTGGTACAAAACCCGAACACCAATGAACTGGACACCTTGGATGTGGGTTATTACCCCATTTTTGCAGATCAATATTCCGATCCTGCAGTTCAGGAGGGGTATGAAGGAGGCGCTTTGTTCAGCGATCAGTTTTTTGAAGGGCAGGCCTACAAATTTCAGGCACAGGTGTACAGCAATGGTGATTTGCAGTATTTTATCCGGATAAAGAACGTAACAGAGGATTACTTCAAGTGGTCAAGGTCATACCAGGATAAACGCGATTCTGAGGAAAATTTCCTGGCAGAGCCCGTTTCAGTATTCCACAATCTGGAGAATGGTCTTGGGATATTTACGGTAGCGAAGGAGAGGGTTTTAATTGCGCAGTAGAATAGGTTTGAGGGGTTTGAGGGGGTTGAAGGGTTTGAGGGGTTTGAAGGGTTTGAAGGGTTTGAGGGGTTTAGCCACCGATCTTGGTATCCCAGGAGGTATTAACGCTGCTCTTTATCCTGTTGGATAACCGGGGAGTGTCCAAAAAAGGGATGAGATGAGATTGTTCAAAAAAGGGTGACACACTTTTCTGGACAATCCATCCTCCTACTGAATTACCACATCCGCGACTAAACCCGCCAGTACATCAAACCCTTCAAACCCCATCAAACCCCTCAAACCCTTCAAACTCCTCACCCCCCTCAAACCCTTCCCCCCCGCCAAACATTTCCCTCCTCAAACAAAATCCTTCCGTACATTTGCGGCTGTACCCATCAGACATCTTAGCTACTTGCCACTCATTAAATCTATTTCAGGCTTTCGCGGCACTATCGGTGGCCGCCCTGGCGACAACCTGACGCCCCAGGATATTGTAGAATGTACCGCAGCTTTTGGGCAGTGGGTGTTGGAAACAACCGGAAATCCTATCCTCGTGGTTGGGCGTGACGGTCGTATTTCCGGCGAAATTGCCTCCGCCCTGGTGATCAACACCCTGCGCAGCATGGGTATTTTGGTGGTAGATCTTGGCCTCAGCACCACACCCACCGTGGAAATTGCCGTTCCCCTGGAAAAAGCCGGAGGAGGTATTATTCTTACCGCCAGCCACAACCCAAAAGAGTGGAATGCCCTGAAACTCCTAAACCACAAAGGAGAGTTTATCAGTGCTGCCGATGGCGCGGCTGTTTTGGAAAAAGTAGCTGAAAAATCCGTCACTTACGCCACCGTTGACAAACTCGGTGGCTACCGCAGCGACGATACTTATATCCGCAAGCACATTGACCAAATTCTGGCACTGCCGCTGGTGGATGTAGAAGCCGTGCGGGCCAAAGGATTCAAGATTGTGGTGGATGCCATCAACTCCACAGGCGCTTTATCGGTACCGCCACTGCTGGAAGCCCTGGGTTGTCAGTGCAGCGTAGTGAATGGAGAAGTAAACGGCGTTTTTGCCCACAATCCGGAGCCTTTGAAAGAACACCTCAATACCCTGGCTACTGAGGTAAAACGCCAGAAAGCACACCTCGGCATAGCCGTGGATCCGGACGTAGACCGCCTGGTGTTCATGTGTGAAGACGGCGAGTTGTTCGGAGAAGAATACACTCTGGTGGCTGTGGCAGATTATGTGCTGTCCAAATGCGGTGGCGGCAATACCGTTTCCAACCTCAGCTCTACACGCGCACTCCGCGATGTTACCCAGAAATACGGCGGCGAATATTTTGCTGCGTCTGTAGGCGAAGTAAATGTGGTGGAAAAAATGAAAGCCGTTAATGCCGTCATCGGTGGTGAAGGCAACGGCGGCGTCATCGTGCCGGAATTGCACTACGGCCGCGATGCCCTGGCTGGCATTGCCTTGTTTTTGAGTCATTTAGCTCAATTTGGCAAACATATTTCCACCCTGCGCAAAACCTATCCAGATTACCAGATGGCTAAAACCAAACTGGACCGCTCCCCGGAAATCGACCTGGAAAAGGTTTTTGCCTTTCTGAAAGAAAAATACCACCGCGAGCAGATCAACACCGAAGACGGTCTCAAAATTGACTTCGCCGACGGCTGGGTGCACCTGCGTCCTTCCAATACAGAGCCCATCATACGGGTCTATTCCGAAAGTCACTCAGAAGTAATTGCCGCCAACCTGGCTAAAAAGATCATTGCGGATATCGGGGAGGTGCGGTAGGTGGCATGGGATTTACGATTTCCGATATGCGATTTGCGATTTACGAATGGGATTTGCGATTTGTGATTTGGGCCTCCCACTGGTTTCGGGCAAAACCCATACCTTTGCCATCCAATTCGCAAATCCAATTCGCAAATCGAAAATCGTAAATCGCATATCGTAAATCCCATGTCTTCAACCCTTCTTGAATTCTTTGAGCGCGATCTGCTCAAACTTCGTGAAGAAATTGGCCTTTATGTCGATGAATCTGCCATTTGGGAGATTCGTGGCAGCATTGCCAATTCCGCTGGCACCCTTTGTTTGCACCTCACGGGCAATCTCAAACATTTTATCGGGGCTGTTCTGGGGAATACCGGCTATATTCGCCAACGGGAACTGGAATTTTCTCTCAGAAACGTTCCCCGGGAGGAATTGCTTGCCGGAATAGATGAAGCACGCATCGACATCAAAAACGTACTTCAGTCTTTTTCTGAAGCTGATTTTGATACAACATATCCGCAGGAAAAACACGGTCAAACAGTGAGCAACCGCTACATGTTGCTGCATTTGCTCACACACCTGAATTACCATCTGGGACAAGTAAATTATCATCGCCGGTTGACGGTTGACGGTAGACGGTAGATTTGTGCTCGAAAGAATAAAACATTATACGTTCATCGAGCACAAATCTACCGTCCACCGTTGTGGTGCGACATAAAGGTTTGACGCTGTTGCGACATAAAGTTTTAGCATATTATTTTAGTTCTTTGACAAGTTAGATTGAATAACTGATCCCGATCAAAACGGGAATCAGACAATACTTTGAGGATATTATTCCG
>JAEUUS010000086.1 GCA_016787545.1 Saprospiraceae bacterium
AACCCGGGCAGGTCTTTTTGTTGCTTGTAAGCATCCAAAATGACTTCGGGATCACTTATGGCAGTGCAATCCGGAAAAAATTTGGAGTCCGGAAATATGCCTCCCGATTGAACGTCTTCAAACAGTGGGGAAAGCGCAGAGAGTTGGAGAAAATTGTGGCTCATACTTCAGGCAGCAGTAAAACGGTCTTGTAAACGTTTGAAATAAAACAGGCCCACCAATAAAATACCCATAGGGATCAGCGAGAAATAAAAAGCTTTTTGTCCACCCAGAAGCCCAAAAATATGTCCGGTAATGATGGAACCTGTGGTGCCGCCCAGGGCGGAAAAAATGATGATCAGGCCCGACATCAAGCCATGTTGATGTTTAGGTAAACTGCTGAGTATCCTGGAATTAATGGCCGGATATATTGGGGCTAAAAACAGACCGATCAGTGGGAAAATAAAGGCAGCCAGCGGCGCATTATCCCATCCGCTAATTTCATGCCCGGAAACCTTACTTGCCAGCGGCACTGCCAGCAATACCAGACCACCTGCCAACAAAAGACAAATGGTGAGCACTCGGTTCCAGGCAAATTGTTTTAATACAAAGCCGGCTAAAAACCGGCCTAAAGCGGTGCTACCTGCTAATATACTGGCCATTTGGATGCTTAATGAAGTAGGCAAACGAAGCACTTCCTGGTTGTAGGTTGGCAACCAACTCATGATGCTTTGTTCAATCAGAACATAAAAAAAGGCACATAATACAAACACCAATACCAGCGGAACTGCCGCCAAACGAAACATTTGGGCAAATTCTTCCATCATCGACCTGCCGGATTCACCTTTGGAGGCAGATTCATCCAAGGGCGCTGAAAAAAGAAGCAAAAACGCAGCAAGAGCAATGGCTCCCAAAACATAATAAATGTTCAACCAGGCGGTACTTTGTAAATTATTGTCATCAACAAACGCGGCGAATAGGAAATACCCGCCGAAAATGCCCACCATGAAAAATGACTCAATGAAACTCATCAGACTGATATGCGATTTCTGGTCGTTTGTTACCAGGCCAATGGTGGAATAAACAGACATTTTTATCAGGGCAAAACTGGAGCCAACAGCAGCAAACAACAGCTTGGTGGCCCAAAAACCCGGCACCGAAGGCACCACAAAACACACCAATGCTACCAGTCCCAATGCCGTCAGCATGGCATTTTTGTAGCCCCAACGGGTAATAAAGGATGATAACAAAAAGGATACGATGGCTATGCTTAGATCTTTGTATCCTTCAAGCACGGCCGCTTCTCCGGGTGGTACGCCATAGTTATTCTGGACCTGTAGTATGACCGTGCCCACGCTGTTTAGCAAAATGGCGAACACAAAGTAATTCAGGAACAAGGAAGCTTTTATTTGCCAATTGTTTTTCATGTAACCGAGCCACCGCGCTTTACCTCACGCGGATCAGCGACGAAGGTTGTAAATCTCTGCCAATCCAACCATAAAAATTGTGATGTATATATCTTAATTGCCGTGCCGATATACATATAACCGGCTACAAATGTGACTGCCCCGGCTACCAACATGACCGCCCCGCTGGGGCTACTGGGGCTAGGGGCCCTAACGGGATACCAGGCCGAACGCCTCCCTCGTCAATCATGTACTCGTCACTCATGTAGTTCAATTCCCCGCTTTCCCATTCGTCCCAATTTCATACCATCTGCCCCGTAGGTGTGCCATTCGCCCCAAAAACTTGCGAAAGGGCCCTCTTTTCGCTGCGGAATAAAATTGCCGGCGTCCTTTGTGTCATCAAAAATCATATTGCAATGCTCGATATTCTTTCTGCTTTCAGCCTTTACACACACATTGTTGCCGGATCTGTTACCCTGCTCTCCGGACCGATAGCTATATGGTATAATTTCAAAGACCCGCGCAATCACCGGATTGCCGGCAAGATTTTTTACTATGCCATGCTGTGGGTGGTTCTAACCTCTTTCATCGGTTTTTTAAAACATCCGGACCAACCGTTTTTTCAATTTCTTCTGGGCATTGCTGTGCTGGTGCTGGCCGGCTTACTTCGTGGCGTCCGAAGCATTTTTCTAATGAAAGGAAGTCAGGTTTCCAGGCTCGACTGGGGGTATACGGTTCTGCTGGCCTTGAATGCTGTTTATATGCTAGGCATGTCGGCTTGGCAAGGTGTGAATGGTGATAATGTGGTTTTTCCCATTTTATTTGGCGTATTTGGCCTGAATTCGTTCATCGACGTGCAATTAAACTGGAAAACTTTCAGCAGGCCTGAAAAAATGAAAGGACTGGACTGGATGCGTCTGCACAGTATGACGATGCTGGGTGCTTTCATAGCCAGCACAACTGCCTTTACCGTAAACGCGGCTCATTTTCTGCCCTGGTGGGCCCAATGGTTTGGTCCTACCTTGCTTCTGGTACCGGTCCAAATCTATTTCGGTCGGAAAATCCGCAACCTGGGCAACAAAGTGAAAAGTGTGGCCTGACCACAAGCTTGAAAACAAAAACAAGGTGTATTCGGTCAAATATAGATGGAAACGTTTACGGAACCTTGGCTTGTTTCGTAAATGTTTCCGCTAAATTCAGTCAACCAATTGCCGTCGACGCTGTTCTGATGGCTTTTAATTGTCAAATTTGGCCGAATATTGCGGCCTTATTTAGCTTAGCTGACCACATAGTCAATGACCGCACATCTGCTCACCATCGGAGATGAAATTCTCATCGGACAAATAACAGACACCAACTCGGCCTGGATGAGTCGCCAACTGAACCTGAACGGCATTGTCGTAAAAGGGAAAAGTAGTGTGGGCGATACCCGCCAGGCCATTATCGACGGGGTGGAACTGGCCATGGCCAATGCGCCTATCGTATTGATTACGGGCGGACTCGGTCCTACCAAAGATGATATTACCAAAACCACGCTGTGCGAGTTGTTCGACAGCCCCTTGGTGTTTCATCAGGAAGTATACGATCGGATTGACGGCTATTTCAAGAAAATTGGTCGGGGTACTCCACCGGAGTCCATCCGCCACCAGGCTATGTTGCCAGAGAAAGCCCTGATCCTACCCAATAAGGTGGGTACCGCCTCAGGTATGTGGTTCGAACGCGATGGCAAGGTGGTGGTGTCTCTTCCTGGCGTGCCTTTTGAAATGGAATACCTCATGACCCATGAGGTGCTGCCCTTGCTCAAGGCTAAATTCGTGGCCCGCCCCATCGTTCACCGCACCCTGCAAACGGCAGGTGAAGGCGAAAGTAATATTGCTAAACGACTTGAAGTCTTTGAAGATACCCTGCCGGCACATATCAAACTGGCTTATTTGCCCACCTTGGGTCAGGTGCGGCTCCGACTTACTGGCGTTTGGCCAGGCGAACTGACGGAAGGTGCTGAAGGTATGCTTCAGGAAGAACTGGATGCGCTTAAAGCACAGTTATGGGCCTTGATCCCTGATCTGGTATATGGCGAGGAAGATGATACTTTGCAGGAAGTGGTGGGACAAATACTGCGCAGACAAGGCAGGCAATTTGGAACAGCTGAAAGCTGCACAGGCGGCTATGTGGCACATATGATTACACTTGTGCCGGGCTCCTCCGATTATTTTCCGGGCTCAGTGGTGAGTTATTCCTACGAAATGAAAACCAAGTTGCTGGGTGTTAAACCTGAAACACTGGAGCATTTTGGTGCGGTAAGCGAAGAAACCGTGCGGGAAATGGCTGAAGGCGCCAGAAAAACCCTCGGTGTAGATGTTTCACTGGCTATTTCCGGTATTGCCGGTCCAGGCGGCGGAACGCCAGATAAACCCGTGGGAACGGTCTGGATGGCTGTCAGCGATGTAAACCGCACCATCGCCACTAAAATTATTTTTGGCAGAGACCGGGCCAAAAATATCCAGCTGACGGGCGTTTATGCACTGAATATGGTGCGAAAGTTCCTGCTGGAAGTCTGATTCTGTTAAAACAATGTTTAACCAGGGCGCCTTAACCTCCCAAGAGGGGTAAATGAAGCATCTTTGCGCTTCGTTTATCCCTCGTTCCTATGCGCCTTTTGTTCTGGGCTTTCATTGCCTGTTCGTTTCCTTCCTTTGTTTGGGCACAAAAAAATGCCTTGACCCTCGTTAAAGGCCGGGTTATCGACGCCGAAACGAAGGAAGGCCTGGCATTTGTCAGCGTTGCAGCTCCAGGTTTTGCAGCTGGTACCCGGACCGACGATGACGGTTACTACCTGCTGCGCACAGATCAAAAAATTACTAAACTCCAGTTTTCGTACATCAGTTACCAAACCCAGGTGCTGACCGTGCGCACAGGCGAGGAACAGACCCTGGATGTGGCGCTAAAGCCGGTTACCACAGAATTAGAAGAGGTAACCATCAAAGCCAAAAAATACCGTCGCAAGGAT
>JAEUUS010000096.1 GCA_016787545.1 Saprospiraceae bacterium
TATCACCGCAAGTGTGACAGCTAAAGCCACGTATTTAAGCACGGGGCTCATTCGTACCATTTTACCAGATGGAGCCGCTTTATCAAAAAAGCCTCCAGCTTCCAATTCCGAGCTAGCTTCTGCGATACGTCGACGCAAATCCTGCTCTTCCGGTGATTTTTGTGTTGTAAATTGTTGCTTCAAACCAGCAGCAAGCAGTTGAAAATCAAGCCATTGCTGGGCAAAGATTGGATCTTTTTCCAAACGCTGGTTGAATTCCTTTAGCTCAACATCTGGGAGGTCTCCTCGAAGGTGCTGATCAAATAAGTATTGAATATTTTCGGGTAGCGGTTGCATGATGATGGTAAATGATGCCTGGAGATTTTATCCAGAACGGTTTGATTGTCGTCACCGACACACAAGAGTAATTATATTTTCTCCTTAAAAAATGCGCGCAAACGTTCCATGCACCTATGTCGAAGTACTTTCACGGAGCCCACTGCCGATCCGATCACAGCTGCTATGGCATCATCACGAAGTGCGTCCCAATAGGTTAACCGAAGTATCTGCCGGCACTTTTCTTCCATTTGGTCATAGGCCTGATCCAGGGCTACAAGGAAATCTTCGCGACCCTCATTTTCAGAGATTGGTTCTGGCAGGTTTACAAAAGCATTGGTTTCCACTTCACCGTCTTCGTTGATGCTTATTTGGTTGAGGTCTGTATAAATCTCCTCGCCTTTACGGCCGCGAAGCCGGTGAAACCAGAAGCGCCGTCCGATGGCATCTATGAAGGTTTTGACTTTCACATGGGGCTTAAAGTCCGGTTTGCGACAATATTTGCAGAGCACCATAATGATTTCCTGAAAAGCATCCCTGGCATCTATTTCAGTGCCACTGTTACCACATACAAAAAGCTCAATGCTGCGGTAATGCTTCTCATAGAGACATTTGAAAGCCTGGTTTTGGCTCAATAGGTCAAGATCATTGCGTAAGGCTGCCCAGAGGGCAGGATCGTCGGCAAATTTGTGGCAATGGCTACTCATGCGGTTCAGGATCAGGTGTTTTATGCTAAAAACGGGCAGTTTTACTGCTGGAATCTGCACAAATGTAAAACTGATACTGACTTTTTGTACGTTTTTGGACGCTATCTTATTCCAGTACTCACAAATGGTTAACAAATTGGCGGACGCTATACTTGGCGTTTAGGCAACCTCGCTCGTAGCTCCTATCCAGTTTTTTAAAATGGCCCCCCGTGTATTACATCGGTATTGCCATCGAATCAGCGGTTGGCGTGATGGAAAAATATTTATTGCTAGCTGTTAACCAATTTGAGATAAAGGAATGAAAGGGCCTCTGGAAAATGAACTTAGCCGTTGATATTACCAAATAAAAATAAGGTCGCTCCTCCCTATCTAGGAGCCGCAAAAGCCCAGGCGCGTCAAACCGGGCAAACACTTAACCACTACACATAAAACGCACATGAAAAATGTACTCAGGCACTGTTTAGTGCCCTTCAAAGCTATGTTTATTTGGCTCCTTGTCCTTATGGCATCCCATTGTCTTATTGCTCAAACGCCCAAGTTCACCAAGCCAACGAATTTTGATGATGTACCCGTATATCGGCTACAGATCATTTTTACCACAGCAAATGTCAGTGATGCTGGAACAGATGACCCCGTATACATACAATTGAATTCTGATATGCGGCCTTATTACCTGGACTATGGTATAGACGATCGCGAGAGGAATAGAAAAAATGAATACGACATCGTAGAACCCAATGTTCGGTTTATCAAAGATATCAAGCAACTGAACATCACTAAAGTTGGTAATGATGGCTGGGCGATTTCCAAAATAGAAATCAGGGTTAATGGCTTTACCATCTTTACGAAAACACTTAACAAACACTGGATTGACGGTAATGGCGGAGGTCAACCCGTTTTAAATTTTACAGCTGCTCAACTTCGAAGCAATGGCAAATGGAATTACAATGTAGCACCGAATATCTACATCCCACCACTTACCATTTCCAAAAAGGACCTTGTAAGTATGGTCGAAGGCTTTGTCGGCAATTACATTCGCTATATTCCGGATGAAGATGTGCAATGGGGAAGTAAGGGTGGCGTCAATACAATTTGGGGCGATGCGGTGGAAGCTAAGTATCGTAATCCGCGAACCTTGGCTTTTGACCTTGATCTTCAAGTAGCCAAATTTGGACCCAATCCTGAATTGGACATTGACTTTGACTTGGTAGTGTCTTGTAACAATGGCAAAGTACTACTCAATATAGAAAATGCCAAAGTGAACGTCAACTTCCTAAGCAAGTTTAAAGTTGCAAAAATGAACCTTGACTTGAGTAATTACCTCAATCGCTCGTTTAATGTTCCGAATTGTAATGCTCATTTTAATTCGAACGGTAGTTTGAGTTTTCTCTAGGCATTAATAGGCCCGAATGTTTAACATCCTAAATAGGCGAGCCAGCGGAAATTTTTGCTGGCTCGCTTTGTTTTGCCCTGACCAAATCAGGGCACAGAAAGCTCCGGCTCCAAAATGGTCGGCCGCAATATTGCAAAGAAAAAATGGCATGGTGCGTGCTCCCATAGGGCTGGAGATAATAAAATGGAGTATGCTTTTATGTTGAAAACCAAAGATTTATATCAATTTAATAAATATTCTGCCTCAACCTGTTAACCAAACTTCGAAAAAGGAATACAAGGGTATCAGTATCGCAAACTAAACTTTCACTTCTTAAATTTTTACACAATGAAATGCTCAAATTTTAAAAGCATCCTAACTTTTCTTGCCTTGGTACTTTGTTCTTTAAATCAAATAGCAGCTCAATCGCCCGGCACAGGCAAGCCTAAGGACGACCCACAGCGCCCTGACCTTGGCATATTCGATCTTAAAGTCACTGCAATTGACGGGTACCCGGAAAACAAGACTACATCAACGATGCAGCCTTACAGATTTAAATACTCCGCTACAATCATCAATTATGGAGAAAAAAAGGCGCGGGCAACCAATTTTACGATAAAACTGGACATCATGAATGGAAAAGAAGTCTTGAAGTTTAACAAAACACATTCCATCAGCAGCTTGGGCCCATCAGAAAAAAAGCAAATCAGCGGAAGCTTTGTATTCAGTGGCACATGGTTGTATTGGTATAAATTGAAAGGCGCGGTAAAACTTGTTACAGGCGAACTCAACAGCAGCAACAATTCAAAAAACATTGAAAAGGTACTCCGGGTGAATTGACAGGCAACTGGAGAAAATCCCTTTTTTGAAAAAAGGGCGAGCTGCCGATAGCGTTAGTGGAGGCTCATTACAAAACTATAAAAAATGAAACATTTGATTTTGTTCTTCCTTGTGGCACTGATTCCTGGTATTGCAGTTGCCCAACAAGAAAAAGCTAAGGCCCCATCTAGCCCGGATGAATGTGCCATCTGTACAAAAAAAGACTCAAAGGGTAATTGTAAGGAATACGATTTCAGCAAATGTACCCCTGATGTGATTACTGCCAGGTATAAAAACTACAAGGATATTACCAAAAGCGAAAGCAAACAGGCAAGTCTAAGAAAGGTCATTTTTTCGGACTTTAACAAAGGTCGCTTAAAAACCGATTGGACTGTTTCTGGTAGAAATGGGGGAACCATAATCCTTGTAAATGCCAAAAAAAAGGTAACTGCGGGAATAACCTGCAATGGATGCTGCAGTATTGTTGTTGAAGGCGAAACTGTTCGGTGTGCAAAAGGGGATGGGTGTACTGAATGTGGTATGGTAGTGGTTTCTCCACTCCCCCCCAAAAAATATGGAACCACCAAAAATTAGGGTTTTGAGCGAAAGTGATGTGCATACTGAGCAGGCGAGTCGCAGGGAATCCCGCGGCTCGCTTTTTTCAGGGATCTGTTGCCTGATGTTTATTCCACCAGAACAAACCCGGCCCAATAAAACGGATCGGCATACCGCTTTCTCATGGTTTGTTGAGCTGCTGCGAAAGCTTTTGGAATGTCCATCTTCCGTTTCAGCCAGTTTTTGTAAAAAATGGTCATTAACTCCTGCGTTTGCTTATCGGGTACTTGCCACAACGACATGATGAGGTATTTGGCCCCTGCGATTTTGAATGCCCGTTTCAGGCCGTACACGCCCTCACTATCATCTACATCCCCCAAGCCGGTCTCACAGGCAGATAGTACCACCAGTTCGGTACCTGTGAGGTTCATCTGGCTGATCTCGTAGGCGGTGAGGATGCCGTCTTCCTGGCCTTCCGGGGTTTTTCCGCCCGCCCAGGCGGGGTTTGCGCCCGTGAGCACAAGGCCGGAGCGGAGCAGCGGGTTGTCAGAGGTTTTGAACACCGGCTCTCGGTCGGAGAGGTTCTCCCGTTGCCGGGTTGTGTCTTTCGGATCGGGGAAGAAAAAGCCATGGGTAGCAATGTGCAGCACCCTTGGGGCGGGGTTACCCGTTTTCCCAAGCATTTTGAACGCGGTTTCGGAGCCTTCGACACCGCTGAGCTTATGCACAGAATAGTTTGCCTTGCGGAGTGTCTGGGCGACGCTTTCCACTTCTTTTTCGGTGCCTGGCAGGTAAGTCCAGTCGTTTTTATTTGTGCCTCCAAGTATACTGCGCAGGGCTGCTACATCATAAGCTGGTCTGGATTGAACGACCGAATCGGGTATTTCGAAAGGGTTTTCCAGATCATATTTTAGCCCGCCGAAGAGTGTGGCAGTTTGGGTTGTTGCAGGATTCGTTTGACCGGATTTTACGAGTTGTCTGGTGCTACCCAGTTGTACCAGGGCATATTTATCAGCAAGTGTTTGATTCGTATTGGGTACCGCGATGGCACTCAGTTGGAGGCGGTGAAGCAGGCCGGAAGGCGCGTAATAAATGGTGGTGACATCGCGCAGTAGGCTATCGATAGGCGCCCAGATGAGTTGGTAGAGGCTGGCGATTTTTTCGCTTGGGATGACGATGCCCTCTTCTTTGTTGCCGCGGGTGGGCTTTTTGTTAAGATTTTGAGGTTGACCTTGTGCTGTGTAGAGTTGACCGACCGTGGTGGCATTGTTGGCGGCGGTGAGCAGGGGTTGGATTTGGCGCTGTTCGAAGAGGGGGATCATTCGGGGTTGAGCCCATCCTGGGCGAAGCACGAGGGCGGCATATATCGTGCTATCGGTCAGTTTTTTATTGTAGAACTGATATTGAACGAACTCGATGGCAGCCTCGGTGGGCTTCAGATTTTGCTGCACTTCTTGCCATTTTACCTGCTGCATGGCTTCGCCGTAGCCTGCTACCCTTCGGGCAAGATCTTTTTCGAGGTTATTGGCTTTTTCTTCAAGTTCTGAGATGTTTTTCCGCTCTGTTAATGGCCTTGAATATTCTGCCGAGAGCCGCCTGAAGTACGAAAGCAACATCTCATATTTTTGAGCGGCAGAAGTATCTGAATGTGCTAAATTTTTTAGGCGATTTATATTTTGCAACAGAAAGCCCTTGTAAAAAAGGGCGTTGTCCAGGCACAATTCTGTTAGTGCCGGAAAACCATGTTGCAAGTATCGGATAGAAAAATACCTGTCTAGGTACCGAGTAAAGTCGTTGGCATAAATTCCCATTTCCCGCTCGGAAAGGTGGTTCGCGCCTTGGATGATTTGTTTTTGGCGGAATGCGGAAACTGCTTCCAAATAGAACACGGCCGAGTCGGGGTGGTCTGTTTTCAAATAAAGGTCAACTAAGTTATCGAGGATAAAACCATTAATTTCGTGCGTTGGCCCCAGCGCTTTTTCACATCGATTTTTTGCTTCGAGTATGTTCTTGCTGGCCTTCTCGAATTGCTGCATTTTCAAATAACAGGCACCGAGATTGTTGATTTGTGTGATATATCCATCGTGATCTTTTCCTTGAATCTCCTCCAGCAGGGCCAAGCTTTTCAAATAAAGCGCCTCTGCTTTGACATATTTGTCTTCTGCAAGATACAAGCCTGCCAAAGAAGCCAGCGCGTTTATATAGAAAGGCTGCAGCTGGGGCTTGTCCATTTTTTCAAAAATATCAATGGCTTCGAAGAACGCAGCTCTAGCACTGTCAGGTTGGCGGAGTTCGAGGTAAAGATTACCCAAGTTGACCAGTGTGCCGCAGTAAGCCGGGTCGTTTTTGCCCGGATTGATTGCCCTCAGCGATTTTACTTCAAGCAGCACCGGCTTTGCATCCAAGTATCGCCCCATGGAGCGCCATAGGCTGGTGAGATTGTTTAGACATGTGGAGTAATACAGGCTTTCCTTTCCCAAGTTTTCGGCAATCAAGGGTTTCAGCTCCAAATATGTCGCTTCAGCGGCTTTAAAATTGCCTATAGTTTGATAATTCAATGCCAAACCAGCACGGGCACTGATATAAAAGGTGTTGGCTTCCCCAGGTGTTTTTCGCAGCAAGGGAATGGCTTCCAAGTACTTGGCTTGGGCAAGTTCATAGCGTCCCATGTCGTGGTACAGGAGGGCCAAGGAGTTTAGTATTTTGCCGTAGGCATCGTTTTGTTTGCCATATACTTTTTCGCGAATAGCCTGGACTTCCAGAAGATTAGTTTCTGCGGCTTCGTACTGCCCCATTTCGCGGTACAATCTTCCGAGGTTGCTCAAAATCAGTGCGTACTGAGGGTGCTGGGGCCCGCCAGTCCGTTTTGCAATGTCTTTTGCTTCCAGCAGGAGGGCTTCCGCATCCTTATTTCTGGAAAAATCTACCCCAATTGTATTGGCAATGTTGTTCAAAAGCACTGCATATCGGATGTTTTCCTTCCCGATAGTTGTTTCAATAACGGACTTTGCCTCAACCAAAGTGGTTTCGCCGTCTTTTGTTCGCCCCATTGCGGAGTAAACACTGCCAAGATTAACGAGCGATTTCAAGTACAGCAAACGATTGTTATCTGGAATCTGCTTGCTAATAGTTTTGGCTTCAAATAATGCCTCCTCCGCGAGCGAAAAACGCTCGGTTAAGAAGTAAAGAGAACCCAAGTTGACCATGATTTGGCCATAGTCGGCGTTCGCGATTCCTGCTACCTCTTTGCAAACAGATTGAGCTTTCAACAAATTGGATTCAGCCTTCTCGTACAGCCCCCCTTGAGCCTGACAGGCGCCCAATAAATTGAGCCATTTGATATACTTCATATTGTTTTGGCCTATGGAGGTCCGGCATAGGGCAATTCCGGTCTCGGCCATTGAGATGGCATCTTTGAAGTTGCCAGTGTTTTGTAACGCGTTCACTTCGGCAAATAAACTATCCACCCGCTTCGCCACCATAACTGAATCCTCCACCTGCCCTCTCCCCACCCCAGGCAAACACGCAACCATCAGTAAAGTAATAATCATCTGTTTCATCGTTTCAGAAAGTTTATAAAGGTGAATACTCTTGTGAGCGCAATCCTCCCCAGAAATGCCGGCGCTCACTGAGCGCGGGGCGGAAGCGCAACTATAATTAAAGCGTTGAAAGTATTCAATATTCCGGAAATTCTGCGTTTTTTTAGACAATAAACACTAAAAACGAGCCCATTCTGCCAAATAACAATATTTTCCTCCCAACCTGTTAACCAAACCACCACCCGGGAATAAAAGGGCATCAGTTACCTGACACAACCTTTCACTCATTAAAAGCTAACAACATGAAATACTCTTTTTTCACCCTCGCTCTGATCGCCACCCTGATCGTACCTTTTACGTCCTGCAAAAAAGACAACCTCGAAACCTCGCCTTCCGAATATGTTTTCACAGCAGAAGAACTAGCTGAAATCAATGAAAACTTTTGCAGCACCATGGATGAAAACGATTTCCTTGGTCATGACCACGAATCAGAAAACAGCATGGTCGATGACCGTGGTACGGGATGGAAAGGCAAATTCTGGCCTGCCGGGCAAGTGCTCCGGGTGCGCTTTATGAATGGTAGCAGTGCCCTTCAAACAAAGGTACTTAATTATGCTAAAACATGGTCGACCTACGCCAATGTCAGCTTCGTCAAAGTAACTTCTGGCACTTCAGAAATTCGGGTAAAGTTTGGAACCTCTGGAAACAACTCTTTTGTAGGTACCGACAATTTAGGCATATCCTCAAGTGCCCAAACCATGAACCTCCAATTGACGGATGAATCCCCTGAAATAAACATCCGCCGGGCTGCACTTCACGAGTTTGGTCACGCTTTGGGGCTTATGCACGAACATCAAAATCCGTATGTGAATATCTCCTGGGACAAACCAAAGGTCTATGCGTACTATTATGAAACACAAGGCTGGTCTCAACAAATGGTGGATAAAAATGTGCTCAACAAACTGGCCTTTGAGCCAACCCAGCATACCACCTTTGATATAGCGTCTATTATGGCCTATTCTATCCCGGCTTCCTTGACGACCAATGGATATTCTATCCCCTGGAATACAGAACTCTCCACCACTGACAAGGAGTTTATTGGCAAAATGTACTCAGGTACTCGAATCAAGGTGCGTCATGCTGCCAACATCAGTGCTGATATCACCTTCCACTTAAACGGAATATCTACCACTCTGAAAAAGAACGAATCCATTTTGGCGCCTGCAAAAACTACGGGCAACACCCTTCAAATCTGGGAATGCCCCAACGGCTGCCAATGGTCATCTTTTTATCCCACTTACGGGAAAAAATACAAAATCGTGAGTGCGTCGAACAATCCAAACGACTTGAAACTGGTGGAGGATTAAGACACTCGATCTATGACTAAATCAGGTATTGGTTGTTCCAAAAGATCGACAAATAAATAACCTGCTGCAAGGCCCCCGGCTCAACAAAGCCGGGGGCCTTGCTTTTAACTTGTGTTTCTGAAAAATAATTCTGTCAAGCTGTTAACCAAACCACACTTGCGGAATAAAAGGGCATCAGTTACCTAACACAACCTTTCACTCATTCAAAAGCTAACAACATGAAATGCCCTTTTTTCACCATCGCCCTGATCGCCGCCCTGATCATTCCTTTCTCTTCCTGCAAGAAAGACCAACTCGAGACATCGTCCATCGATTATGTTTTGTCTGCCGAAGAACTGGCCGAAATCAATGAAAATTTTTGCAGCACAATCGATGAACACGATTTCCTCGGTCACGACCATGAACTGGAAAATGGCATGGCCGATGACCGTGGTACGGGATATAAAGGCAAATTCTGGTCAGCCGGGATACTCCGGGTGCGCTTTCTCAATGGTAGCACTGCGTTGCAAAACAAAGTACTCAATTACGCGAAAACATGGTCACCTTACTCCAATGTTTACTTTGTAAAAGTTACATCAGGTAACTCCGAAATTCGGATTCGTTTTGGCACCAATGGCTCCAATTCATATATTGGAACAGATAATTTAAACATATCCCAAAATGAGCAAACCATGAACCTCCAATTGGATGACGAAACGCTCGAATCAACTATCCGCGGGTTAACATTACATGAATTTGGCCACGCTTTGGGGCTAATGCATGAACATCAAAACCCTTATGTTAACATTTCCTGGGACAAACCAAAGGTTTATGCATACTATGCTCAATATGGTTGGCCGCAACAAAAGGTAGATAATTTTGTGATCAACAAATTAGCTTTCGCGCCCACCCAACATACTACTTTCGATGCAGCATCTATCATGGCCTATCCTATTCCAGCTTCCTTGACGACCAATGGATATTCTATCCCATGGAATTCAGAACTCTCTGCCATTGACAAGGAGTTCATGCTCAAAATGTCCTCCGGAACCCGTATCAGCGTGCGTCATGCTGCCAATATCAATACTGATATCACCTTTCATTTGAACGGAATATCCACCACCCTGAAAAAGAACGAATCCATTCTGGCCCCAGCAACAACAACCGGCAATACCCTTAAGATCTGGGAATGTCCTAATGGCTGCCAATGGTCTTCTTTTTACCCTGCCTACGGCAAAAAATATAAAATCGTGAGCGCTTCGAACAACCCAAACGATTTGAAACTCGTGGAAGATTAGAGCATTGAGGGAGAAGAGGTACTCATTATTTCGGCAAATAAAATGCTTGTAACAACGCCCCTTGCTTCCTTAAGCAAGGGGCGTTGTTAATTGATACGCTTCAAGCCTGGCGCTAAAAAGCTTTTTGAAAAAAATCTGTCAAGCTGTTAACCAAACTATGACTATGGAATAAAAAGGTAACAGTAACCAAGCTTAACTTCTCACTTTCTAAATTTTTTTTTACAATGAAACCTAACACTTTTTCAACTACAGCCTTACTGGCCATCGCAGTTTTCTGTTGCAATACCCTGTTCGCACAATGGACGGTAAATAATACTGCCATTTGGACTACAAACCTAAATTTGAACGTAGGGGTTGGCACCAGTACGCCAACCAATGCTAAACTCCAGTTCGATAACGGACTGGGCAATAAGATTACGCTGTTTCAGCGCAGTGCCACAGAGGCGTACGGATTGGGCATGAACCATGACAATATCAGTGTTTACCTTCCAAGCGGGTCGAGATTTTCTGTCAGAAACAACTCACATAGCGGCGCCGAAAAGTTTGTAGTGAACTATGATGGGAAAGTAGGAATTGGCACTACATCACCTGCCGCCAACCTGCATGTAAATGGCGCTGAAAACAATGGCTCTGCCTCTGCAATCAGGATCGTATCAGGCACACAAGTAATGATATTGGATGGTAATGAAATGGATGCCTTAACAGATGCGCTTTACCTGAATCACAACTCCAATAAAAATGTGTTCGTTGGTACAGGAGGTGGTAATGTGCGCATTGGCTCCTGGATCAACCCCACTACAAAATTAGACGTAGGTGGCGATGTGCGCTGTTTCAACATCTTCACCAACTCTGACCGTCGCTACAAAACCGGAATCAAAACGCTGGAAAGCGCATTGGATAAAATTCTGGCAATGCGTGGCACTTCTTACGACTTTGCCGTTGGCCAAATCCCTGCCGACTACACTGCAGGCAAACAAGTTGGCTTCATCGCCCAGGAAATGCAGGCTGTAATGCCCGAACTCGTGAAAGTTGATGCTGAAGGCATGATGTCAGTCAACTATATCGGTGTGATCCCGGTACTGGTTGAAGCCCTTAAGGAGCAGCATGAAGCAGTCGCTGAAAAAGAAACCCGCATCGCTGCTCTTGAGGCAAAAAACGCCGAACTACAAGATCGCCTGGCCCGTATCGAAGCTGCTTTGGGTATGTCTGCTACTGATCGCCAGGAATCGCCAGCAGCCGTGACGGCAACCATCAGCCCAAATCCAAGCGCCGGAATCGTGACTGTTAGCCTGACCAATACCGCTTCCGCTAAGTCCGTGACCATGAAAATTCTGGACAGCACCGGTCGCGAAATCGCCAACCGCAGCGCAGCAGGTGTTAGCAGTGTACAATTCGACCTGAGTCAGTACCCCTCAGGTGTATATGTTGCACAGGTAGTAGCCGATGGCAAAATGGTAAGCACTAATAAAGTACAGTTGGTGAAATAAGATAAGTATCAACCATAATGTTCTAGCAAGCGAGCCACCGGAAAAACCTGGTGGCTCGTTTTGATTGTGCGCACAAACTTTACTTTTACCTTGTCATTTGTTTGATTTAACACAAGGCTGGGGTACCCGGATCGCAAACTATTGCATCTTACCATCACAAAAATGAAAAAGCACCTCTACACTATTCTTCTTCTTGCACCCTGCTTTTTGCCTGGTGTGCTCCAAGCGCAACCCACCCGTCATGCCTTGCTTATTGCAATTGGAAACTACGCTCCTAATAGCGGCTGGCCTAACCTTGCCTCCGCACGGGACGCAGACTTGATGCACAACACGCTTTTGTTGCAAGGCTTCTCAAAAGAAAACATCCATATTTTGCTCGATTCTGCGGCTACCCTGAATGGGATCGAACAAGCGCTGCATAAACTGGTTACAGAAGCACAATCAGGCGATGCCGTGCTCATACACTTCTCCGGTCATGGCCAACAAGTTAGCGACAATAACAACGACGAATCCGATGGCTACGATGAAGCAATGGTGCCTTACGACTCCCCTATGCATTTTCAAACAGGCAAATACGAGGGCGAGCGATTATTACGTGATGATGTGCTCGGACAATACGTCAAGTCATTGCGCAACCGACTGGGAGTTGCTGGCTCAATATTGGTGCTGCTTGATGGCTGTCACTCCGGCACCGGATTGCGCGGTGATGCTGGCGCAGCAGTGCGCGGTACCGATCAACCCATGGCCAGCCAAAAATATAAGGATACACATCGCAAATTGCCCACGGATCTAAATGCAGTAATGGAAGGAGAAAACCCTGAAAACACGGCAATTGGCGCGCCTGTCGTGGCATTTTTTGCCGCCTCGGCTCACGAGGCCAATTATGAAAGCCGTGATGAGAAGGGTCAGCGCATTGGCTCGCTCACGTATGCGTTTTGCAAAGCTTTTGCCAAAGCCAAGCCATCCACTACTTACCGGGTGCTTTTTGATCAGATTAAAACGGAGATATACAGTCATGCCACCTTGCAAAATCCGCAGGCGGAAGGTGCCTTGGATCGCAGGGTGTTGGATGGTCAAATCACGGGCTATCCGGCGCATTTTGAGGTAAAAGCGATTGCGGATGCACGTACGGTGCTCGTTTCAGCTGGACAATTGTCCGGGCTGACTGAGGCTTCGGAATTGGCTTTTTACCCCATTGGCACATATGATACGATTCGTGCTCGTCCCTTGGCACTGGGCGTGGTGGAGTCAGTTGAGCCTTTGGAATCGGTGGTGGGGCTGAGCCAGGCCGTTGAACCTAAAACATTGAATGGCGCTTGGGTGTTCTTACGCAGTCAGGCATGGCAACCGGGCACATTGCGGGTTCAAGTGGATTTGCCTGACGGCGCACGGGCAGATTCTGTGCTGGCGGCCCTCAAAAGATGGCGACGAGTGATTTTGGTGGAAAAAGAGGGCGATTTTTTAATCAACAATTGCGCGCGAAAGCCCAATTCCATTTGCCTCAATGCCCGCGGGCAATCTGCTGAACGTATGCTCTCAGGCGCGTCCAGCCAGCCCAATCAAGTGGGCGCAACCGTGGTACAGGCGCTTTCCGATTTGGCAATGGCGAATTTCCTGCGAGGGTTATCCTTGGAAGATGATGCACTTAGGGTTCGATTAGCGGTTGTTCCCCAACGAACATCTGCTGACACAATTTCCGCTACCCTAACGTTTCGCGCATATAAAGATACCGTAGCCCTGCGGGTAACCAATACAGGGTCTGTTGGCTGTTACTACACCTTGATCGATATCCAACCAGATGGCCGGATAAATGTGGCTCTACCCGAAATTGGGCGCACAATTGCGGATTATTTTCTAAAACCTGGGGCGGCTAGGCAGTTTGATATTAGTTGGTTTTCGCCCCCAACTGGTACAGAAGTATTTAAATTAATTGCCAGTCGTGAGCCGCTCGATTTGCGCCCGGTAGTTCAGACAAGGGGCCGCAGCACAAGAGGTAAGCCTTCCCTAAATGTTCTGGAAACCTTGCTGGCACAACGTTACGATACCAGCAATTCAACCTTAAACCGAGGACCTGCACAAATAGCTCCTGGTGGCGTTTCTGTAACGACCTTAGTGATACAGGTTGAATAGCTATTCAGCTAAAAGTAACGCAGGGGGAATCATAGTATCTTCAATTTGTGTCAGTTAAAAGAAAAATATCTCAACTTAAAATTAAGTAATTGCACAATTGGAACTTAAACCTTGATTTTCAAGAAATATGGTAAGATGCATCACTTTGCACGTTTGGTAAGGAAGTATTGGCATACTATAGTTGTCTCAAATCAAAGACCCTCTGCTCACAGTAATCAATTTTCCATCGTTACCTCATCCGTAAATAACCAACACGCATATCCTGCACCTTTGTGCGTGGCCGGGCACTTGCCCAGGCTTTTGCCCACAATACGCACATAACGCGCCCGGGTATTGCCTGCAAGCGTAACTGACAGTTCTTTCTGCAAAGTGCCCATTGCTGAAGGGGCAATATCGCAGCGTTGCTCGCCGGCAGGGGTAAAGGTTTTACCATCCTCAGACACCTCTACCTGCAAAGCGGTTGGGAAAAAGATCCAGGAATTTTCGTCCTGCAAAAAATTAGCGCTCACCCTGCTCACTTTCTGCTGCCTGCCCAGGTCAATCACCATATCCAGGTTTTCGCCTTCAAAACCCTGCCAGCCGCCGGTACGGAAGTCCTCGCCGCCCCGAACGCCATCTACCAAACCATCATTGCCTCCTGCCGTGTACTGCGGCGAGTATGGATGCTTGTAACTCAATACCTTTAAATCGCTGCGTATCCGGTGGAATTCCACCAAAACAGCATTGCTTTTATCATTACCTTTCTCCGCGTGTATGAACATCCGCTGACTGCGGTCCACTTTAACCGGATTTTGATAATCACGCCATTGCACCTTGCCGCTGATATCGGCAAACATGTACCGGATTTTGGCATCCGGATCTGCACAGCCCAACTCCACTTCCGTGCGGTCTTTAAACACCGTGGATCCTGTTTTTACATACGGAGAGGAAATGATCGGGCGGTCCTGAATGAATTGTACCGGGCAATCGCTTTCCGCCGAACCCCATTGCGCCGGGTTATTGGTCATGTCAAATTCAAGGGTGCCACCCTGCACCAGCTGATCGTGCGAAATCCAGGATTTGCTCCAGGCCTGATCGTTCAGCCGTACGCCTTTCACATAACAATTTTTAGCCGACACCTTTGGCGCCCGGATATCCAATTGACTGCCGTTTTCCAGGGTAAGCACCATGCGCTCAAACCAGGGCGTGCCAATGGCATATTGCGGATTGCCCGGAACCACCGGGTATATCCCCATGGCCGACAATACCAACCAGGCCGACATCTGGCCGCAATCTTCGTTGCCACTGAGTCCATCGGGTTGATCTGAATACATGGAATCCATGATCTGGCGCACCCTTTGCTGGGTTTTCCAAGGCTGGCCCACGTAATTGTAGAGATAAGCCATGTGGTGACTCGGCTCATTGCCGTGCACGTACTGACCAATCAGGCCGGTAATATCGGCCTGATCGCGACCGGTGGTTTTGGTTTGGGCAGTGAACAGAGCATCCAATTGCTGGGCAAAGCGCTCCTTGCCGCCCATCAGCAGCATTAATCCGGTAATGTCTTGCGGCGCAGCAAAACGATACTGCCAGGCATTGGCTTCAGTGTAATTGAAATTGACCTCAAAAGGATCAAATGGCGAATGCCAGGATGCTCCCCTGCGCGCGCGGAAGAATCCGGTGCCTGGGTCGTACAGGTTTTTGTAATACTGCGCCCTGCGGGCAAACTCGGAAGCAATATCAGGCTTGTCGAGTCGGGCGGCCATCTGACTGATGCACCAGTCGTCGAATGCATATTCCAGGGTTTTGGATACCGATTCTGCTTCGCGGTTGCTGGGCACGAATCCCATTTCACGGTACCAGCGCAGTCCGTAACGATCGCTGTTGGCATTGGCCATCATGGCTTTCAGGGCCAGTTCGCCATCGTATCCACGTATACCTTTGGCCCAGGCATCGGCAATAACCGGGATGGAGTGGTTGCCAATCATGCAGTCGGTTTCATTGGCGGCCAGTTCCCAAACGGGCAGGAGGCCACTTTCCTGATATTGATTTAAAAAGGTTTGAATAAATTGATTGGTGCGCCGGGGTTCCAGAATGGTGTACAGTGGATTGCAGGCGCGGTAGGTATCCCACAGCGAAAAAACGGTGTAGGTTTCACCAGAACTGGTGTGTATTTTATTGTCGCGACCTCGATAACTGCCGTCTACATCGCTCCACAGGTTTGGCACCACCATGGTGTGATACAAGGCCGAATAAAACGCAGTTTTTTGGGCATCAGAACCGCCTTCCACCTGGATTTTAGACAGTTGTTGCTGCCATTTTTCCTGGGTTTCTTTTTTTACCAGGTCAAAATCAAAGTGATTGCATTCTGCTTCCAGATTTTTGCGGGCCCCGTCTATGCTGGTTCCTGATATCCCAACAGTTACCACCAACGGAGTTCCGTCTGTGTAAAAATCCAGCAGCCCGACAAGTGATTTGCTTTCTACGGAAGGATTAGCTTCACGGGGTGATTTACTCATGTCCAACAGAACACTGTTGGCAAATGGGCGGGAAAAGCGCACAACGAAATAGATGTGCTGCTCTTTTGCCCAGGCTTTGGAGATTCGGTAACCTGCTATTTCATGATCACTGATCAGCGTCATCCCGGAGGCTAAAACCTCATCCCGGTGACGGAGGTCAATCATAATCTCGCCTTTTTCTTTATTGGCAGGAAAAGAATACCTGTGAACCCCAACACGTTCGGTTGCGGTTAATTCACACTTGATATGATGACGATCCAGGGTGACAGAGTAGTAACCGGGTTCTGCTTTTTCTGTGCTTTTACGAAAAGGAGATCCGTTTTTGTCAGCTTCCAGTTCCACACCACCTACAAAGGGCGTGACGAGGATGTCGCAATAATCTGCCACGCCAGTTCCGCTCAGGTGGGTATGCGAGAAACCATAAATGATAGAATCTGAATAATGGTATCCGGAGCATCCGTCCCAATCCAGCATGGATAGCCGCGAATCCGGACTCAATTGCACCATCCCGAAAGGCGCTGTGGCGCCGGGGTAGGTATGCCCGTGTCCGCCGGTGCCTATAAATGGGTTGACGTATTTAAGTGGAGAGGAAGAAATCGGTTTGGGTACAGAGGGCTTTGGTTGAGCAAAAACAGATACACAAAGGCCAATCAGACAAATGACCAGGGATAATTTCCGCATAGTATGGAGCGATTTAGTGGCCTAAAGGTAAGGGTTCACCGCTAAGGACGCTAAGTGCGCCAAAAAGTTTTACTTCGCGGACTTTGCGTACTTCGCGGTGAATATTACCACTCAAACTCCATCACCTGTTCCACGCCTTCTGCCAGACTAAATGACACCGGGCAGGTGCGGGCGGCTTTTTCGAGTATGCTGCGTTGGGTTTCGGAATAGTCGTTTTTAGGCATCACGAATTTGATGATTACCTTGGCAATACGCCTGGGATCTGCTGCCATGACTTTGGTTACTTCGGCGCGGGCGCCGTTCATGTCCAAGCCATGATTTCTGGCGCTGATGCCCATGATGGTCATGGCGCAGGATGCCAATGAAGTGGCGCACAAGTCTGTTGGAGAGAATGCCTCCGCCTTCCCCTGATTATCCAGCGGTGCATCGGTGATGATGGTAGTGCCGGAAAAGAGGTGGGTTGCTTCTGTGCGCAGATCGCCTAAATAGGTAACGGTAGAGGTCATAGAGAGTGTTTGAGTTTGGGAGTGTTTGAGTGTTTGAGTTGGCGTGCGGTTGGGGATTATGGAGGGGGCTTTCACCACTAAGCCACTGAGGCACTAAGGTAAAACTCGCTTAGTGTTCTTAGTGACTTAGTGGTGAAGTGTTTGACTGGAAATTACAGCGGAGTCTTTCACCACTAAGCCACTGAGGGCACTAAGGTGAAATGTACTTAGTGTTCTTAGTGACTGAGTGGTGAAGTGTTAAGGTTGTCTGTAAACATATCATCGCTGCCGAAGGCAGTGCAAAAAATCCGCGTCATCTGCGTCATCCGCGTTCCAAAAAATCCGCGTCATCCGCGTTCAACAAACCCGCGTTCAACCAATCAGAAAGAGATTTCACTCAGTCGAATGCTGTGTTCAATCCGCTGGTTGCCGCGAATATCGTAAACCTCCATCTTTATCACCGGATCTTTTTGCTTCCAATCTATGTTCAACAATCCAAAGTGGTTATCCATCACCGGGCCTTCAATCCGGTTATCATTGGGGGTAGCAAAATGCCAGGTGGAGGTAATCCCACTGGCCGTTACATCATAAACCGGATACATGCCTTCCTCTTTCAACACCGATATTTCCGCGTAATGCACATCGCCGGTTATGAAAAGCACTCCATTGGCGCGTGTTTTTTTGATCAGATCAAGCATGCGCTGCCGCTCATGCGGGAAATTGGCCCAGGCCTCGTAACCATTAAAAGCAATGCTGAATTGGGTGCCGGAACCAATGATCCGAAGATCGGCTGGTTTGCGCAATTCCGACTCCAGCCATTGCCATTGGGTTTCTCCCAGCAACGTACTGTCCTTTGTGTTATGCGGGTAATAATCCAATGCATAAAAATACCGGTCTTCCCGGTTCAACTCGCCCCGGTATACGCGCAGATCATCCCGGAAACTGCGGTTATCCAGTAAAATGACCTGCAAACGCTTGCCATCCTGCTCATACATATAGGAAGTATAAATACCCTCATGCTGCCTTCGTAACGAATTGGCCGGCTCTTCCCAAAAGTCGAGAAAAATCTCCTTAGACTCCTTTTTATACGGATAATGCCGACCTGAATCGTTCCAGCCATAATCATGATCATCCCAGGTGGCCAGGAATCGGGTGGCATTTTTTAAACGTTGAAACTCTGGTTTGGCGCCCAGTTTGGCGTATTTGTTCCGCAATACCTGCATGTCTTTGGTATCGCCGTAGATATTGTCGCCCAGCCAGACAAACAGATCAGGCCGGTACTTCAGACAAGTATCCAAAATGGGCATGGGCTTGTCCTGTGAGCCACAGGAGCCAAAGGCTATCCGTGAAGGCAAGCCCTGGGAGGAAACATTCCCTGTCAAAAACAGGCTAATGAATATTAGATAGTATACTGAATTAGTTTCGTATTGGAAGGTCTTGTTCATTTTTGTTGGATCAAGGCGGATTTTGCAGGCGAAGTGGGACTAATTTCGGCGAAAAAATACAACGCAGAGCCAGCAAAAATGGGCTGACCTAACGATGCGAAACTAATTCTGTATACTATCTATCATAATCAGATTTTTCATAAGCAGTCTATTGTCCATCCATCAACCCAGCTTCCACACCTATCCTCCGTTTTTGATAAATGGCGTTCACAAACAGGTCTGAGGTCAATCGGCCATCTTCGTTCAGGCCGGCATTGCTGATAAACACCCTGGCTCCATGTTCAAAACACAGCTCTATCGTTCCGGTAATAGTCACTTTTTCTTGTTT
>JAEUUS010000164.1 GCA_016787545.1 Saprospiraceae bacterium
CTTATAAATGTATTGCGTATGCAAACATTCATAGGTAATAACAATTGGTTGATGTCAAAAATCAAGCCGTGGATTAGTAGCTTGCTATACGGGAAATCCGTTCTTACAACGGTCGGATTAAAAAGACGGAATAGCTTAGGCAAAAAGCAGGCCAAAAAAATGGAATGGTCAATTTGGCGCGGATTTTTTTTGGAGTTGAGTGTTTGAGTGTGGGAGTGTGGGAGTGTTTGAGTTGGCGTTCGGCTGGGGATTACCACTAAGCCACTTAGGGCACTAAGCGTATCACATCTTAGTGCCCTAAGTGGCTTAGTGGTTAAAAAGTCTTAAGCTCCAATCCAATCCCCAGCCGAACGCCAACTCCCACACTCCCACACTCAAACACTCCCACACTCAATCACTCCCACACTATCTTTGCCTCATGCCACTATTACCTTTTTATCAGGAGGGCCAATTAGAGGCCGGTTGCGATGAGGCCGGGCGTGGATGTTTAGCCGGACCGGTTTTTGCAGCGGCGGTCATTTTGCCGGCGGATTTTCATCATCCGCTGCTGAACGATTCCAAGCAACTCACGGAAACGCAGCGAATGGTATTGCGCGAGGTGGTGGAAAAAGAAAGCCTGGCCTGGAAGGTGGCGGAGGTGAGCGCTGAGGAAATTGACCGGATTAATATTTTGAAAGCGTCTTTTCTGGCCATGCACCGAGCGCTGGATGACCTGCCCCTGCGCCCGGAATGTATTTTGGTAGACGGCAACCGTTTTTATACCTACGGTTCCACCAAGCATGTTTGTGTGGTAAAAGGAGACGGAAAGTATGCATCTATTGCCGCCGCTTCCATTTTGGCTAAAACACACCGGGATGAGGCCATGTCGCGGTTACATCAGGATTTTCCGCAGTATCAATGGCTGCAAAACAAGGGTTACCCTACCCAAGCGCACCGGGATGCTATCCGGCAACACGGCGTTTCACCCTGGCACCGACGATCTTTTCAGTTGTTGCCGCTTGGGGATCAGTTATCGTTGTTTTAGAGGCGGGGCGGTTTTTTTACCGCCCCGCCTCTCCCCAACTAAATCCCTCACACAAATAAATATTTTGTTTTAAATTTGCGGCAATATCACACATCCACAACATGAAAATACTGAAATACCTTTTACTTACCCTCGTCGGTCTGGCGGCTTTGTGGGTTTTACTCTGTGTGCTTGCTAAAAAATCTTACAAAGTTGAGCGCAGTATTGAAATGTATGCACCCAAAGCAACGGTTCATGAACAAATTCGATTGTTTAAGAACTTCACCAACTGGTCGCCCTGGCATTTCATGGATCCGAACATGAAAATCAGCATTGAAGGTACCGATGGCGAACCTGGCGCTGTTTATCGCTGGGACAGTCAGAACGAAAATGTGGGAAAAGGTTATCAGAAGTTGCTGGCGGTGGGCACGAGCAAGGTGGATTATGAGGTAGATTTCGGATTAGGGCCATCACCGGTACATTTTATCCTGGAAGGAGATACCATCAAAACGAAAATCACCTGGGGCATGCAATTGCACCTGCCGTTTTTCCTGCGCGCGGGAGGCATGTTTACTGATTTGAACACCTTTGTTGGCCGCGACTACGACACCGGATTGGCCAATTTGAAAAAATATTGTGAAGCCCTGAATCCGAAGGAATATCGCGGCTTCCGGGTAAAAATGACCGAGCGGCCCGAAGCCTGGTATGCCGCCATTCGTGATACTGTTGAGTTTCAGCACATTCCAAAATATTTTGAAGAAACTACCCCTTTGGTGCTGGAAGCAGCCGGGAAGGCGGGCGCCAAGGCAGACTCTGTACTCACCGGAATGTTCTGGTTCTATGATACCGTTTCCATGAAAACCAACATGGCTGTGGCGTTTGGCATCGATAAACAGGTAAAACCGGCGCCGGGCGTGGAAATTGTCAAAACCGGCGGCACAGCTATCATCATTGATTTCCTGGGCGATTTTGCCCTCACTGCCGAAGCGCACATGGCCATGGATGAATTTATGGCTGAACGCAAACTGCAACAAATTCCGCCGGTTTTGGAGGAATACCTCACCGATCCGGCTAAAGAACCGGATACCACTAAATGGCTCACACGGATTGTGTATTTTGTGAAGCCAGCGGCGGATACGATAAAATAAGCGTTTTTAGGACTTTGTCGAAGAAATTCTGGTTTTTTAACACAACGTGGATTGTCATTCCCCGCCAGGGGGACCTACACAAGCCTGGCTTCACATGAGGCTATTAAGCAAGGGATAAACACGTCATCTGGCTTGTGTAGGTCCCGGTTCCCGGGATGACAATCCATGCAGGTTAACGGATATTCTAGCCGTTGGCCATAAGCCGTCCACCGTTTTATGCTAAAAACCCGTGGCATCGTATTCCGGTCTGTAAAATATGGCGAAACCAGTGTGATTGCCGATATTTTCACGGAAGAAAAGGGACTTTGTTCCTTTATCGGGGGAGGTGTGCGTACCGCCAAAGCGAAGATGCCGTACAATTTATTCCAACCAATGACAGTGGTGGAATTAGTGGCATATCATCGGGAAGGCAGCGGGGCCAGCAGACTAAAGGAGATGCGGGCTTCGGAAGTCTGGACCTCCATTCCATTTGATCTGAAACACGGTGCGGTGGCTTTGTTTATGGCAGAAGTATGCCGAAAAGCCATTCATGAGGAAGAGGAACACCGGGAACTGTTTGATTTTATCCTGGAAAACCTACATTGGTTAGACACCTCGCCATATCCGCTAGCCAACCTGCACCTGCATTTTTTGTTGTCGCTGGCCGGCCATTTGGGATTTCAGCCTTTGCCTCCTGATACCGATGGGGAGGTGTTTTTTGATTTGCGGGAAGGGGTTTTTAGTCCGGCACCGCCACCACACACCCTGATCATGGAGCCTGATCAGGTGCAGCAAATGCTGTTTCTTATGGACACTCCGTTAGAAAACGTGCACGAACTCCCGATCACCCGCCCGCAACGCAAAGCCCTGCTGGGCAAACTCCTGCAATATTATCAGCTCCATCTGCCTGGTTTCCGGGAGGTTCATACGCCGGAAATTTTGGAGATGGTGATGTAACGGTGGACGGTAGACGGTAAACGGTGGACGGCCTACGGTGGACGGTGGGATTGCGTGGGTATTTTTAACAATGTGGGTTGTCATCCCGGGAACCGGGACCTACACAAGCCAAGTTTCGCGATTATATCTTTTTGCCCAAGTGAATTGTGGGTAGCCGGGCTTGTGTAGGTCCCGCTGCGCGGGATGACAACCCACATTGTTAAAAATACCCACGCAATCCCACCGTCCACCGTAGGCCGTCTACCGTAGGCCGTCTACCGTCCACCGTAGGCCGTCCACCGTAAGCCGTCTACCGTCCACCGTCTACTGTCAATTTCATCGCTTTTACCCCTTGATTCCCTGTAAGAAGGAGTTGATACACGCCGGCTGGCCATTGGCCGGAAGGGAATTCGAGGGTGTTTTGACGGGCGGTCCAGTGATATTTTTGTTGCCAGAGCAGTTGGCCTGCTGCATTGAACACACGGCAGAGGGTTTCGGAACCTTGCCAGGATTCGGGCATTTCCAGGTTCAGGGATTGTCCGGGGCTCAATACCGTTGGATACCAGCGCCAGCCTTGCGCGTCCGGATCTGAGGTAGCACTGGCTACGCTGGTTTTAAAGGTTGATGAAGTGCTGAATGGCGCGCAAGTATGGCGGTTGTTAAAAGGCCGGATGCGCCAGTAGTATTTCAGGTTGGGCGTGAGCTGACCGGCAATGGCAAAGGTATCGGTGGTAACTACGTCTACCTGTTTAAAAGAAAAATTGGCAAAACGGGATGCCTGCACCAGGTAATGCGTGGCATTCGGCACGGCGTTCCAGCGCAATACAGCACCAGTAACCGGTACCAGTTGATCCTGCACTGGTTCAATAGCCACCGGACTGGCGGTGACAGGTTCCAAAGGCATTTCCGGGCTCAACCAGTTGAGTTTTTCAGAAAGCAGGGTGGCGCGCATAATGTTGATTTCTTCCGGCGAGAAGCGATTTTGGCAAAGATCCAGCGCATACGACATGAACAGGGTACCATCTGAGTAGAATTCCGCACCTGAGGGGTCTTTTTGTTTAGCGATGCTTTTGTTGTTGGCATCACATTCCCAGCGGTAGCTCAGGTAATCCGGCGGGGTGTCGCAAATCCGATCGGCGGCATGGTCACAGTTGCTACCGTCTTTAAGCTCCACCAGAGCTGTATCCAGTGGCGCAGGCACCTGCGTATCCAGTGTATCGTGAAAATAGGTGTAATCGTAAGTAAGTGAGGTGGGTGTTGGGGTGTTGAAATTGTATTGCTTTCCCTCCCAGCCAATAAACGGGTGCGGGAGGTTGAGGGCATGCCCCACCTCATGCGCCCAGGTATGATCGTTATCGCCGGAACAGCCATGGGCAATGGCTACGCCGCCGTACGGCAGGTTGTAGCCGCAGTTGCCGGCCGGATCAGCTACGAAATAAGCATTGAGCGCATCCGGAACGTTGTTGGTGAGCATCATGTCAATACCGGTTGGGATATCGGAATGTACATGCCAATC
>JAEUUS010000167.1 GCA_016787545.1 Saprospiraceae bacterium
CGCGACGGCAGTGTTAAAGTTGGCCCGGATATGATGACCGGCGCCGAAGGCATCTTTGCCGGGGGTGATATGGTACCCAGCGAACGAACTGTCACCACCGCAGTTGGGCACGGGAAAAAGGCCGCCCGATTCATCAATGCCTGGCTTCTGGGAGGGCGCTACCAAAAACCGGAAAAACATCAACTGGCAGGGTATGAACGCCTGCATATGTGGTATCAGACCCATGCCCCCAAACAGCAACAATCGGAAGCTGACCAGACACTCCGCGTACAGGATTTCCGCGAAGTGCTGTCTGGTCTGACAGAAAAGGAGGCCCGTTATGAAGCGCAACGATGTCTTTCCTGTGGTAATTGCTTTGAATGCGATGGCTGCTTCGGCGCTTGTCCGGAAGATGCCGTGATCAAACTTGGCAAAGGCAACCGCTACAAGTTTGACTACGACCGATGCACCGGCTGCGCAGTCTGCTATGAACAATGCCCCTGTCATGCCATAGAAATGACCTCTGTGTAAAATCTGTGAAAAAAATCTGTGCGAAAAACTTCCGCATAAAATCTGTGCGAAAAACATCCGCTACCATGTCCAAGTCATCCAAAAAAGTCACCATAGACGGCAACGAAGCCACCGCCTACATTGCCTACCGGGTCAACGAGGTTTGTGCCATATATCCTATTACCCCATCCTCCGCCATGGCCGAACTGGCCGATGAGTGGACCTCCAAAAAGGTGAAAAACATCTGGGGGCACGTGCCGGAAGTGATCGAAATGCAAAGTGAAGGCGGAGCAGCCGGAGCGGTACACGGCTCGCTGCAAACAGGCGCCCTCACTACCACCTTCACCGCTTCGCAGGGCTTGATGCTCATGCTCCCCAACATGTACAAGATCGCCGGGGAGCTCACCAGCGCCGTTTTTCACGTTGCGGCGCGCTCTTTAGCCGCCCAGGCTCTTTCGATCTTCGGCGATCACAGCGATGTCATGGCCGCCCGCACCACCGGATTTGCCATGCTCGCGTCCGGATCGGTTCAGGAAGCGCACGATGGCGCGCTGATCGCACAGGCAGCTACCCTGAAAGCCCGCCTGCCCTTCATTCACTTTTTCGATGGTTTCAGAACTTCACACGAGGTCAATAAAATAGACCTGATCCCGGACGAAACCATCCTGGCGATGATTGACGAACAGGACGTCATTGCCCACCGTCGGCGGGCGCTGAGTCCGGACCGGCCTGTTGTGCGTGGCACGGCCCAAAACCCTGATGTTTATTTTCAGGGTCGGGAAAGTGCCAACCCGTTCTACCATGCTACTCCGGAATTGGTCCAAATGACCATGGATCGTTTCGCCAAGCTCACAGGGCGGCAATATCGCCTGTTTGATTACCATGGCGCACCCGACGCCGAGCGTGTCATTATCCTCATGGGCTCAGGGGCCGAAACCGCACAGGAAACCTCCGACTACCTGAACCGCCAGGGTGAAAAAACAGGCGTGCTCCAGGTGCGACTGTATCGTCCGTTCTCGGTGCAGCATTTGCTGGAAGCATTGCCGAAAACCGTCCAAAAAATTGCCGTACTCGACCGCTGCAAAGAGCCAGGTGCTGCAGGAGAGCCTTTGTATCAGGACGTGGTAACAGCCTTTGTGGAGGGTTACGGACAGGGTATCTGGCCAGCCATTCCCAAAGTAGTGGGTGGTCGCTACGGTTTGTCGAGCAAGGAATTTACGCCGGGCATGGCCAAAGCCGTGTTTGAGGCGCTGAAAAACGAGTTTCCAGGAAACCATTTTACCATTGGTATTTATGATGATGTGACGCATACCAGCCTGCCCTGGGAATACCTGGAACTTCGGGAAGATTCCCTCACCGAAGCCATGTTCTTTGCGCTGGGCGCCGACGGTACCGTGGGCGCCAATAAAAACAGCATCAAGATTATTGGAGAGAATACCGACCTGCACGCACAGGGTTATTTTGTGTATGATTCCAAAAAATCAGGCTCACAGACCGTTTCGCATCTGCGGTTTGGCAAACATCCCATCCGGGCGCCATACCTGATCCGTGAAGCAGGATTTGTAGCCTGCCACAAATTCAATTTCATCCACAAAACGGATATGCTCCGTTTCGCCAAACACGGCGGAACCTTTTTGCTGAACAGTCCGTACGGCAAGGAGGAGGTTTGGGGTCAA
>JAEUUS010000192.1 GCA_016787545.1 Saprospiraceae bacterium
GTATCGCGCAATTCAAGTCGCAGGCGCTCCAGCAACACGGAGTCGCCGTTTTCAGGCTTAATCCGGATGCTTTTGCCCACCATCGTGGAATCATTCTCTTTCCACCAGATTTCCAGGCGGTCGCCACGGTCGGTGGGCATAAACCAGGTGCCGTCTAACCCTCTGCGCAATTCACGAAAGGCATCTTCAGGATAGTCTATTTGTGCTTGAACAAAGGATTGACTCAGGAGTACAATCAATACAGGAAGTAGTCTGCGAATTTGCATGAAGAAAAATTTTGGGCAAAAAAACGGCAAAAAATGGTGGTAACATAATTATTTACCGCAAAGTACGCCAAGAGCGCAAAGGGGAAGTCGTTAACCCTTTGCGCTCTTGGCGTACTTTGCGGTGAATATGCTACAATATAGCCCTGCTACCCCGAAGCTCATCCTTTACCTCGGGCTTTAAGCGGTCGGCGGCCTGACTGAGCATGTCTTCATCTTTGGGGAAAGGAAGCGGGCGGTTGCCAATGCGGGCCTTGGAATCCGGAGTCAGCGCACGTTCATCACCCCGAAAAGTGGAGGCATAATTTTCAAAAAGCACTTCAGTGGATACATCGCAGGTTTCCAGCAGGTTCTTTCCATCGTGGTCCCGGATTTCAATCGCGCCGGCAATTCGGGCAGCTTTGGATTGGAACACTTCCAGCACATCAGCACGAATAATCACCATGCGCGGGGTTTTGATGTCGTTGCCAAGGCTGTCTTTCATCACGTTTCCTTTTTTATCCAGCACATAATCCCAACCGTCCTGAATCCTCTTTTCGTCGGTATAGGCACGTTCCTGCACTCTTTCCGGGCTGATATCAATATCTCGGATTTTTAACACCGCTCGGTAATCGTAGTACAGACCTTTTTCTTCCACAAAGGAAAAGTCGCGCCATTCGGAGTCCAGACCCTTTTTATCGATGGTGAGCAACCGCTCGGCAAACTGCCTGGGCAACACCTTGTTCGACAGGTTTTTTACCTCAACCAGTACATAGGAAGTACCCAGATCACGGGCTTTTGCCAGCAGTTTATCCTTTTCCCTAAAGTTCGGGTAATAGCGCCGTTGCAGGTCCTGCAACAAGCCATACGCTTTCCGGGCGGCCAGTTTGTCGCCTTTTTCCGCGTTTTTGAGCAGGTTTTCAGCAGAAGTATACAGGTAGTCAGCTGCTTTTTCCCGGCTTTCGCGCTCCATGGGGGCTATGTTTTCCATTTTAATTTGCGCCCGGTAACCATTTTTAGCCACCAGCGGAGTCAGCGGCGCCACCTTGTTCTGGCGATCACGAATTTTCAGGTGAATATCATGAATACGCTCCCAAAGCTCCGGACGGTTTTCTGCCTTGAGCTGTTCAACGGTGTTGAGGTCGCGCGCCTGAGCTTTACGGAAAGCCAGCTCCAGACCCTTCACATATTCTTCTTTCTTTTTGGGTTTTCCTTTTAGTTTTCGAATACAAAGATCAATAGCGCTGTCATAATCGCCACTTTCGACATACTTTTGGGCGGTATGACAAGAACTGAGCAAAAAGGCTGCTAAAAGAAGCGGGGCAAAAAGTCGGGCTGCGGTGTTCATGATTCGTCGTTTTTGATGTGCATTAAACTTGCTGCAAGTATGCAGGGCAATAGTATCAGGTTTCTTTTAAGGGTTGTTATGGGTTTCGCAAATTTTGTTAAAATCCTCAATAATTTCTGAATAAGCCTGAACAGACTGTGAATTTTTTGCAATAATGAAAAAAATCCTCCTACTTGGACTACTGTTTTTGGTCGCTGCGCCGCTCTGGTCGCAGTCGGGCAATGCCGTGGTGGATTCCCTGGAAAGGGTGCTGAAAACAACAGGCCCCGATTCAGCGCAGGTACTTTTGCACAATAAACTGGCGGCACAGTACATGCGCTTTGATATGAAAAAAGCGCAACAACACCTGCAGCAGTCGATCCTGCTTACCCAGTCTTTTATGCCAGGAAAATGGCTGGATGAGGCCTCGTTTTTGAGGGGGCGGATCAACACCCAGCTCACCTATGGAAATATGATTTTCCGACAAGGCAAATACTCGGAATGCCAGTCCTATTATTTCGAAACACTGAAATTGTGCGATAAAACGGGCGATAAGCTCACCAAAGCCAAGGCGCTCAACGGCATAGGCAGCAGCTATTTTTACCTCAATGATCTGGATAATGCCGTTACCTACCTCCAGCAAGCCCTGGCGCTGCTGAATGAGCCGGGTTTAACCCAGCTGTATATGTCTGTAAAAAGCAATCTGGCCAGTATTCTGGATGAAATGGGCCGGAAAAAGGAAGCCAATGCAGAATTTTTAACCCTGGCGGAAAAGGCAGATGAATTAGGTATCTGGGAGGTTTCGGCGGGATCCTGGCAAAATGCCATGGAGTATTTTCTGGAAACCGACCAGTTGGAACAGGCGGAAAATTGCGCCAATAAAGCACGGGCAGCGCTGGAGCACATAAACGACAAACTAAACCTGGCGCTTCTGCTCACTAAAGTTTCATACATACACCTGAAACGCGGGTCTTTTGATCAGCTGCGCAACTTGTCTGAACAAGTGCTGAGTCTTGGCAAAGAGCTGGACAACCGGATGCTCATGCGGACCGGGTACACCAACCTGGCGTCAGGCTATGTGCAGGAGGCTGCTATAACCGGCAACGCGGCGCTTAAAGACAGCTTTTATGTAAAGGCCTTTGCCCTGATGGAAACAGGAAATGCGTTGAAAGACTCTATTTACAACAGTGAAAAAACGCAGGCGGTAACCGAGATGCGAATCAAGTACGAAACAGAAAAAAAAGAACGCGAGATCAGCCAACTCAGCGCCGAGGCCAAAAACCAAAAAATTGCAGCGCTTCAGCGGGAAATAGCACTGAAACAGGAAAAACTCAACGCAGAAACCGCCCGACAGCAGGCTGCTTTGCTGGAAAAAAACAATGAAAACATACGACTCGATCTGGAAGTAAAGGAGGCCAGACTTCAGGAACAAAATGCAGAAACAGCGCAAAAACAAAAGGATATAGCCCTGTTACAAGCCAAAAACGAGCGGCAGGCCAGTGAGGCCAATCTGGAAAGAACTCTCCGTTATGGCTTATTAGCAGGCTTGCTGGCTCTGGGTATTTTCAGCTTCCTGCTGTACAGAAACGTGCAGCAACGCAAAACTGCGCAGCGCAAAATTGAACAGCAACAGGCCGAAATTGAGGCCAAAAATGCCGGACTGGAGGCGGCCAATCGCTACAAAAGTATCTTCCTCTCCAACATGAGTCACGAAATCCGGACCCCGCTCAATACCATCATCGGGATGTCGGATTTGTTGCAGGATACAGCGCTTACACCCAAGCAGCAGGAATACACCCATGTGGTGCGCCATGCCTCCAAAAATCTCCTTGCTGTAATCAACGAGATCCTGGATTTCTCCAAAATCGAGGCAGGTAAAATGGAGCTTCGCCCGGAACCTGTAGACCTGCACGAACTCCTGAAACAGGAGGTAAACATGCTTTCTGTGCAGGCAAAAGAGAAAAAAATCAGCCTGGAGTGTCATATTGATCCTTCTGTGCCGCGTTACGTTCTGGCAGACCCCACCCGATTGAATCAGATCCTTCTGAATTTGCTCAGTAACGCCGTAAAGTTCACAGAAACAGGAGGCGTTCAGCTCAAAGCAGAAACTTTACCCAATGTGGCAGCGCAGCAACCAATCCTTCAGTTCCAGGTGATAGACACCGGCGTGGGCATACAGGAACATCAGCTTAAAGACATTTTTGATCCGTTCACGCAGGCTGGTGAGGAAACGCATTTGCTGCACAGCGGTACCGGCCTGGGCCTGGCCATTGCCAAACAACTTGTGGAATTGCAGGGCGGACAAATCAGCGTGCAGTCAAAGCCGGGTATAGGTTCAGTTTTTGCTTTTACGCTCCCGGTACAGCTTGCAGAGGGGCCCGTTATGACGCCACAGCAACCCGCGAAACCTGCCCACGAACACCTGCGCATACTGCTGGTAGAAGACAACCAGTTCAACCAATTGCTGGCTACTGAGGTATTGCACAAGCTGGTTCGTCAGCCGCATATCCGGATTGCCATCAACGGTCAGGAAGCAGTGGATGCTGCTTCGGAGGCCATTTTTGACCTCATTTTGATGGATGTCAAGATGCCGGTAATGGATGGATTTACGGCTACACGCCAGATTCGCGCCAGGGGCATTCAAACTCCGGTTATTGCCCTCACCGCCAATGCCACTGCGGAAGAACGGGACAAATGCCTGCTAAGCGGCATGAACGATTATTTGTCCAAACCACTATCCATTCAATTGTTAGAAGAAAAGATCAATACCTGGGCTTAGGTCCATTCATTCATGGAAAAAATTACAGAATCAGCCTCCAAGTACCGCCATTTGGAAAAAATGAGTGTGCGGGAAAT
>JAEUUS010000198.1 GCA_016787545.1 Saprospiraceae bacterium
CTCCATGCCCAATGCCCGGCCGGGTTTGATTCCATTCGAATTGAAGTTAATCCTGACTATGCCTATTATGAAGCCAGCTGGAAAATTTACGAAAAAAACAATCCTAACCTGGTTTATGCCTTTGAGTCATTGGTAGCTGACAGCCTGCATATTTTCAATGTTTGTATCCCAAAAGGCGATTGCAAAGTTTTAGAGTTTCAGGATGAACATGGTGATGGCTTTTTTGACGATGGATGGTATAGGTTTTACCTTAACGGTGAGCTCATAAGGGAGAGTATTGGATATTATGGGTACTTTGAGCGTACAGATTTTGGTTGCCCGCCTGGTACTAATTGCAACTCACCAATTCCAATAAGCCTTGGCACCTTCACCACTCCGGATGGCGATGAGACATGGTATCAATTTAGTCCGGCAGACACAGGTATTTATGTCATTTCCACCTGTGGAGCGCCTTGCAGGGCAAAGGTTTGGGGGTACAACCAGTGTAATGGCATCATCATTTCAGAAAATGTCATGGGCGCTATCTTCTTTGCAGAAAGCGGCTGCCCGGATAGCTCTGCCCAGGCTTCTGTATTTATGGCGGGTGGAGAAACCTATATCATTCGTATCAGGTATGCTGTGCCCGGTTGTAGCCCGGATCCACTGTCGTTTACCGTTTCTTTCCAGGGGCCCATCATTGGTTGTATGGATCCAATTGCCTGCAACTATGAGCCTTTAGCTACCATTAGTAGCGGTAACTGTTTGTACAACGGCGACCCGCTTTGTCCGAATGCTCCGGATATTACCATTGACCAGAATTTGCTGGTCAACTCCATGTATTTTGATGATCAGCAAAGTGATGACGTATGTTACATCGCGGAGGGTTGTTTGAGGGGTTTTGGCAATCGGCATGTCATAAAATTCGACACCCGTATCAGCAATATCGGCAATTCCGATTATTATGTTGGTCCGAAACCTACAGATCCAAACGACCCCTCCAATCATTTTGTTTACGACCCTTGCCATGGGCACTTCCATTACCTGGGCTATGCGGAATACATATTGTACAATTCTGCCGGAAAAAGAATTCCAATCGGCACTAAAAACGGTTTTTGTGTATTGGATGCCGAATGTCCGCTCGGCATTACAGCCAAATATAAATGTGTGGATATGGGTATAACAGCAGGATGTAGTGATGTTTATGATGCCGCTAACACCCTTTGTCAGTGGATTGATGTAACAGATATTCCTGCCGACGATTATATTTTAGTTGCCCGTGTGAATTGGAACAGGCGTCCGGACAAAATTGGTCGTGTGGAAAAAACCTATGATAACAACTGGGCTCAGGCTTGTTTTACCTTGTTTTACGATGGGAATACGCCGGATGTCATTTTTGAACAGGACTCCTGCAAACAATTTACCGATTGTACCGGAGTGGTTTTCGGCAGTGCAGAGCC
>JAEUUS010000215.1 GCA_016787545.1 Saprospiraceae bacterium
AAAAACTTGACAAAAACATTTTGAGTGGTAGATTTGCCCCGAATTTATTCACCACACTTAAAACAACCATTATTAAAATGAAAAAACTGATTTTCGCCCTTGCCGTAGTTTTATGCTGCGTGTTCACGGCTCAAGGTCAAAGCACTTACAAGAGTGCAATTGGTCTGCGTCTGGGCTACCCGGCCGCCGTTTCTTACAAACATTTCCTGAATGAGAAAGGCGCAGTGGAAGCCTTTGTTGGTTTCCGCGGTTATGTTTATGCTCGTGTGATTAATATCGGAGCTATGTATCAGCACCACACGCCAATTGCGGAAGTGGAAGGCTTGCAGTGGTACATCGGCGGTGGCGCCGGAGCATGGCTTTGGACTTATGACAACGACTATAACTTTGGCGCAGACTACAATGGTTTCAACCTTGCCATTATGGGTTGCGGAGGTCTGGATTACAAATTTGCTGATCTTCCTTTGAATCTTTCTGTTGACTGGGTTCCTACATTTGTATTGGGTGACTCTTACTACAGCAGTGGCTTTGGTTTTGGGTATGGCGCTTTGAGCGCTCGTTACACCCTGAAATAAGGCAGTTTTAACGGCATAAAAAAAGCCCGTCAGTCACGACTGACGGGCTTTTTTTATGCCGTTAAGTCTATTCGTAACGGGCAAAATCTTCCTCAGACATTTCAGCTACCTGTTCCTTTTCCAATCGGCGATTGCGCCACCACCAGTAGCCGATGGATCCAACCAGAAGGTAAGGAATGGAAAGCATATACAGAATTCCATTGTTCAAACCCTTTGGGTCTCCCCCACCCTGTCTCAGATTGGCTTCAGCAGCGCCTTTACACATAGCGCACTGAGCATCAGCATCAGCAGGTATCAGGCATATCAGCAACCCAAACAAAGCAATGTAAAAAAGACTTTTTTTCATATCGCAGACAGCTTTTATGAATGCAAAGGTAAGCGCATTAATAGTATGGTTTCAGCATCAGGTAACAAATCGGGCCCGTGATAGCCACATAAAGCCATAATGGGAACACCCAACGGGCCATTTTACGGTGCCGCTCGAATTGGTTCGTGAAAGCTCGGTTGAATGTAAAAAGCACAAACGGGAGAATCACAGCAGCCAATACCACGTGGGTAATCAGGAAAAAGAAGTAAACCGTACGCATGACTCCTTCGCCACCATAACGGGTTTCCGGAGTGGTAAAGTGGTATAACACATACGAGAGCAGGAACAAGGCAGAGGTACCCATTGCCAGGTAAATCATCTTTTTATGCTGCTCCACCCGTCCGTTCTTAATATGCCAGAAAGCGATCAACAGAATGACTGCAGTGATGGCATTCAGTGTAGCATGAAAGGGAGGTAAAAAGCTGAAATCTACACCTACCTCAACTTTATACCGACGCATCATGCCAACAAGTAACAATACCACTGCTGAAACGACATAAGCCCACTTGTTCAACTTTTTTTCCAAGGCAAAATCTGGTGTCATGTCTATCTGTTGCGTTTAAAAGTTGAACTTATTTAACCGGAAGCATGATTGCAATTTGCTGCACCATACGTTCCACTTGTTTTTCATCAAGGGCATTATAAAAGCATCTAATTTGACCGGTTGGGTCAGCTAATGCATATACCCGTTTATGTTCAGTGGCTTTCCGATCAAGAACAAACTTTTCATAACCATTATTCAGAATTGTCCCCCAGGATCCCAAACCTCCCGTCTGCACCCACGTAGCGTAATCAATACTTGGGATTTTCTGTATTTCAGACCTGAATTCTGCAGTTCCACCTTCAAAAATCATCACGATTTTGAAAAATGGCCTTGGTGTACCGTCGCTCATTTTACCAAATTGATCATACAGGCGCTTATTGGTATCTATGATCTGCTTGTTTTCAGGTGTCAGATCAGGATCCGAGCCAAAATTGTGGATAACACAAACACTTTCACCCAATTGGTTTTCTTTGGTACCATCAGGGTAAATAATATAAGCACCACGAATTTGTCCGAAAGAACCAAGTTCCGCGATGGCATCCTTGCGCCAGTTCAGACCATTGCGAAGATATATCCACGATATGGCTGGCAGTACCCCTAATACCACCACCATGGCAATGGCCATCAGGATTTTGCGATTCTTTGAAGGCGTTTTGGGTTGTTGTTGTTCACTCATGACTTAAAATGCAAACCAATGAATTAGAATGGTATTGAGATGGGCTTTAAAACAAAAAAGGCGTGGAGTTGTTCCGCGCCTTTTTCGATTTATCCTTTCATGGTGCCGTTCAACCAATAACCGGTAGGTTTTGCGGAAGGCGCCGGTTGAACCACTTCCTGATTCTTTTGTCGGATTTGTTCCCGGGCGGCGCCCCATCGGCCACCTTCCTGGAAAAACGCAATAATGGCCCATACCAACAATAAGAGCGGGAGAAGAACACTAAATACAAGTCCTCTTACTTCATGCGACATGTGCATAAAGAAAAACACAATAAAGTATGCCTTGTATAAGCTGGCCCCGATCATGGCAAGCATATACAATGCCTGACCAAAACCGCCGTCTTTTCCAAAAGTGATGCTGGGAACAATGTGTCCTTTAGCAAAAAGTGCGAAGACCACCTCTACGATAGTGATGATACCAAGCAACTTTAGTCCATAAAACACAAGTTTCTTCTGATCTTCGTATGATTGATGTGCAGCCATTGCTGAATGATTTTATTCGTTGAATGAATGTTGTTTGTTTACCAAATGATGTACCACAGCAGTCAAACAAACAAGTACTACTGTGGTCAGGATGTTTACAGGGTACTAGAGCAGGTAAAATACCAGGAACACAAATACCCAAACCAAATCCACAAAGTGCCAGTAAAGGCCAATTTTCTCAACCATTTCATAACCATTTTTGCGAGCAGCATACAAGCCACTCATCGCATTGATCATAATAATCGTGAGAAAAGCTACTCCAGAGAATACGTGGAAACCGTGGAAACCGGTAATGAAAAAGAATAGAGCGCCAAAAGCTTTTGGTCCTTCTTCTACCTGATGCGTTTGGCCAGCATAGGCGCCTGAAGTATAGCGCACATACTTTTTCTCTAATGCTACGTTACCATCATGCTCATGACCATGAAGCAGGTAGGACTCATCCTTTTTTACATTAACAGGAGCGCCATTAACCATAATCTCCTTGCCACTTTCGTCTACCATGACCCCATCCGCTATGTAGCGGCCGAAAGGATTCCGGTTAACTGAAACATTTTCATATTTGATCAGAATTGTCCATTCATAGGCCTGACTACCTAAGAATGTAGCACCTCCGAGGATGGTTAAAAACATCCAGAATACGACACCTCTCTTATTTTCCCGGTGTCCTTCTTGTACGGCACGAACCATGGTCACTGAACTGAAGATCAGAACAAAGGTCATGAAAGTAACGAACACCAGTGGCCAGTGTGCTTTAACGAAAGGAAAGGATGCAAACACAAAATCCGGTTCCGGCCAGGTTGGCATACTGAATCGAATTGCACCATAGGCAATCAAAAAGCCGGCAAAGGTAAATGCGTCTGACACGAGGAAATACCACATCATCAGCTTGCCATAGCTGGCTTTCATCGGCTCTTTCCCGCCATCCCACAGATTCCCGTCTGTGCCGTGCTCATGTGTCTCGTGTGCGTGTGAAACAGAAGTTTCTGCCATGATAGTCAATAAGTTATTAGATCAAGATTGATGGGTAATAACCTGAAAACAAGTGCTCCCCATTGTCTGAATTGTTAAGATTGAAGCATAAAGAACACCATGAGATAAACCCAAAGAATGTCCACAAAATGCCAGTATTGCACCACCAAATCAAAACGTTGCTTTCGGCGCAGTGTAGGTTTGAACGGCAAAACAAAAGCATGCGTCAACGCTACAGATAATGCTCCAATTCCACCCAAAACGTGAGCGGCATGAAGCCCCGAAATAACGTAAATGAATGAACTCGATGGATTTACCGTGAAAGTAGCGCCCATCTGGTTAAGCGCCTCCCAACCCATATATTGCATCACCACAAAAGCCAATCCCAAAACAGCTGTAACCAACAACATCCCTTTATACTGTTTTTCCTTGCCATTCTTAAATCCGGCGTAAGCCAATTGGATTGTCACACTACTCAGTAAAATAATCACCGTACTCACCATGAAAATATCCGGCAATTTAAACTCAAGCCAGTTTCCAGCTGCTCTTCTCACCACATAAGCACTCGTGAATGCCCCGAACATCATAATGATTGATCCGATGGCTACCCACAATGCCAATTTATGTGGGTGAATTTTGCTTTGGTTATATTCTTGCCTTAATGCGGCCATTTTCAATAAATTGTAGGAATCTTTTCTTTCCAGACTGATTCCTTTGGTTAACCTGGATGTCAAACTTAAAACAGTTTATCCAGTAATATCACGATCAACGACAAAGGCAGGTGCATGAACGAAACAAACATCTGCTTTCTTGCAGCGGATCTATCGCAGGTTTTGAACAGCTTCCAGCACTGGACAGCCCAATAAACATTGAGCATTATGAGAAAAAGCGTTGCCCAAAATCCGACATATCCCAAACCATAACTCAACCCGGCACTTCCAACCATTAACAGGCAAAACCAAAAGGACAATAATCCGGTTGTCTCATCCTTTTCGCCATTTTTAGAAGGTAAAAGGTAAAAACCAGCCTTCTTATAATCTTCATCCGCCAGCCAGGCTACAGCCCAGAAATGTGGAAACTGCCAGAGAAACTGAAGCGCAAACAACATCCAGGCAGTTGGTGAAATATACCCTTCATAAGCAACACAGCCAATAATCAAGGGTAACGCCCCTGGAACTGCTCCCACCGCTACTGACAGGGCTGTAGAACGTTTCATCGGAGTATACACAAAAGCATAACTGATCAATGAAAGCGTCCCTAAAAATCCGGTCAAAGGGTTAAAAACCGATAACATCGAAATGCCAAACAAAGCCATCAATCCAGCCAGAAGAACTGCGGTACTTACGCTCATTCTTCCCGTAACGACTGGCCTGTTTGCTGTTCTCGGCATTAAACGGTCATAGTCTCGTTCCAACACCTGGTTTAGGGCATTTGCAGACCCCGTTACCAGAAACCCTCCCATAGCTAAAAGCAACATCGCCCCCCAATTTATCGCGCCATTGGTTACAATAGCGTACGACATAACTGCTGAAAACAGTACAAGTAAGGTCAATTTGAATTTGACCAGAAGGCCAAAATCTATTACTGCCTGTCGTACTCCCTCAACTACCGATATCTGATTTGCGTCGTTGCGCTGCATTCCCATTAAAATATCGGGTGTTCATACCCGGTTGATAATTACGAAGCAATTGTTTAGCCTCTGAATCAATGCCCTTCACCAAGATCATGTTCCCCTTCTTTAAGAGGTACATATTGTGGAATAAACTCCTCGCCTCCTTTACCATAATCATAAGCCCAACGTTGAACAGTTGGAATTTTTCCAGGCCAGTTTCCATGACCTGGCTTGATCGGAGTAGTCCATTCCAAGGAGTTGGATCCCCATGGATTTTTAACCGTAAGTTTCTTACCACTGAAAATGGAATAGAAGAAGTTTACGATAAACACAACCTGCAGGAAAAACACAAGCATGGCTGCAACCGTGATAAACCGGTTCAAATCCTCAAAATGACGGAACGCATCAAATGAGGCGCCACCATCATAATATCTCCGTGGAACGCCAGCCATTCCTGTATAGTGCATTGGCCAGAAAATGGCATATGCACCTACAAGGGTACCCCAAAAGTGGATTTTACCCATGGTTTCATTCATATAACGTCCAAACATTTTCGGGAACCAGTGATAAACACCGGCGAACATGCCGAAGAATGCGGCAACCCCCATTACAATGTGGAAGTGCGCTACCACAAAGTAAGTATCGTGCAAGGCAATGTCAATAGCAGAATTACCAAGGAAAATACCGGTCAAACCACCGGAAATAAACATGGATACAAAACCAACACCAAACAAACTGGCAGATGTAAACCGGAAATTGGAGCCATAAATGGTACCAATCCAGTTAAACACTTTAACCGCCGAAGGAACGGCTATAATCAAAGTGAATATGACAAAGAAATTGGATATGAACGGATTTACCCCCGCCATAAACATGTGGTGCGCCCAAACGATAAAGGCAAGAAAACCAATAGCAAGCATGGAATACACCATGGCTGTATAACCAAAAATCGGCTTGCGGGAGTGCACAGAAAGTACTTCAGACACAATACCCATTGCAGGCAAAATGATGATATATACCTCGGGGTGCCCCAGGAACCAGAACAAATGCTGGAACAAAATAGGACTACCTCCGATACGGTCGAGAATTTCACCACCTACAACAATTTCACTCAAATAGAATGAAGTGCCAAGGCTGCGGTCAAACATCAAAAGCAATACACCTGATAACAATACAGGGAATGACAATACACCCAGAATAGCTGTTACAAAAATTGCCCACATAGGAAGAGGCATACGCCACAAGCTCATTCCTTTAGTACGAAGGTTCAATATAGTAGTGATATAGTTGATACCACCCAGCAATGAGGACACTACGAAAAGTGCCATCGCTACGATCCACATCGTCATGCCCGCACCGGAGCCATCAGAAGCCTGAGGCAGAGCGCTCAATGGCGGATAAGCTGTCCACCCTCCGGAAAATGGTCCAGTGCTCAAAAAGAGCGAAAGAAACAATACTACACCTGCCAGAAAGAAGAACCAATAAGAAAGCGCATTCAACAGTGGCGACGCCATGTCGCGAGCACCAATTTGTAATGGAATTAACAAATTGGCGAATGTTCCGCTCAAACCTGCTGTCAATACAAAGAACACCAGGATGGTTCCGTGCATGGTAACCAAAGCGTAATAAAATTCCGGATCAAGTTTTCCAATTCCGGCATCATTCACCATGATCCATTTCCCAAGAATTGGACGAAGCCAGGCAAGATCCGCCTCCGGGAAACCCAGTTGCAAACGGAATACGATAGACATCGCAGCACCAATAAAGGCCCAAAAAATACCGGTAATCAAAAACTGACGGCCAATAATTTTGTGGTCGGTACTGAAAATGTACGTAGTTAAAAAGTTCGATTGAAACTTGTCGCCATGATGATGCTCATGAAAATGGTCATCATAACCAAGTTCTTGCGTGAGCTTGTCTTCCAATGTTTCAGCGACAGGATTGACGTGTGCCATATCTTACAATTTTATGTAGTCAATTTTGCAATTTTGGTTCAGAACAGGGCTTCAGGTGGTTTTCCTTAGTTCAGAATAGTGAACTCTGTTCGGCGGTTTTTAGCCATATTTTCAGGCGTATCATTTGGCGCCAAAGGTTTGGTATCACCATATCCGCGTGGCTTCAAACGACCAGCAGAAATTCCACGATCTACTAGATATTTCGTAACAGATGATGCCCGCGCTGAAGACAGGGAAAGATTGGCTGCCGGATCACCACTACTATCCGTATGACCAGCCACTTCAATGCTGATATTGGGGAATGCATTCAAACCGGTAACCAGATTATCCAACTCGTACTTACTGTTTGAAGTAAGGGTAGCGGAACCCGTTTCAAACCCGATGTGATTCAATGTCAGGGTTTTATCGGAGGCAGTTGAAGATTCAACAGCCTTTTTGATGTTCTCACCAAATTCCTTCGCACGTTCGCGAATTTCAACATCCAACACCTTGTCTTTGTTTGGATCGTCGGCTTTTCCACGAATTTCAGACAGGTAATAAGATTTTTGTTGTTTTATCCAGGCATCATATTCTTCCTGACTCACAATTTTCAAGATACGACGCATGGAATAGTGGCCCTTACCACACAATTCCGCACATGCCAGCTCATAATCGAACTTCTCCCAGCGTTTTGGTCCGTTTGGTTCAGCAGGATCAAACGGCTCATTATACTCTGGATATTTCCGCAATTCGTTTCGGTATTCTGATGTCGTTTTATTTGGTGTGAATACAAAATAAGTTGGCAAACCAGGCACGGCATCCATCTTCACACGGTGCTGTGGAAGATAAAAATTATGCAATACATCCTTGGCTAAGATGCGCACACGAACCTTTTTACCTACTGGCAAATACAACTCCTGACCTGGAATAATATCATCCCAGCATTTTGGATCTGTAAAGTCCATACCAAGCGTATTGGCGCCAGTTGTCAACTTGTAATCCCGAGCGCCAATTTTGCCATCAGCACCAGGATACCTGAGCGTCCAGCCAAATTGCTGGGCGGTGGCTTCAATCTCCATGTACTCCTCTCCCTCCTTCACATCTGCCATAACGGTGTTCCAGGCATTCAAGCCACGAACCACCAGAATGGTCATTACCACAGCTGGAATAGCTGTCCACCACACCTCCAAACGATTGTCGTGGGGGATGAACATAGCCTTACGGCCTTCCTGATACCTGTATTTGTACACAAAGTAGAAAAGTGCAATATGGGTCAGCACAAATACAATACCCGTAATCACGAGTGTGATGAAGAAGATATTGTCCAGAAGCAATCCATGCTCCGACGCAGATTCATGCGGCCCATATCCCAACATTACGTTTTTGTAATCCCAGGCTGAATAAAAAACACCAAAGAGGAATACCACCAAAAAGGCCAGAGAAAGCCAGGCATTCCACTTGCTGTTATCACGCAAAACCTGCTGCTCGCCCTTAATGACGTTAGTCAGTTCGTAAACCTTCCCGATTTGTACCAGAACAACGGTAATCAGGATGACGCAGAGT
>JAEUUS010000222.1 GCA_016787545.1 Saprospiraceae bacterium
TGTTTCGGTTTGAGTACAGGTACGATTGCGATTGGCGTACAGGACGGACAGCCGCCGTATACCAATTACGCCTGGGCGCCAACACTGACGCCACCATTGCCCAACTCGCCGGTGATATTCAGCCTCGCAGCAGGAACATACACCGTAACAGTGACAGATAATGCCGGTTGTACATTGGTTGGTACTTTCCTGCTGGATCAGCCACCTGCCATTGTGAATACCTTTAGTCCAACAGTGCCTACGAATGTTTCCTGCTTTGGTATTTGTGACGGCCAGGCAACACCAATTGTTCGCTACAACTCAAATCCACAAACTACCGGAATATTCACCTTCTCCTGGAGTGATGGATCTACTGACTCGTTGCGTACTACTCTTTGTGCAGGACCAAACTATGTGACCATCACAGATGCCAGTAGCTGCTTCCTGGTAGATACGATTACAATCACAACGCCACCACAGATCACTGGCACAGTAACAACCACTGATGCGTTGTGCTTCGGGGATGATACCGGTACTGCTTCTGTAGTTCCTGCAGGCGGTAATGGTTCTCCCTATACATTCCTTTGGAATAACGGCGCTACCACTGCAAATGTAACCGGACTTTTCGCCGGACCTCAAACGGTTACCATTACGGATAAAAATGGTTGCCAAAATTCTGTAAATAACATCCTTATTGGTCAACCTGGTGAAATCGGACTTACCACCGATCCTGAAAACCCCAATTGTTTTGGTGGAGATAATGGACAAATAAAGGTAGAAGTGGTAGGTGGTGTGCCGGGTTACACCTATTTCTGGGAAGACGAAAACGGCGACAATGTGGGGAACAGCCAAACGGCAGAGATGCTTACCTCAGGTAACTATTTTGTCACCGTAACAGATGCTAACAATTGTACTGCTTCCACCTCCGGTAATATTACAGATCCACCGGCTGTAACCGGTGAATTTGAACCAATTGCTCCGCTGACCTGTAATGGGGATGAAACGACTCTAAATATTCTGTCAATTTCCGGCGGCTCCGGAGCTCCTTATAGCTTCAGTGTTGATTTTGGCGCCGTGTTGGATCCAACCTTCCCGGTAACCATCGGCGGTGGCTGGCACTATATCACGTACATCGATTTCAAAGAATGTGCTACCACAGATTCTGTGTTCGTACTGGAACCACAACCCATCACGGTTGAATTCGATCCACTGGAAATTGAGGTTGAATTAGGTGAATACGCTAATTTGAACCCCATTTTGAGTAATGTGGCCTCCGTTGGAAGCTTTACCTGGACAAATCCGGAAGGATTGGTGAATCCTGATACACTTTATGCAACGGCCTACACGTTCTCAAATGAATCCTTTACCCTCACAGTAGTGGACTCTTCAGGATGTTCAGGCTCTGGCACGGTATATATTGTGGTTGATCCAAATCGCAATGTGTATATTCCCAATATCTTCCGTCCGGCCAATCCAAGCGGCTTGAACGATCACTTTAACGTCAATGTAGGACTGGGTGTTGAGGTGGTTAATTTCATGCGTGTGTATGATCGCTGGGGCGAACTGGTGTATCAGCGCGAAAGCTTCTACCCAAATAACGACAACCTTTCTGAAGGTTGGGATGGTCGCTACAATGGCGATTTTGTTAACCCGGGAGTATTTGTGTACATCGTAGAAGTTAAATTCCTTGACGGCAGGGTATTACTCTACAGGGGAGACGTTACGGTGTACCGTTAAATAATTGACCACATTGTGGTCTAATAATAAAAACATGAGTCCACCCGAATATTGGGTTGGACTCATGTTTTGTTTTTGGCTTAGTGCAGTAGACCTCGGCAGAGGTCCAACCTTTGTTGCCCAATGGTTTAATCGTGTTTAAACGGGTGCCTCGGCAACCATTCTTCCACCGGTTTTAAATAATCCAGAATAGTAGGCACAAACCGGTTGGCAACGGAGTTTTGGTGGCGCAAATAACAATACAAATCATGCGCAACAGCACCAACTGAACTCTTGATTTCCAGAGCCGTACGCGCAAATACAATCTGTTTGCTATGGGTGCCAATGCCCTTGGCAACAATGTCATATAAGATGTTCAGGTATAATTGATAGTCGTGGTTCAGCGATTTCTCGTAGCCCAGAAAATGCGCTTCAAGCTCCTCATGATTTTGGATAGTGGTATAAAATGCAATTAGTTTGCCATCAAGATAGTACGCATCCATCTGAAAATAATCGCCAAAGTCTTTCTTGAGCGCAGCCAGATAGTGCTCATTCAGGTCCACCATATTGAACCCGGCAGTATTGGCGATATCCTTGTATAGCCTGTATATAACCGGAAGCTCGGCAAGTATTTCTGAATAACTGAGCGAACGTTTTTCAACACCGTCGAGCTTTTTAAAAGCACGTTTTGCCCTTGTCCGATATTTGGTGGACATAGCATTCAAATAGTCATCTACACTGCCAAATGGCAAATCCAGCACCATATTGGGCTGGATTTCAAATTCTGTATACCCTTTGTCGCCCAAAAAACGACCTTGCTGGTGGTGCTCAGGCGCAATGTCTTTCACCAGAATAACTGGCATTTTTACGCCCTCCTTACCCATGATAGTGACTACCTCATCCAGCGCATTTTCCAGAATTTCTGCTGCTTGATGTTGATTGATTATTGGTTTAAAATAATACCCGTGTTCTCCGGTTAAAAGCATGTTTCCACAGATTAAAATATCTGCAGCTGCCTTTCCAGCCACCCACTTTTTGAACCACATAGCCAATCCGCCAAAAAAACAGGGATCTTTTCTGGAAACATCCAGATCAGCAATGTTATCGTCTCCTTTAAAATATTTTATCTGACAAAGTGCAATACCAACAGGTTCGTCTTGTAAATAAAAAACCAAATACCCGAAACGCATACCCAAAGGCGGGTTGGTTTCCAGAATGCGGAGGTAGGCACTTTGCAAAAACAGATCGTGCTCAGGCGCTGCCTGATCCCAATCTTTTTCGGCAGCATCTATGCTCCGAAATAAACTATATCGAAGTGACAGGTTCAATAGGGAATCTTGAGTTGAGTCCGGGAGGGTTACAGAGGGTGTTGCGGTGTTTGTCATACAGCAAAAGTTGGTCTAAAAGAACGTCCCTTCCGCCAAATGGTTGTAATCATTCTACCAATTGCCACTTTTTAACTTCTTGTATAGCCATTTTTTCGTCGGCCCAGCCCATTAGGGTCATGGTTCCCAAGCCATCGTAGTACAAAAAAAACTGTTCCAGAATATGCCTGATCGCACTATAATCCCGTTGAAATGTCTCCCAGTTGGTTGCCCGGATGATTCGCTTGTCAGGATCTATGGGAATCGCCAAAACCTTGTGATCAAACTCTCCCAGATCTTTCAAAAGCAGAAGTCCAATAGGCTGCACTTCCACAACTGTTCCTGTTGGAATATGTTCCGCTAAGATCAAAACATCCAAAGGATCGCCATCGCCACCGTTATCCTTGGTCATTTTAGTAGATGGTATGAAACCATAATTCACCGGATACGACATAAAGTCAACCTTTCGAACTCTTCCATCCCGAATGTCCGGCTGAAATTGAAGCAGTTGTTTATTGTACTCGTACTTGGTATTAGTTCCGGCAGGAATCTCCACAACTCCTTGCAAATGGCCATTAGCCGAAAAAGAGGGTAGGGTGAGGTGGTTCATAAATGTGTTAAATCTCTTTTTCAACTAAATAATTGTTTCGGATACTGGAATTCCGGTTGATCATTTCAGCTAAAAAGCCGGTAAGGAACAACTGAGTGCCTACCACAAGAGCCAAAATCCCGAAAAAGAACAGCGGCCGATCTGCCATTCCATATTCCTGATGCACCGTTTTGGTATAAGTCAGGTAAGCAAGAATGACAAAACCGATCAAAAAAGAAAGTATGCCCAGCGTTCCAAAGAAATGCATGGGGCGTTTCCCAAATTTGCCTACAAATGAAATACTTATCAGATCCAGCGGACCATTGATAAATCGTTCAAAGCCACCAAATTTAGTCACACCATATTGTCTGGCCCGATGCTCCACTACCTTTTCACCAATTCTGGCAAATCCGGCCCATTTGGCAATTACCGGGATATATCGATGCATTTCGCCGTAAACTTCAATGGTTTTAACCACATCGGATCGATAAGCTTTTAAGCCGCAATTAAAATCATGCAGGTTAATGCCACTCATCCATCGGGTAACAGCATTGTACAATTTGGTTGGTATGGTTTTGCTGACAGGATCGTGTCGCACTTTTTTCCACCCACTCACGAGATCAAACCCTTCGTCCGCAATCATGCGGTATAATTCAGGAATTTCATCCGGACTATCCTGTAAATCAGCATCCATCGTGATAACCACTTCGCCATGAGCGGCCTGAAATCCAGTGTGTAAACCGGCAGACTTCCCATAATTGCGACGAAATTTAATGCCACGCACGTTAGGGTTACCTTGCTTCAGGTTTTCTATGATTTTCCATGATTTATCAGTGCTACCGTCATCAATCATGATGATTTCGTAAGATAAACGATGCTGCTCACATACCCGGCGAATCCAGGCCTCAAGTTCCGGAAGACTCTCTTCCTCGTTCTTCAGTGGGACTATAATGGAAATCTGCATGATTAAAGTTCAAATTTTGTAAGCGGGCTGGGCCTGACCTGAGGTTTTTCTACAGCTGGATCTCTTTGGACGAAAACGGGCAGCAAATCTGCCGAATCTTTTTGAATCACAATGGCTTGCTGCCTGGAGTAACTCTTCTCTTTTAACATTTTGGTCCAGCGTTCATACAGTTGTTCTTGTTCTGATTCACTGAATTTACTTTTTTCATCGTAATATCCTTGTGTTGCTCTCTGACGCCGGGCTTCAAATAAGGTTACTGCGCAGGCCACGGAAATATTCAGACTTTCTGCAAATCCTACCTGAGGAATCGCAAAATTACCATCTGCCAGCGAAAGGGCTTCCTCGCTAACGCCCTCATCTTCATTGCCAAACAACAAAGCTGTTGGAATAGTCAGATCAAGTTCATAAAGCGAGGTGCTTCTATCACCTAATCCGGTAGCTAAAATCCGACCATATCGTGCCCTTACACGCTTAAAACACTCCTGAATATCTTCAAAAACATACACATCCATCCATTTAAACGTACCTGCAGAAGTTCTTTTGCCCAATATCAATCCACGTTTGTCTAAGTAATTTTTAGTGTATACCACAAATACTTCCCGGATTCCAATCGCATCACAGGAACGCAAGACTGCGCTTATGTTCAACGGATCAAAAATGTTTTCCAGAATGACCGTCAAATCAGGCTGAGATTGCCTAATGACAGAACGGATTTTCTGTTCGCGACTTGGATTCACTGAAAGATTATCGTGTAGATCGTTATTGAAATCAGAAGGATGTTTCTGGTTGTCTGAACAGACAATTATTCCACAGGAACATACCGGAATTGATCAAATCTGAGGAGGTGAACAAAGGTGTTTTCCCAGTAATCTGGCTGATTATTTCCCTGATCAACACCTCCGTTGGTGAAAATCTGAGAAAATGCAAAGCGCCCGCGCAAGGTATTGGCTTTTTCTGAACCAAGATGCTCCGGGAAAGATAATCCGTACTTTGCCAACATCCGGCCTACAAACAAAGTGACGTCATAGCCGTTAAAAGCATCGTCATCAGGTAAAGTGCCGGTTGATTCATAAAATTTTTGTTGAAAGGCTTTGATGTCTGGATCCGTATAATCCTGCCATCCTGCCGAGGTAATATGGACATTTAATTGGCTCAGGTACTCTGGCTCAATTGCATCAAAATGGCGCCATTGAGGCATTCCATAAACTTCCACCTGATGACTTCCTTTCACTTCCTTGAGCTTTCTTAAAAATGCCATGATGTAATCCTGACTGGCCCAACTGGGCAGCACAAACACAGAGGTCCGACCAGCGCGCAGGTATTTTCGAAGATCGGTCTGCTCAAATCCCTTCTGATCATCAGGTATAACCAATTCATTCAGCCTGGTGGTCCCTCCCATACGCGCATTTGCCTGCTGAAAATAGATCATGCGATCTGCTTCTTTTTCCTTGCAAACAAGAGTCACAGCATCCGCTTTATTCCGTTTACGCACATATTGGGTGATGGTTTCACAATGGGCCCGTAAAGAAGGATTGATTTGTACAAACCCCGGATTTCCCTGGGTTAAATCGGCACTCGGGGTTTCCGGCGAGACCAGAATTTTGCCGCGCTGTTTGGTCCAGGATGCAAATGTACTGACATGCGAAGCGCGGACCGGCCCTATGAACACTGTCGATTTATCCAGTCGACTGTTGTTCATGACTTTTTCAAAGTCAGTATCGTTGGCTTGTGTATCCCAAACGTTTACAACCAATTGAATGGAAGTTTCGGCGCTTAGTTGTTCCAGCGCCAGCTTGCCACCAGCGTAGAATTGTAAGGCAAGTTTGCTTTTTTCCGGCACTTCTTCTCCTTCCATTTGATTGCTTAAAAAAGGCAACAAATAGGCTATATGATAGGTTGCTCCGTTGGGTTTGTTGCTGCCGGGCTGATTTCCGCCCTGACCAATCGGAGGTTTACCGCTATTAGATGGCGTCCACCGAATGGTATCCATCGGAGTGGATTTTCCCGGAGCGGGCTTTCCTGGTGTGCCCGGGCGCGTGGGCGTGCCTGCACGACGGGCCGGATCACAGGAAATTCCCCAGATGCCAAACAGGCAAATCAAAAACAGGATGGTATTTTTCATAAATTTAGCCTCCTGCTTTTTTAGTTTGTTTAAAACCTTTTTCGAGCAATAGTTTCAACACCTTGTCGCGGTGATCACCCTGAACTATAATGATTCCATCTTTTGCATTCCCTCCGGCGGCACATTTGTTTTTCAGTAGTTTGGCCAGAGCCTCCAATTCCTCATCAGGGCCTTCAAACCCCTTCACCAACGTCGATTCCTTGCCTCCCTTGCCTCGTTCCAGCCAGATCCTAAGGTTTTGTTTTTCCGGCGCCATTGCTGATACCGGATCCCGATCCTCTTCTAATTTCATATCTAGATTGGTAGAGAAAACCAGTCCTCCAAGGTCGGAAAATGAACCAAATTGCTTTTGTTTACTCATATTAGCAAGATTTCTATGATTCCTGGTTTTTGGGTTGAGGCACTAAAATGCGCATAGCCGCCGGCTTAATATTAAACTCAAGTTTTTCAGAAATCACCATGCCCTCCCCATCCAGGTGTACATGGTGTTCTCCTTCAGCATGGATGGTGATATTTTTTGCCCGATAATGCTCCACAAAATCTGCATCATATATTTTATTGGTCAACATGGATGGCACAGCTGCAAAATATTGCCATCTGGGTGCATCTTTTAAAATCACAACATCAAACAGACCATCATCCAGTAGCGCATCAGGCGCAATTTGGAAATTATAACCGTACATAGGTCCGTTCGCAATGCTGATGGCAAAACAATTTCGCTCCAGGCTTTCTCCATCTAATACTATGGTGCAGGTTTTGGCAGTATAACTCAGGCCAGCTTCCACGGATTTCAAAAAATAAGGCAAAAAACCTCTCCAATGACTGCCCTTCATCATATTCGACACCAAACCATCAAATCCCACACCGGCAATATTGATAAAGGTTCGGCCATTCATGATGCCGCAATCAATCGTCTTAACCTCTGCGGTATTTAGTTTTTTTATTGCCTCATCAATGTCACGGCCATATCCCAGGTGCATGGCCAGACCGTTTCCTGATCCGGCAGGAATGATGCCCATGATGGCATCTGTTCCCACCAAAGCGGATGCTACCTCATTGATTGACCCGTCTCCTCCAACTGCAACTATAAACTCATAACCTTCTTTAACAGCCTTCTGAGCCAATTCAGCCGCATGACCGGCTTTTTTGGTTAACCATATACCATATTCAAATTTTTTATGGTTTAAATGGTTGTCGATGCTATCTCTGATGTGTTTTTGCAGATTCGTTCCAGCCTTCGGATTAACAATAAACACGATTCTCCTTGGACGTAACAGGTACGCCAGAAGTTCGTTTTTGATAACCGGGTGAGACTCTTGCATGTTTTTGGATAAAGTGGCGCCAATCAGACAACTTCAGGTTATAACCGATCGGTAACATACTCCCGCCAACGATCTATGACGGTTTGCATGTCTGCTGGCAAATCTGATTCAAACCGAATATGTTTTTTGCTGCTTGGATGCTCAAAACCTAAAATTTTGGCATGTAAAGCTTGTCGGGGTAACAAACTCAGACAAGATTCTACAAATTGCCGATATTTAGGATAAAGTGTTCCTTTCAATATTTTATTCCCGCCATATCTTATATCTCCAAAAAGGGTGTGCCCGATTGATTTTAGATGTACCCTGATCTGGTGTGTTCTGCCGGTTTCCAGCCTGCATTCTACCAGGGTGCAGTAATAAAAACGTTCAACCACTTTCCAGTGCGTAACAGCCCATTTGCCGTCTTCCCCTTCCGGAAACACCATAAATAATCGCCGATCGTTAGGATTTCGCCCAATATTTCCCCGAATGGTGCCGGATTCACCTTCCATATCTCCCCAAACCAGGGCATAATACCTTCGTTCAATTGTATGATGAAAAAACTGATTGGCAAGGTGTGTCATGGCGTATTCATTTTTCGCTACAACCATGATTCCTGTAGTATCTTTATCAATCCTGTGTACAATGCCCGCCCGATTTGGTTCATTACCTTCCTTAACAGGTAAGTCTTTGAATTGCTCCTGTAAATGCCAGGCAACAGCATTTACCAGCGTACCATTCGGAATGCCTACGCCAGGATGTACGGCAAGCCCAAATGGCTTGTTTAGTATCAGCACATCAGCATCCTCGTAAATGATGTTAAGGGGTATTGGCTGAGGGGTTATGTCAAAATTTTCCTCCAGTGATTTTGGCAACACGATGGAGATGGTATTGCCTGGTCTGACGCGGTAATTTGGCTTTACCTCTTTATTGTCAACCTGTACTGAGCCTGCTCTGATGGCATTTTGCACCTTGTTTCGGGAGCGGTTTGCCAGTCGATCCATTAAAAACTTATCCAATCGAATCACTGACTGCTTGGGATCCGCAATTATCTCATGGCGCTCATAATAATCCTCAGACGCAGGCATATCCTCTGCTTCCAGCTCGGAATCCACAGACGCCGGAGGTGAATTTTCTCCGGGTTCAAGAGGCAATTGATTCAATTCATCTACAATCATCATGGCATAAAGGTAGGTGTTTTTCACGGACACCTACTGCCTTGTTCTGCTGATAGCCAATTTCCAGTTATCGCCTGCGGGGTTGGTTCCACTCTTCCTTTTCCGCATATTTTACGATAATCTTCAGCATGTTTACCAGCGTAAGAAAAACGATAAATCCAACGGTTACCACAATGTAAATCCATCGGTAACTACCGGCTTCCTTTAATGTCACTCCGGAAAATCCCCATGCCAATAAGCTCGTACCCAATCCCAAACCGATAAAGCTATAAATGGACGATCCCCAATATTTCACAAAGCTGCTTGCTTTCAAACTTAAAAGGCTATTCATGATGGCAAAAAACAACATCAATGAGGCTCCGATTGACCAGGCATATAAGCGATCCACCTCAACAACACCAGTGGAGGTACTCAACCAGCCTAATGCCATCAGGAGGAATGCTACAAAAAAAGTAGCGATGGCTTGCATTGGCGGGTGATCCATTTTGGAGAAAAACCTTGTCATTTTGGTGGTGTTGAATGAAAATGATCAAAAAAATCGTTACTGTCCATACAGGTGTACCCAATGGCCACCCCAGGAAAATCTGCCGGTATTATCCACAGGTTTTGTCTTCTCTTTCGCTAAATGCGCTACTTTCTCAAACGCAGCCTTTGCTTTTTCAGCTCCTGCGTTTACCGTAATTTTCTTCATGGCAGATTCTGCTATGTAACCGTGTAATAGCGCTTCTTTTTGTTTTTGAAACAAGCCTGGCGTCCCAAAAATATCTACGCCCAATACCTCATCGCCACAAACCGCCACAAGTCCAACTACATCAGATTTGTCCTGAAAGGCAGATTTCAGGTGTTGAACATATTCATCCCGGCGTTTTTTCTCAGCAGTTTCGGTGTCCAGTGCGGTATATGCCTGAGTTTGTGAACCTGCATTGTTATCTCTGGTAATCGTTGCCACCGCATCCCACACTTTCTGTTGGTCTTGCGACTGCTGTACAGCGCGGCGGACGGAAGGACTGGCTACATTATAATATCCCTTAAAGGCAGCTATTTCTTTTTCTGCTTTACTTGCATTGGGATCATAATAACTGGATCGACCCGCCTCCACGCAAAAAACCTCCACATTCCGCACTGTCATAGGTAATATTACTTCGTGATGCGCTAAAACCCGATCCTGATTTCCGCCCTTTACCACATCCCCGGCAAGCATTAATATGGTATCCTGACTTTTATTCTGAACAGTCAAACTGTGCTGCCAGGCATCTTCCGATTTGCCGAATTGTTTGCGCTCCAAAAGTCTGAACCCGGGGGTATTCATACCTTCAGCCAGGGTTTTCAAATGATCCAAAGATTGTTGGTTCGATTTAGTTGCGGCATCTGCTACTATCGGATACAGGCGCAGATTTTCAAAAGAAGCCACAGATTCTTCAGTCGTAATCAAAGTAAGTGGCGGCGCATCCTCAATACTTGATTTAGGAGAGTCAGTTTGGCAGGAAATCCATGAAAATGCCGATAAAAGGGCAAATAAGAATTGTTTTTTAAACATTGGTGCTGTATTTGGGTGAGTAGATAAGCCTGATTCCTGAACTTCAAAAGTACCGAACATGACGGTCATGAAAAAGTTTTTATTTAACTGAATGAAAAAAAATCCAATATCATTGTAACATTGACAACCAGCCGCCGTCTTCTCCTCAAACAAGGCACGAAATTGCATGACTTGGGCCATCTTTCACGAACAAGTACTTCCTATCCGACATAAACTTTACCGGTTCGCGCTGCGGATCACGGGTAGTGTACATGAAGCAGAAGATGTAGTTCAGGAAGTGTTGGAAAAGGTCTGGAAAACAGCTCCTGAAAATGCAGAAAATGTGCAAAATTGGGAAGCCTGGTGCATGACCCTTACCAGAAACAGATCGCTCGATAAAACCAGGAGTCAATCCATTCGACGTACTGCACCTCTGGACGGTATTGCAGAAAAAAGTTCTGATGCTTATAGTCCGGCGCAGGCCCTGGAAAGCTCAGATTTGGTGCAACGTGTTAAGGCTTATATGCAGGAATTGCCTGATAAACAGCGGTTGGTCATGCATCTTCGTGACATTGAAGAGTTGAGCTATGATGAAATTGCAGAGGCCCTGAATATCAGCATGGAACAGGTTAAAGTAAACCTACATCGAGCCAGGAAAACCATCCGTGATAAGATGGTGACCATGGTTAACTGAACCAAATAAAGTACTTACAAAAGATGAAATACGAAGAAATTCAAGCTTTGCTGGAACGCTACTGGGAAGGAGAGACTTCTCTGGAAGAAGAGCGTGCACTGAAAGCGTATTTCAACGCAGGTGCAATTGATGATAGACTCCGGGCAGAAGCTCCGCTGTTTCAGGCGCTTAAAGAAGAACAATTGATTGAGCTAAAAACAAAGGCCAGGTCTGTTGGTCTCCGCCCACAAATCTATCAATGGGCAGCTGCTGCCTCTGTTGCACTGTTATTGGCAGCCGGATGGTGGATGCTTGGCAAAGAAAAAAACTCGATGCCATTAGCCAATCAGCCCCAACCGCAAATACCATCTGCCATGCCTGATCCAGAAACACAGCATCATGAGGTGGCGGCAGTTGTGGAGCCACAAGCTCCAATAATTAATAAAAAACCGGCAAAACGACGTGTCCAGCCCTTGCTGTCGTCCAATCAACCAAAAATTGACCCTGAAACAGCTATTGCCATGGCTGAAATAAAAGCCGCGTTGGCCTTAGTTTCGGCAAAACTCGATAAGGGCAAAAAACAGGCTGTTCAAAAAGCATCCTATCTGGATGTGGTAGAAAAGCTGCCCCGGAAAAAAGAAGGATAACCTCAAATAACGCATATCATGTTCAAAATCAATCCATCATCAATCAGTTTTTCAATTTCTCAAGCTATGAAACAGTTCATTTTCTCGCTGCTTTTTTTGTTGGCAGCATCCGCAACAACAGTGGCGCAAAACGACGCCATCACCCGATTCTTCAACCAGTACAGTGAAGACGAACGATTTACAGTAGTGTACATCGCACCAAAACTTTTCCATCTGGCTGCTAAAATCGAAACCGACGATGAAGACTGGAATAACATCCGGGAAATCGTTAAAGATTTAGGCGGACTCAGGGTTTTAGTGGCAGACAGCATCGCCGATGGTTTGGCTTTGTATAAATCTGCCCTCTCCAAAGTGCCTGCCAATGAATATTCGGAATTGCTCACCGTGCGCGACAAAGACGAAAATGTGCGTATTTGGACCAAAGATTCCGGTAACATCATTGAGGAGTTGTTACTCCTGGTTGGCAAACCGGATGAATTTGTGCTGCTGAGTTTTACCGGCAAAATCGACCTCGACAAAATCTCCGAACTTTCTAAAGTACTCGACGTAAAAGGCGCAGATCAATTGGAAAAAGTTAAACCCAACAAAAACTGATCTGACCTATGAAAATCTTCCAATTGATTGTCATTGCATTTTTATGCACAACCAGCCTGTCGGCCCAGGATTTTGGACTCTACTGGAAATACAAAGACTATGACGGTAGTATCGCAGTGAGTGTACCCAGGTGGGCAACTTTTGTAGGCTCAGCTTTTATGGATGAAAAAGAGGAACGGCAACTGGTTCGGAAAATCCGTAAAGCACGAGTTTTGTTCTTTGAAGACGGAACGCCCTTTTCACAAAGGGATATCAAAAAATTTCATCGCAAAGCCAAGCGCCGTAATTTGGATGAACTCGTTACGGTGAGAAGCGGCAAAACTCACGTGAGTGTGCTTGTCAAATCAAGAAAGGAAACCATCCGTAAAGTTGTGGTTTTCTTTAACTCGGATGAAGGCGCCGGAGTCGTAACCGTTAAAGGTAAATTCAATTTGAATGAACTTAATAA
>JAEUUS010000256.1 GCA_016787545.1 Saprospiraceae bacterium
GTTGACCAATACTTTGGAAGCATCAGTGGCTTCACCGTAGAGTTCAGTAACGGCCTTGGCAACGGCACTTTGCAGGGTGGAAACGATATTCATGTTGAAAAAAGAGCCGCAAAAGTACGTCATTTTTTGGGTGCGGGAAAGGCAATAGTGAACTTCGTGAATATTGCTTTTGGTTTTACTTGTTTACTAAACCTTCAAGATTTCGTAAACGGGAAAACCATGTATCTAGGCCTCAACAACAGTAATCCTTTTTCAATCGGTTTGCCAATATTCCTATAGCTTTACTGATCCTATTCAACAAAAACTACAAATTATGAATCGTTTAGCCCTATTAAGCTGCCTTTTTCTTTTTCAAGGTTATGCTTTTGCACAGTGGTCGCCACTAAATGGACCTGAAACCTACAATGCCATTCTCCTTGATGCCGGTAAATATGTGCTGGCAGGTACAACCCAGGGTGTTTACAGATCAGATGATTACGGAATTGAGTGGGAAATTGTCCCTGACCTTCCACCGTTATTTAATTGCCATAGTTTTTCCATCAACCAGGACAGCAACCAGATCATTGTTTCCATGCGGGATGATGCCTGTAAGTGTGTGTATTTATATAAGAGCAATGACGAGGGTGAGAGCTGGGAGAAAATAAGCACACCAGGTTTTGCTGATTACTTTAGTTCCATTTACTCTGGAAATAATGCATACATACTGGTTTCAACCAGCAGGATACAGGATAACCAGGTCATACATACCAATTGGGAGTCGTTTGATGGCGGTGTGCAATGGCGAAGAAACTTTATGGATACCCTCTCAGACGCTCCAATCACTAATATCCGGCGTTATGGAACCCAGCTATGGGGTTTTTCGGCCAATAAGCTATTTAAAGGAGGAATGCAGGGGCAGAATTGGGGATTGGTTGCTTCTACTCCAGACACATTGGCCATTGGAGATTATTTGATTAGAGGCGATTCTATTCTGATGACAAGTGTCGGGGTTTTATATTCAAAATTATGGTTGTCCAAAGATGCCGGAGGAAGCTGGACAGCATTGCCTTTTCCGTTTTACCTACAGCATTTTCAGGAAAAAGAAGGTGTGCTTTTTGCCAAAGGCGCATATGATCAGCTATTGGTTTCCTATGATGATGGGGAACACTGGGCTGTGCAAGCAGTTGATTCCATACATTTAAATGATTTTGTGTTTAAAGGTGACTATATCATTGGTTACGAGTTTGGAACCGGTATCGTAAGGTCTGAGGATTCGGGAAAACATTTTTTCAGAACAGGTAAACGGCTTGGTTACGCCAGTTTCCCGGATCAGATGGCAATATTGGATCGCAATCTGTTTATTTCAGATCCATATGCTGCTGATTTGAACCAGTCACTGACAGTCCACGATTTGAGTCAGAACACCTGGGATACCAAGTCGTCGCCCTCTCAAACGCTTGGTTTTTCTATGTTTTCGGATGATTTGGTGGGCTTAGATGGGCGCCTTTTCGCTTGTTTGAATACCCATGATGTGTTGCGATCCGATAATAAGGGTCAGAGTTGGAGCGCTTGCACAGAATTGTCGCAATGGCCTCAGGTGCCTACCGGAACCCGATTTTTTACGCTGGGTAATGCGCTGTTTTTGTACAACACTTTTTGGTCAACCAATTTCCCATTGTACCGAACTACTGATTATGGCAACAACTGGAGTTTTCTTGACTTTTCGGGAGTTACATCGTGTTCCCAATCTGGTAGCGGTGCGCTTGCAGGTGCTGTTGGCCAAATGGTATTTGCCGCAAACAGATATGGTAATTGCTTATACACCTCGGCAGATTTGGGTAACACCTGGCAGAGCCTAGCCTTGCCAGAGATCGAATTGTATTCGGATACGGGTTACACTTACATAACGGATATCACAACATCGGACAATGTGATCCTTTTAACCATTGCAAGGAATGACCGGAATCAAAGAGATTTTTTCAATTTTGTATCTATGGATCAAGGGCAAAGCTGGCAGGAATCCAATGCTCCAATTGGCCTGCGGGAATCCAATGCCAATATATCGCCGGTAATGTTAGAGGTTGATAGCTTTTTGCTTTTGTCTACCTATGGAGCTGGTATCTTGATTTCCCAGGATAGTGGTAAACACTGGCATCCATTTACGGAAGAACTCCCTGGTTTGTTTATTCATGACCTGGTAGTAGACAATGATTTTGTTTATGCATCGGTTGCCAGTCATGGCGTATGGAAAAGGCCATTGCAGGATTTGAGTTTGTATGACAGTGCGCCGGAACAAAAGTTGATTAAGGTGATTGCCGGCCCCAATCCAAATACCGGCCTTGTTCGACTAATTGCCCTTTCGCCAATAGAAAAGGCTCAGGTAATGTGGTTTGATATGAGTGGAAGGCTTTGCCTTGAAGAAAACGTTGCGTTCTTATGCCAAAAGGCAGTGGTAGTGTTGCCATTTGCGAATGGTCAATATGTTTACAGGATTCGGACCGATGCAGGAGAAGTGGCGACGGGCAAGGTCGTTTTGATTCGTTGACGGGCCACATCATTCCCAACCCTCAACAAATAAACATAAAAAAACACCCCATCGGAATAAACCAATGGGGTGTTTTTTATATCCTCAAAACAACTAAGCTATTAATTCTCCAAGGCCGCAGCACCACTCACGATCTCGCCGAGCTCGGTTGTGATAGCTTCCTGTCGCTTCTTGTTGTAGTGAATTTTGAGCGATTTGAGTAGCTCTTCAGCATTTTCTGTTGCCTTGT
>JAEUUS010000265.1 GCA_016787545.1 Saprospiraceae bacterium
CTTAGACTTATTGCTAAACATCGGCAGCCATACCGCCCTGGAAGATCATCCCCAAGAGAACGAAAACATAGACTCAGATATTCAATGAACTTGAGACGGCCTTTTTAACCGCAAAACCCTTAAGTTGACGACATTGGACTGCCAGTCACCCCGACACTAAGAAAGCACAGTAAACTAACCACTGAAAAAACGTCCCAGTGAGAGTCTCACTCAAAGTGAGACTCTCACTGGGACGTTCCCGGAAAACGCACCGTAAACTCCGTGCCAAGGCCAACCTGGCTGTTCACTTCAATATGGCCCTGATGCAGGCGCACCACTCCGGCCACGTAGTTGAGACCAAGCCCGTGTCCTTTTACATCGTGTACATCGCCGGTGGGCACACGGAAAAACTTGTCGAAAATCCGGTCCAGATATGCCGCCGGAATACCCCGGCCCTGATCCTTTACATGGAGGGTGAGATGCCCACCCGAATGAACCAGTCTGATTTCTATTTTGGGCGATTCGGGGCTGTATTTGAGGGCGTTTTCCAGCAGGTTGTACAACACACTAACCAGGTGTAGCCGATCGCCGTGCAGGTTGAAATGCTGGCCTGTAATGCTGAGACTGACCTCAGCGCGGTATTTTTCAAATTGTAGTTTCATGGCCGCCAGCACTTCTTCCACCAGCGCCAGAAAATCTATGGGCTCTGTTTTCAGCTCCGGTTCGCCCTGCTCGAAAAGCGACATGCGCAACACCTTGTCTACCAGCAGAGAGAGCCGGTTGAGTTCCAGCTGACTGATGGCCAGGTATTCCCGGGTACGTTCCGGATTTTGCAGTGCATCAAAATTTTGCAGCGCTTCAATGGCCACACTGACGGTGGAAATGGGGGTTTTGAGTTCATGTGTCATGTTTCGTATGAACTCGTTTTTGATTTCCGTGAGGCGCATTTGTTTGCGAAGACTCTGATATACGAATAAAAACGCCAGTGCTACCGAGGCAAAAAGCAGCAGGGAAAAAGCCATTTGCGGCGCCATTTTGCGCAACAAATAGCCATTGTACTGACTGATCACGGCACGCAGGCGTTCCCCGTTTACCACATCGGTATACTGGCCGGCCACAAAAGCTCCTTTGGGAATGGAATCGTTCAGGGTAGCCATGCGCCATTGCACCGGAAGTGCCGCAGACAGCATGGCTTCATTAAAATAACGTTCCAGGGTATTACGCACGGGCATAGCACCGGAATCATGCAGCGGAACACCACAACTATCTACGCCAACGAATATGGACAAGGTGCCGGAAATTTCTTCCTGATCAGGTTCAGGATCCTTGTTGAGCATGATTTTCATGTCCTGCACCTTTTCGCCGCGGATTTCCTGCACATCACGGGTTACAAAGGCTTTTTCCTGCACAATGGCAAAAACCCGCCCGGAGTCTTTGGGCGGATGAGGGCGAGGCGGTGTTGGCAATCGCAACGAAATACTCACTGCAGTATCGCCCTGGAACGTATCCCAGCGTCTTACCACCAGTTTATCAAACAAGCGACTTTCAATGCTCCGCACCGCATTGACGAAGAGCAGGTTCGTTTCCCGCCTCAGCACTTCCTGCTCATCCTTATAGGTTTTTTGTAAAAACAGCCACAGAAACACCCCGAGCAGTATCATGCCCAGGGATAGCAAAACAATGGCAATATGGTGTCGCTGACGAAACATCTGGCCCAAAGGTACGCGCGAAAACACCCGCGCAAACAGGCTTTAACCTTAATTAAGGTTGTATCAAGGTTGGTTAACCCAGGAGCGAATGACCTTTGCAGCAGAAATGAATTACATGATTGAAGATTACATGAGTACATGATTGACGAAGGATGGCGTTGCCTCTGGGGCAGGTGAATAGTCAAACCGAACGAGCTCCCCTCTTCAATCATGTACTCATGTAATTGTCAATCATGTAATTCCCCCTTTTACACTCACTCACTTATTATAACATGAAAAAACTCTTGTTTCTCCTGCTTTTCGTTCCTTTCCTGGGCATTGCCCAGAACACAGAGGGCTCTGTAACCTACACTGAAACCATTAAAATGAAAATCGAGGTGCCGGAAGGCATGGACGAGGCGGAGTTCCGCAAAATGGTGCCTTCTGAACAAAAAGCTTCCAAACTGCTGGTGTTCAAGGCCAACGAATGCCTGTACACCGACGCGCCCGATCAGGCGCCCGGAGGCACGGATGTAACCTTTAATTCCAACGACGACGATGGCGGCGAGGTGCGGATGGATTTCAAAATTCAGCGCCCGGAAAACAAACAATACCGCGATATCGAAAACGGCAAACGCATTGAAAGCACCGAGTTTTTTGGTCGCTTTTTCCTCATCAAGGAAGAACCCAAACGCATGAAATGGAAAGTAACCGCCGAACAAAAACAAATTGCCGGTTACTCCTGCCAAAAAGCAATTCTGCAAGACACCTCGCGCCAGGTTGAAGCCTGGTTTACAGCTCAAATTCCGGTTTCTGTAGGCCCCGGCGAATTTGCCGACCTGCCAGGCCTGATCCTCGAACTCAGCATGGCCGGCGGCGACCGCACGGTGGTTGCCGACAAGGTGGAACTGAAACCCGTTGATCCGAAAATGATCGAAAAACCCAGCAAAGGCAAAACCGTTACCCGCGAAGAATTCACCAAAATCCGCGACGAAAAACTCAAGGAAATCGGCGCAGAGCCCGGCGGCGGCGGAACGATGAAAGTGATTATCCGGAATTAAGACGGCCCACGGTGGACGGTGGACGGCCTACGGTGGCGGGATAAAGTGAGAGTCTCACTCTGAGTGAGACTCTCACTTTATCCCGCTCTCCAACCAATCAACGACAAAAAATTAAGCCATGAAACACATATTCTACACAACACTCCTCCTTCTGGCCCCCCTCTGGCTGAATGCCCAAAACATTCAGCTGGAAGGCATTGTAACCGACACTTCCGGCATGGCGCTTCCGGCAGCCAATGTGGTGCTGCTGGATGCCAAAGACTCGCTGTTTGTGGTGTACGCACTCACCGACGCGCAAGGCCATTTTACCCTCAAACGCGTGGAAACCGGCCAATACCTGCTGCAGGTAAGCTATCTGGGCCATAGGCACTACTGGCAGTCTCTGCAGGTGCAGTCCGGACAAACCAAAATCGACTTGGGCAATATCCGGATGGAACCGGCCTCCAAACTGCTCAACGATGTGGAGGTAACTGCCGAACGCGTGCCACTCACCATGAGCCGCGATACCCTGGAGTACAACGCGTTGGCATTCAAAACCCAACCCGGCGCCGTGGTAGAAGACCTGCTCAAAAAATTGCCCGGCATCCAGGTGCAGCCCGATGGCACCATCAAAGCCCAGGGCAAAACCGTGCAAAACGTACTGGTAGAAGGCAAGGAATTTTTTGGCAACGACCCCAAAATTGCCACCAAAAACCTGCCCGCCGATGCCGTGAACAAGGTGCAGGTGTTTGACAAAAAATCGGAAGCCGCCGAATTTACTGGCATTGAAGATGGCCGCGACGAACGCACGATTAACCTCAAATTGAAGGACGACAAAAAGCAGGGCTATTTCGGTAAAGCCAATATCGGGGCCGGCACGGAAGGTCGTTATGAAGGCAATTTCAACATAAACCGCTTCGGTCGCAAAACCCAAATGTCGGCCCTGGGCATGGCCAATAACAACAACAACCAGGCTTTTTCCTTCAACGATTACATCAATTTCATGGGCGGCCTGGGCAATTTCATGAGCGGCGGCAGCGGCGGCGGTCGCATGCGCCTGTCGTTCAACATCGAAGATGGCGGTATGCCTATGGGGCCCGGACTGGACCGCGGTTTTACCGAAAGCTGGGCGGGCGGCGCCAATTTCAATACAGACTTTTCCAAACGTACTTCCCTGAGCGCCAATTACTTCTACAACAGGATTGAAAACGATCTGGAACGCAACAGCAACCGGATCAACACCCTGGGCGACAACGCTTTTAATTCTACAGAAACGGAAGACCGGCTCAACCGAAACGCCAACCATCGCCTCAACATCACCCTGAAACACAAGCTGGATTCCTCCCAAAACCTCACCTTCCGTTCCCGCTTGAGCATGAACGACGGCCTGTTTAAAAGCCTGGGCCAAACCACAACATTCAATACAGAAGGCGTGGCAGAAAACCGAGGCACCCGGGATTACTATACCGACGGACAAACCTACCGGGGCGATGCAAGCCTCACCTGGCGTCGTCGGTTTGGGAAAAAAGGCCGGGCGCTGGTGGCCAATGCCAACGCCAATTTTGGCAACGATCAGCGAAACGGCAGCCTGGGCTCCCTGAACGAATTCCTGCAAGTAACCCCGCCGGAAAGTTTTGCCGTAAACCAGCGTCAGGCCTACACCGACGATGCCAACAACTACGGCGGCTATCTGGCCTACACCGAGCCTCTGGGCAAACGTCGATACCTGGAAACCCGCGTGGAACACCAGGATTACACAAACAATACCGACAAAAATTTCTACGACCGTATTACCTCCCCAACTCCCGGCGAGGTATTCAACCCGCTGCTGAGCAGCCAGTTTAAACGCGGCTACCGTTACGACCGCGCCGGCCTGAACCTGATGCAGAACCGCGAAAAATACAACCTGACCCTCGGCGCAGCGGTTCAACATTCCCAGTTGGATGGCGTAGTGGCCGGATTGGAAAACCCCATCAGCCGGGGCTTTACCCGCGTATTGCCCAGCGCTTTTTTCAATTACGATCTGAAAACGTCCAGGCATATCAATCTGGAATACAACACCAGTCTGCGCGAGCCTACCCTGGAACAACTGCAGCCCGCTGTAGACAACTCCGATCCGCTCAATGTATACACCGGCAACCCCGACCTGAAACCGGAATACGCCCACAACCTGATGACCAGCTTCATGAACTTCGATCAGTTCAATATGAGCAGCTTTTTTGTATCGCTGAGCGGCACGTATACTACAGATCGCATCACCAATGCCGCCCTGGTCGACAGCCTTTTCCGGCGCAGCATCCGGCCGGTGAATGTGAAACAGGATATTTCGGTAACGGCCTATACCAGCTACAATACGCCCATCCGGCCTATTAAAATGAATGTAAACCTGCGCCTGAACAATACCTACAACCGCGGAATTTTGTTTGTCAACGACATTGAAAACAACACCGACCGCTGGCTGAACAGCCTGGAAATTTCCTTTGACAACCGGCGCAAAACCAAGGCCGACTGGACCATTGGAGCGGAGGTGTCGCGCAACAGCACCCGCTATTCCGTGAGCACCCAGCTGAATCAGGATTTCATCAATCAGCGCTATTTTGGAGAATTAACCGTGTTCCCCACTAAAAAATGGGCCCTTGGAACCGGCATCGACTGCACTGTTTACTCAGCCGAAACTTTTGGCGAACAACGCATTGTGCCCCTCTGGCGGGCCAGCATCACCCGTTATGTGCTGAAAAACAACAAAGGCCAGATCAAATTATCTGCCGCCGACCTGCTCAATCGCAACATCGGGATTATTCGCACCAGCCAATTCAACTACCTGGAAGAAGAACGTGTGCGTAATTTAGCCCGGTATTTCATGCTCAGCTTCTCCTATTCCCTGGCGGGCTTCAAGCATGAAAAAGACGGAATCGAAATCCGGATGTAAGACACGAAGATGAACTGCGAAGACACGAAGGTTAAAACTCAAAGGCACAAAGACGCGAAGGCACAAAGACGCTAAGGCGCTAAGGCGGTGGCCTGCGGCCACCTATATAATTGACTGTAAAATTAAGTTTTGTGAATTACTTAAACAGCAGCGAAGCTGCACCTAAAACTTCGGGTCTTCGCGCCTTTGTGCCTTCGCGCCTTTGTGTCATCGTACCTTAGCGCCCCGCACCTTTGAGCCTTTTTACCACTTTGCGCCTTTAAAATGAGGGTACTTTACGTAGAAGATGAGCCATTTTTGGGCAAAATCGTTCAGGAAAGCCTGGAGAGCCGCCAGTTTGAGGTGCGTTGGGTGACTGACGGCGCTGAGGTGATGGCAGCTTTTGCCGATTTCGGTCCGGATGTATGTGTGCTGGACGTGATGCTTCCGCATCGCGATGGCTTTTCATTGGGTCGCGAAATACGGGCGCTGGACCCTCAGATGCCGATCATTTTCCTGACGGCTAAAAACCAAACGGAAGATGTGTTACAAGGATTCGAATCGGGTGGCAACGATTACCTGCGCAAACCGTTTAGTCAGGAGGAACTCATTGTGCGCATCAAAAACCTGGTGAACCTCACCCGGGGCAAGGTGATGCCCGCTCCGCCGGATTCAGAGGGCATTAGGTTGGGTCGTTACCTCTTTTTACCTGAAAAACAGGAATTGCTGCTCGACGGGCAAGCGTTTAAACAACTTTCGCACCGCGAAACACAACTACTGGCTATGCTGGGCGCAAAACCAAACGCCATTGTGGAGCGCCGGGAAATCCTGCAGCAGATCTGGGGACACGATTCCATTTTCAATTCCAGGAACCTCGATGTGTACATCACACGCCTGCGCGAGTACCTGCGCGAGGACGCCGGTATTCATATTCTGACCTTGAAAGGCGTAGGATATCGATTGACGACGTAGCGGACGCTAACTATTCATCTTTCTTCTTTTTCGGGAATAGAAGGCGCTGAATGATACCTTCTTTCTTTTTACCGTCCTTTTCTTCCTCTTTTTTCTCCTCCGGATCGGCGGGAGCTTCACCGCCAGGAGGTGGAAGATTTTTACGGTTTGTGTAAAGTTCCAATAAAGAATCCCGCAAAAGAGAATCCTGTCCGGCTTGTTGCATGATCATTTGGAACGTATCCGGCGCCACACTAATCCAGGATTGACAACCCAACAGGTTGAGGACTTCCGGTTTAGGAGTGGGGAATTTTTCCAGCAACATTTTATTGAGCTTTTTATCGCTTGCAATACGGTTCCAGAACCCGCCCACAATTGGCAAGGCCATGGCCGAGCCTTGTCCCAGCGCCATGATGCGGAAGCGCACGGCAGGGCTTTCGCCGCCTACCCAGGCGCCAGTCACCAGTTGCGGGTTATAGCACATAAACCAGCCGTCGGAATGGTTTTGGGTGGTACCTGTTTTGCCGGCAAAATCCCCGCGCACATAGGAGCGCAGGCGCGCTCCAGTGCCATAATCCACTACGTTTTGCAGCATTTTGGTCATGGTAGCAGCCTGATCTTCGGTCAGAGCTTCAACGGGAGTGCGCAAAGAGGGATTTTCAGTGAGCGACTTCTGATAATCGTATATCACTTTGCCACGGCGGTCTACAACTGTTAGAATGGTTACAGGTTCCGGCCGTTTGCCGGCATTCGCCATGGTGCCGTACACTTTCATCATATCGTACAAAGAGATATCGGCGGCGCCCAAGCTGATGCCGTATTCTCTCGGAAGGGTAGCTGTTATGCCCATTTTTTGGGCCAGATCTATGGTTTTCTGGATTCCGACCTTTTCAATAAGCTGAGCTGTCACCACATTAACTGAACGGGTAAGCGCTCCGGTTACAGAATACCAGCCGCCATAGGTTTCATCGGCATTGTGCGGCTCCCAGTCTACAATTTTGCGGATTTCGTTGGGGAAATAAGAGCAGGGTTTGATGGTGTCCTGCAGGGCTGCTGCATATACAATAGGTTTGAATGTGGAACCCACCTGGCGTTTGGTGAGGTTGTGGTCCAGCTTGAAATTTTTAAAATTGATGCCCCCCACCCAGGCTTTGACATAGCCGTTATGGTGGTCCATGGCCATAAAACCGCAATTCAACATGCAGAAATAGTAGCGCACGGAGTCGAGTGGAGAAAGCATGGTATCGCGTTCAGAACCGCCGTTTTTCCACACATAAATATTCATTTTAACCGGCTGTTCAAATGCTTTGCGTGCATCTTCATCGCTCATACCGGCTTCTTTCAGGGATTGCCAGCGCTGACTGCCCTCCACCTGCTTGTCAATCCATTTATCATCGCCCCAGGGCTTTTCGCCTTTTACATTTTTCCAGTGCTGGTCAAATTGCTTTTGCAGTTTTTCCATTTGAGTCAGTACCGACTCTTCTGCGTATTGCTGCATTTTGGCGTTCAGGGTTGTATAGATCTTGAGGCCGTCGGTGTAAAGGTTGTAAGGCTTCCCGTCTTCATTTTTCAGGTCCTTGAGTAGTTTGGGCATCACATCCGTACGCAGGTGTTCCCGGAAATAAGTGCCGGTACCTTCGTTGTTGTTGTCTACGTCGTAACGTTTGGCGCCCACCGGTTTTTTGCTCAGTTCATCGTATTCGGCCTGACTCAGGTGGTTGTTTTTCACCATTTGCAGCATCAC
>JAEUUS010000272.1 GCA_016787545.1 Saprospiraceae bacterium
GACCAGGATACCTCAGCACCGAGTTCAACCAGGGTTTCAATGAGAACTGCCGTTTGAATGGTCATGTGCAGGCAACCTGCAATCCGGGCGTTTTTCAGGGGCTTGCTTGCGCCAAATTCTTCACGCAAAGCCATCAGGCCGGGCATTTCAGCTTCAGCCAATTGAATTTCTTTTCGGCCCCAGTCTGCTAAAGCAATATCTTTTACTTTGTAGGCTGGGCGGGTTTCTGTAGCAACCATTATAATGAATGAGTGTGTGAAGGAGTGAGTGTGTGAATGGGGTATATAATTCGGAAATTGGGGTAATTGTTTAGTAAAAACCAAACAACCTTTGGAAAAAGGACTGCAAAGGTACACTTTTTAAACCTCAAGAACCAAGCAACAGGCGTTATTTCCCGGCAGGCCATTTATTATCTGCCTTGTCAACATCCGGAATAGTGGTTTTACCCAAGGTGGCCGATTGTACCGTTTTGCCAGCCGGGCACTGAATTCTGAAGTTTTGTTTGCCATCTTTCCAAATGGCAGCTGTTTGATGGAAGTTTTGTTTGCTTCCATCTGTATATACCACTTCCAGGTGCATTGGTACCGGTATATTGCCTTTGCGGGAAATCAGAATGGTCTGATTATTTCCTGAGTCATTGCGCAAAACACCCTCGATACCCAAATCCGGATAACCCCAATCAAAGAACCAGGGTTTCCAAAACCAATCGAGGTTTTGTCCGGAAGCGTTGTTCCAGGTTTGAAAAAAATCAAATGGAGCAGGGTGTTTGCCTTTCCAACGATTCATGTATTCCGTCATACAAGCATGAAATTTTTCATAACCCAATAAATCAAGTAACGTGAAATAGGCTTGTGATGGGCGTTGGTAGGAGGCATTTCGGTATGCCATACTCAGATTTCGGGATTTGACCATAGGCGGCACATCGTTTTCTGTGCCTGCAATAGCCGAATAATCCCGAACACCGCCTTCGGTATGATTGGAAAGCGAATCACTTAACAAATAGTCAAAAAATGCCGCCCAGCCTTCATCCATCCAGGCATGATCCTGTTCGTTGATTCCCATCATAAAAGGGAAATAGGTATGACTAATTTCGTGAAGGGTCAAACCCATAGGTGAACGTGGGGCAGTGCTTACGTCATTGCACATCATGGGATATTCCATGCCGTCATCGCCATTAAAAACAGTCATGACCGGATATGGGAATGGATATCCGGGCAACCAGGTACTCATCAAATGAATTCCGTCGGCTGCAATGCGGGCTACCTGCGGATAATCTGTGGAAGCCGTTTTATAAGCAGCGCTCACAAAAGTCCGACGCCCAGTTTTGGCATCAACCACGACAGAGGTAGCATCCCAATTGTAATGGTCGCTGGTGCCAAAGGCAAAGTCAGGCACATCTGTTGCTTTAAAATGGAACGTATTTGGCGCATTTTTTTGAAAAATACCTCCTTTTTTTAATTCTGCTTCTGAAAAAACAGAGACAACATCAGCGGAAGTTTGGGCTTTGTCCCAACGGCTGAAATAGGTAGGCGTCAAAATGTCGCGGGCATTTTGCCATTCACCGGTAGCCCAAACCTGAAAACCGGCTGGCATGGTAATTTTGACGTCATAGTCGGCAAAATCATGATAAAACTCCTGTTGGCCGGTATATGGATGACTGGCCCAACCATTGAGATCATCATACACCGCAATTTGAGGATACCAATAGGGGACAAAAAAAGTTGTGCTGTCGCAGGTGCACTCCCGGGCTGCAGAAGCCGCAGGCATGGTGTACGACCATTTTACCGTAAAAGTTGCACTGGATTTGGGCGCCAATGGGGCGTTTTTCAGAGAGACATCCAAAAAAGTGGCAAATCGATTTTGACTTTTGGCATCCACTGCCTGACCATTCAGGGTAATACTTTCAATGTGAGTGCCTTCATCAGATACATCAGTGGCTGGAACGTCAAAGGCACGTTGAACACCTTTCCGGTATCGATCGTGTTGAAGTTTAAATCGGATATTTTTGAGTGAATCGGGGCTATTATTGATATAGGTTATGGTTTCCTCACCTGTCAGGCGCCGACTTTTAGGTTCAAGACTTGCCTGAATGGTATATGTAGCCCTGTTTTGCCAATAATTAGGGCCAGGTTTTCCATCCCAGCTGCGGGTGCCTTTTTGATAGGGTTCGAGATAGTTTCTGGGTACAAACAAAGTGGTTTGTCCATACAAGCTGCCAGCAATAGCGAGGCAAAATAAAAAGGAGAGAAAGCGATGCATTTTTGAGTTGTTTGTTAATCCAGCTGCGAAGAACGGGAGAAATAGCGGTTTTGTGTAACAAAGGATATTTTGCCAAACTGTTAAAAAAGGGTAGAATATGCTCATGGAAGACAAACTGAATTTGCTTTGCCATACATAATTTTTAAAAACAGACGTTTAAGGGTTCGTTTTCTTGAAATTGCGCACAGGGCAGAGAAAAAATATTCTCTTGAATAAGAATCAAAAAAATACATTTGCCCTACGAATTTTCGCAATTTTTAATCCGTCCCATTGGAACAATCTTAAAAGTTCTCCGATTCACCAAACTGATAGCCATTTCAAATTTGAACTGTTTAATTTTTTAAACCTTTTTTACATGTTCCAAAAATTCTTACTGTCCTTAACCGCCTTGTTGCTTTGTGCTTGGAGTGTATCCGCGCAGCATCGTAATTGCGCAGCAGAAGAAGTGCTGCAACAACAACTCCTGGATAATCCGGCAATGCGTCAGGAAATTGAGCGCATTGAAGAACACGCTCGTAAATTTGGCCAAATGGCACATGATCGTGCCGTAGTTACCATTCCGGTAGTCGTTCACGTGGTATGGTACAACAACGCACAAAACATTTCTGACGCGGAAATTCAATCGCAAATTGATGTGTTGAACGCGGATTTTCGTCGCACCAACGCTGATGCAGGTAATACACCAGCTGCATTCCAGGGAGTTGCTGCCGACTGTGAAATCAATTTTTGTATGGCTACGCAGGATCCAAGCGGCAATGCCACCAACGGTATACAACGCCGCCAAACAACCGTTAATGGTTTCAGCACCAACGACAATGTAAAGTTTTTTAATACTGGCGGTTTGGATGTTTGGGATCGGGATAAGTACCTCAATATCTGGGTATGTAATCTTTCCGGTGGTTTGTTGGGGTATGCCCAATTCCCTGGCGGACCTGCCAGCACCGATGGCGTAGTTTGTGATTACGCCTATTTTGGTACAATCAATTCCACTCCACCCTTTGATAAAGGTCGTACCGCTACCCACGAAGTGGGGCACTGGCTCAACTGCTATCACATTTGGGGAGATGATGGTTCTTCTTGCTCCGGAACAGACAATGTGGGTGATACGCCAAACCAGGCCGATGAAAACTATGGCTGCCCTACTTTCCCACAGGTTAGCTGCAGCAACGGCCCGAATGGAGATATGTTCATGAACTACATGGACTATACAGACGATGCCTGCATGAATGTATTTACAACCGGCCAAAAAAACCGGATGCAATCCTTATTCTCTGCAGGTGGCGCCCGTGTAGCCTTGGCCAGCTCACCTGGTTGCGAACCAGCTTCCGGAAACAATTGTGATGCTCCTACAGGTTTGAATGCTACAGCTATTACCCAAACAAGCGCAACCTGTAACTGGGCTGCTGTTAGCGGTGCTACTGCATACACATTGGAATGGAAAAAGAATGTGGATCCAACCTGGACTATCGTTGCCAATATCAATGGAACCTCCCACACCCTCAATGGCCTGACTGCCGGCACC